>JBBRBE010000020.1:0-51938 GCA_038206175.1 Chloroflexia bacterium
GGGCAGCAAGTTCTACGCCCTTTTCCCTAACCTCAGCGCAGACCTGAGCGGTTTTGCTAACCGCCTGATGCCCCGACCGGGCGGTACGCGCACGGTGCAGGGCCAGCCGTTGCAAAAGCAGGCCGCTTCACCTCTGCAAACCCTGCTGAGTCTGGGCAAGCAAGCCGCTCAACGGCTAAATCAGTATCCCGGCCCTAAGTCTGTACTAAAAGACAAAGAACGCCAGGGCAATCAAATAGATTAGAATAGAAATCTGCCCGATTAGAACAGGAGTCGGCAAGAAATGGGCTACACAAGTCCAGTTCTTGTTTTTGAAGTTTTCAAGCTGACGCTTGTTTTTGAATAGATATTAGCCAGAAGGTAAATCTACTTTTGCTTGCACACTCCAAAGAAGAAGCCCCGGCGGGCCGGTGCGAAGTTTGCGGAGGCTTTCCGCCGCCCGGACACCGTATCTGTGACAACTGTTGGCCGGATAGAGCGGTAGAGACAGGCCGGGCCGCCCGGTGTGCCGTGTGCGACAGGCCGCGCCTGCTCGAAAAGTTGTTCAGAAGCGCGGACGGTAGCCTGGTATGCGCCGAACACCTTACTCTGTAGGCTACGCCTGGCTTCTTGAGATGTTAATGCCCTCCTCTGACTTCCTCTCACTCGCAACTTTTCCGGCTCTGGAACATTATCTAAACAAGGTACAGGTCAAAAGACCAATTTTAGATAGGGATAATTGAAATGTGAAACAAACCACTTGCGGCGTGGTCAATAAAAGGTTAAAATTTGCCTGTAATAAGAAAAAATAGCGAAGATAGCCTACCCTGAACTACTTTATACAATGTTAAATCAATGGGGAAAGGAAAATCCCTTTTATGTCCGCGCCCTTCGACGACGATTTACCCGATGCGGAAAGTACAGACGCTAAAGAAAGTGCCTCTCGGCCTAGAAGTGGTTCTAGCTTTCATCTGTCCAGGAATTTTATGTGGATGGGAGCTTTTGTACTACTGGTAATAGGCGTAGCTTTTGGGGTATTGGTCAGCGACCGGCAAGCGAACCGTCCACCTTCGCCTGGCGCGGCGGGTAATGGTTCCAAAGCAACCCCTACCGCTACTATCGCGCCGACCCTTGACCTGACTATCAAGGTATACATAACAGGTGAAGTGCTAAAGCCAGGAGTTTACCAGATGCAACCGGGCGACCGGGTGCTGGACGCTGTGAGAATAGCCGGGGGTTTTAGCGAATGGGCCGACCAGAGCCGGGTTGACCAGGCGTTGCGGGTGCGTGACGAGCAGCGCATTGACATTCCTCGCCTGCCCTTTACGCCGACCCCTCTACCGGCCCAGACTGTCGGCGTGGGTACGCCTGTGGCTGGGCCGCCCGGCCAGAACGCTATCCCAACTGCCAGTGACAGCCGGATTAATGTTAATACGGCCAGCCCCGCCGAACTAGACCGCCTCCCCGGTATTGGAGCGGTTTTATCTCAACGGCTGGTCGAGTACCGGGCTAAAATTGGCCCATATCGTAGCCTTGAGGATTTGCAAAAGGTGCCTGGTTTCACCAAAAGCATCCTTGAGAAAATTAAAGATTTGATCACTTTTTAACAACTTGCCCTATCTCTTACTGCAACCGCTTCCCCTTTCGCCCGTTAGTTAAAGTGAAGCCAGTCGGCCAGGACACACAGAGGCCGACCGATTGAGCAATAAAATTGGGTGAGGATTTTGTGGGACACAAATGGGGACGGAGGCATTGTTGACCTGGCATGCAAGCGCAGAGCAGCTTTTATTGAATGCTCCACCGGCTTTTTCGCAGCGTGTAACGGTGGAAGTAAGCAGCCGGAGTAGCCGCGCAACAGAAGGATACTATACCGACGTGTGGGATGAAGCCACCTGGATCGAACGAGCGCAACAGGGTGATCAAGCTGCTTTTGGCGCAATCTACGAGCGTTACGAGCGAGCCATCTACGCGCTTGTCTATCGGCTGATGGGTAACGCCGATGATGCTTTCGACATCACCCAGGATGTCTTCGTCAAAGCTTACAAAGCTCTCTCCAAAACAAGCCCCGACCTCAATTTATCGGCCTGGTTGCACCGAATCGCCTCCAACTCCTGCATGGATGTCCTGCGGCGGCGCAAAGTCTTGCGCTGGATGCCCTGGGACTCTTCCGAACACGGCAATATTACTCCGGCCAGAGAATCGGACGAGCCGGAACGCCGCCTGGTCAGCCGAGAGACCCGCGAACAGGTGCAGGCTGTTCTCAATCAAATGAACGAACGCTATCGGTTGTGCCTGGTACTGCGCGAGTACCAGGATTTGTCCTGTGAAGAAATCGCCGAGATACTGGGTACCTCGCGCCAGGCGGTCAAATCTATGTTGTTTCGCGCCCGTGATCAGTTCCGCGAAATTTACGAGCGCAACGAAGTAAACAGCACGGGCAAAGCATCGGAAATAGGTCAGGGACGAACGACCAGGGCCAAAGAGAAGAAAGGAGGGCGGCGTTAATGAACTCAACTTGCCTGCGCTGCCGTCAACTGCTCTCGGCGGCAATGGACGGCGAAGCTACCCCGGACGAATTAGAATTTATCCGCCGCCACATCCCTGACTGCGAGGATTGCCGGGAGGCTCAGGAAGCCTACCGCAGTATCAGGACAAGCATGTTAGCTCTCAGCCAGCCTGTGCCACCCGCTTCTTTGCGGACGGCTGTAATGGCCCGGACAGGTGGCGGAGGGCGGAGCGTAGTAGTCGTGCGGCGACCGGGCCGTGGTTTGCAACCCTTCTTTAGCCTGGGTCAGAAAGTCGCTCTGGGAGCGGCGGCTCTGACGATTTTCCTTCTGGCCTCGCTGATCGTGCTTGGGATCGCCCGAACTCAGCCGTTCCAGGTCGAGGAGCCAGTCGCCGATACCGACCAACAAAAGATTGTGCTGGAATTTAACCGCCCTCTGGATGCGGCTTATATTTTTGCCCACAAAGAAGAATTGTTCGAGGTTACGAATTCCGCCGGGAACAAAGTCGAGCTTAATTTCTCGCAGATCAAAATTGAAGGTTCACGGATCGAGCTTCCGATAGATAAAACTCAGACAACTCTTGTGCCGGGCGAAAGAGTACAAGTTGATATTAAATCAGGTGTCAAGGACGATACGGGCAAGCCTTTGAATAACCCTGGTCCTCAGAAGGCCAAACTCGTCACCCCCGCTCCGACTTTTACGCTTAAACCGACTCAGCCGGTTGTCACCACGGCCAGCCCTACCACCCCGGCGGTTACCACGTCATCTCCCACTACCCCGCCGACCACGACCGCCGCTCCTTCTACCACCTTGCCTGGCGGTAGCGGGTCGGGTACGGTGATACCTTCCGGGCCTACTATTCCGCCCAACACCCCTAACGGCGGCGGCGGTACTAAGACCGCTTCGCCAACCACCCCGCCCGTCACGACAGCACCAGTCGGAACGACACCGCCTGTAACAACTGTGCCAGTGACGACCACTATCGCTCCTACGACTGTGCCTGTTTCAACGACTGTGCCTGTTTCAACGACGGTCGCCCCGACTACCGCCGCGCCTATCACCACTACAACCGGCACGCCCCGCACCGATGCTTGCAAAATTGATTTACGGCGTGGTTTTGGTAAGCTTTATGACGAGCGCAGCGATGTCGGGCCAAAAATCGGTTGTCCCACGGCGGAAGAGGGTGGGGCAAGCCTGGCCTATCAGTCTTTCGAGCGCGGTTTTATGCTGTGGTACAAGCAATCTGATATGATCTACGTTTTCTACAATAGCGGTAGCTGGGTACGCTTTGCGAATCCTTATGTGGATGGCCTACCCACGGCAACCCCTGGTTCGGCTACGCCGCCCTCAACCCCGGCCACGGGTTGCGCCACGACGCCCGTCCGAGGTTTTGGCAGTATCTGGTTCAGTCGGGCGAACGTGCGTAATGCCATCGGCTGTCCCCTACGGCCCGAAGGCGGCAGCGATGGCGGAGCGTTCCAGCAGTTCGAGAAAGGCCAAATGTTCTTCAATCCGATTGATACTGGCGGCAAGCACGTTTATGCTCTTTACAGCGACGGTACTTTCCTCAGCGTGATTGATACTTTCGTGGGCTAGAATTGGTTTTGAGGGTTAATTTGAGGGCTAAATAGAGGGTTAAAGCGAAGGGCGGGCCGAAAATATTTCGGCCCGCCCTTCGCTTTAACCTTTCAGGTGTTGCTGGAAGAAAGCCAGCATCATCGCTTCAACTTCCGGCCACTCCCGGTCGAAATTATGCCCGCCACCCCTGATCGGCCTGAAAGTAACGTCCGATCCGGCCTTTTGCAAAGCCTCGTAAAGTAGTTGCGATTGTCGGATCGGCACGATTTGATCTTGATCGCCGTGGATTAAGAGGAAAGGCGGTTCCTGCCCATTAATATAACTGAGCGGGCTGGCCTGGCGGGCCAGGTCTGCTCTTTCCAGCACCGGGCCACCTAAAAGACGCTCCGGTGGCGAAGCGGGTTCGTAGACTTCGAGCCAGGTTGGATCAAGCAGGTCGGTGGGGCCGGACATGTCTAACACGGCTTGCACTCGGCTAGAAAACCCGGCGTATCCACCCTGCCCTTCCAGTTCGGCAATTTCGGCGGAAGTACCCAGCAGAGCCGCCAGATGCCCACCTGCCGAACCGCCCCATACCCCAATTCGGTCAGGGTCTACCCGGTAAGTAGCGGCGTTAGAGCGCAACCAGCGCACCGCTGCTTTGCAGTCGTGAATCTGGGCCGGAAAGATCGCCTGGCTGCTTACCCGGTAGTTGATGCTGGCATAGAAGAAGCCGTGTTGGGGCAAGATCGAAGCGTACTCTACTCCTTTTTGACATTCCATCCAGGCTCCGCCGGGAAAATTAAGCACGACAGGCATAGGATGAGGCGGTAAAGGATCGGGAAAAGCCAGATCGAGCAAAAGAGTCTGACCGTCTGACTGACTGTAAGGCACATCCCGAATGATCTTGATTGGCGTCA
This sequence comes from Chloroflexia bacterium, assembly GCA_038206175.1. Classification (GTDB taxonomy): domain Bacteria; phylum Chloroflexota; class Chloroflexia; order Chloroheliales; family Chloroheliaceae; genus 54-19. The sequence goes on from JBBRBE010000020.1 coordinate 4,964, forward strand.
TCTTAGCCTTAGCCTCTTCTTTTACCCTTTGATCTCAATTCCTCAAACTTTACTAATCTGAGCTTATGCTCTGGCCTCGTACAAATAGAGCGTTTCGCCCCAGAACTGAAACCGGGCTATTTCGGCGTAGCGGGCGGTAAGCCCGGCTTGCAGGTTATCCAGGTAAGCTTCGGTCTGGCCGGGCTGCGGGTTGCCGCGCACCAGCCAGACCCGTCGGGCCGGTGGTAGGCGGTCTAGCGGAGTATAAGTCATATCGAGAGCTTTCAGGGTCTGGGCCGAGAGGTCGTCGTGAATATTGCCAGGTTCTTCGGGAGCCAGGTATTGCGGGCCGGGAGCTTTGAGGTAGCGGAAGGGCAGGTAAGAAAGTTTGTTGGTGTGCAACACCAGATCGCTCGCCCTGTAGCCCTCGCGCAGAGTTGCGACGGCTCCTTCGTTCTCGTAATGGGTGGTGTAGAAGCGGCTGAAATAGTATGAGTTGAGCGAAGCCACCAGCACGATCAGCCCCGGCACCAGCAAGAACAGCCATAAAGCCGGACGGCGGGCCGTCTGCATGACGCGACCCAGCAGCAGGTAGAGCGGAGCGGAAACCCCTAGCAGACTGCGTTCGAGGTAAATAGGGGTAAAGAGGTACGAAAGGGCCAGCACAATTCCAACTGCACCGAGCCAGTAGGCCGCCAGTAGCAAAATCTCAAACGAGCGGCGGCGGCGGCCTCGGTCGCCCCGGCGCAACCGAAAGCGCAGAGCGTTTAGCACAAAGAGGGTCGCCAGCGTGCCGAGCAGAAGGCCCACCAAAGGCCAGGGCGGTTCTATCGTTAACTCCGTCGCGTTTAGCAGTAATACATTGGTCAGGCGCAGAGCTTCGAGAGGATTAGGCGTGCTAATCCAGTAGGATTTTTTAACCTGTCCGACTTGCCCCACCAGTGTCCAGGCCCACGGCGCGAACAATAGCCCTACCGCCAGGTTTGCTCCCAGCCAGCCCGCCGATTTCCGCCATTGCCAGCCTCCGGTGCGCCAGCGAGCGAAGCTCAGGCCCAGATAAAACAGGTTCAGAGCCATCAGGCCGAAAAGCGAAAAATACAGATTGTAGAGCGAAAGCACCGCCGCCAGGGCATAAAGGCTCCAGGCCCAGGTTGTGTTGCGTCGCCAGGCCCGGTAAAAAGCCCACAACACGAGGGTTCCAAGCAGGGCTTGCAGGCTGTAGTGCCGCACCTCTTGCGAGTACAGCACCTGGAAAGGGGCGACTGTGGCAAATAGCGCGGCGAGCAAGGCTGTGCGCGAACCAAACATCTCCCGTCCTAGCCCGTAAACGGCTGCCACGAAAGCGAGCCCAAACAGAGCCGAAAGTACCCGACCGCTATAAACGCTATCGCCCAGTAGCCGCGTCCAACCACCCAGCAGGAGATAGGGCAGGGGTGGGTGGTAATCGTTGGCGGTACCGGTCAAGATCGTAGGCAGGTCGCGGCTGGCGAGGGTCAGCGAGAAACTTTCGTCGTACCAGATGCTTCGGTAATCCAGCCGCACGAGCCGCAAGAAAGTTGCCAATCCCATAATCAGGCCGAACAGAGGCCATTGGTAGCGCAGCGTCCAGCGACCTAACTCTTCGCTCCAGGTTGGAGAATAGATTTGGGTCAGGGCCGAGGCGGTTTCCCCAGGGACGGAGGGAGATTGGGCATCCGCTAAGACCGCAGCAGGTTCGACCAAGACCGGGCTTGTTTCAGTGGCTTGCTCGACGGTGGCAGTCTTTAACTGACTTGTCGCGTCGGGAGCCTGGGAAGCGAACGAAGTCGTTATTGTGGCGTTTGGAGAGATGTTTTTACGTTTTTTTTTGCTCATTGCTGGCAATCTTTGCTATGTAGGTAGGTTCTTTGCTACAACTATTTAACTTAGAGTTTAGCCTCTTCTTTGGAACGGTCTTTCTGGATTATAGCATAAGTCGAGTCTACTTTAGAACCGGGCTGGGTCATTAAAATGCCTTTACATTTGGGCCGCTTCGTGTATAATCTTTAAGATGTGAAACCAGAAATGCCGCTGTTATCCCCCCAAATTGATCTTCGGTGCGGCGATGCTAATCCTACTTATTAATAAAATGCTTGCCGGTAGTGACGACTTGTCCAGTAGAGGCCGCTGGCTATAAACTTCCAGGTTGGTATGACCATTCAGGTCGTTACAGGTATAGGCTTGAAGCAAAAGCCCTGATTAAGAATAATTAGCAAAGACGGATAAAATTCAATCTCTAGCGTGTAATGCTTGCGTGCTGGGTTAGGCAGGCCGGGACAAGGTGCAGTGTGAAAAATTTAATCAAAGTTGCAGCGTTGCGGCGTTCCAGGCGGACGAAGCGGTTCAGGTTCGCCCTAGCCTGGCTGGTTCTGGTCGGCTTTATGGTGCTGGGCGGCACCGGGTTAATCTCAAGTCAAGCCGTGCGAGCGACTGCCTCGGTCGGGGCCGGGCCTACTCCGCCACCGCCAGTTACAACTCCTAAATCGTCGGTATCAGGTACGCCCCCTCCTACGATCAACCTGCCCGCTCCGGCCCCTAAAACGAAGGGCCAACCCCCGCCCGGCCCCAACGCCCAATCCGGTACTTTTTATATTATCTGGGGTGGCAACCAGACCCTCTTTTTTTTACTGGACGACCAGGGCCGCAACATTCGCCTCGATATTGATCAGAAGCTTTTGCAAAGCGCGGGTGGTGAACTTTACCTCAATCGTAAGCGGGTCAAACTGACCGGCACGCCTACTCCTACCCGAAATAACGCCCAACTCCTCCTGACCGTCAACACCCTCAGCCCGGAGGCCCAACCGGGTACACAAGGTCTTGGCCCGGAAGGAGCCATTAGCGGCTCTCGACCTTTCGTTAATGTACTGTGCAAATTCTCCGATTCGCCGGGAATTGAGCCGGAGACACCGGCTTACTTTACCGGCCTGATGTCGGATACCTACCCTGGCATGAGTCACTATTTTAGGGAAGCTTCGTTTGGCACGATCAATCTGGTCGGTACGGTTACGGTCGGTTGGAACGGTTTGCCTCACCCACGAGTTTATTACCTGGATCCAAACAGTAACGGCTTGAACTGGGAGGCTATTTCCAGCGATTGTCTGGCGACGGCAGACCCTACTGTCAATTTTAACAATTTTCAGGGCATAAACCTGATGTTCAACGCCGACCTGGGCTGTTGTGCCTGGGGTGGCGCGTGGGGTGGGACGCTGGACGACACTACCAAAGCCTGGCCGATGACCTGGATGCCGCCCTGGGGTTATAACAGCCAGACGATCCTGGCTCACGAGATGGGCCACGCTTTTGGCATGCCTCATTCGGCCAGTTCGACCGGCCAGACTTACAATAACGTCTGGGATGTGATGAGCGATGATTGGTCGAACTGTAGCTTGCCGGGTGCAACCGATGCGACTTACGGTTGTTTGGGCCAGCAAGAAATTGCCTTCCACAAGGACATTCCCGGTTGGATTCCGGCGGCCCGTAAAAAGTCGGTCGGGAGCGGTAGCCAGACTCTCACCCTGGAACGGCTGGCTCAACCGGGTGGAAGCGGCTATCTAATGGCAACCGTGCCGATTGCCGGTTCTAGTTCTAACTTCTATACCGTCGAAGCCCGTTACCGGGTTGGTTACGACCGCAAGACTCCGGCAAATGCCGTGGTCATTCACAGTGTGGATACGACCCGCCTCGACCCGGCCTGGGTGATGGATTCGGACGACCCAAATATCACCAACGATGCCGGGACACAATGGATACCGGGTGAAACCTTTCGGGATACGGCTAACGCTATTTCGGTTAAGGTGGAATCGGCTACGGCTAGCGGTTTTGTGGTGACGATCACTAACGGCTCGACTGCCGCAACTGAAATCGGGGTGGATGCAGCCTTGCCGACCAACGGCAATATCGGGGTGGCCGGGGCCAGCAACTGGTTTCATTTCCAGGTTGAAACCGCCGGAGCGTACACCCTCGAAACCGGGTCGGGTAGCCTGACCGATACTTTTATGGGACTTTACGGCCCGACTAATCGCACGACCCTACTTGCTTCGGACGACGATAGCGGCGCGGGCAACAACGCCCGGATCACGGTCTGCTTGCAACCGGGCAGTTATTTTGCCAGCGTGAGGGCGCATTCGCCGACGGCGACGGGAAGTTACAATCTGCGGCTAACTTCGCTCAGAATCGGGCAAGGCTCTAGCTACAGCCCCAACTTTCAGGCGGCCTACGACCGGCTAGGCGGGTCGGATCGGCTGGGTTGCCCGACTGCCACCGTGCAGAATTACCCCGGCACGAACGTGAAATGGCAATCTCTGGCTTACGGGTTGCTTTTTCACGATCAGGCCGGAGGTTCCACGCCCGCTACGATCCGGGCTTTTGGGCTGTCGGGTAGCCTTGCCAATTATTATCTGGGGCTGGGTGGGCCAACTTCCTGGCTAGGAGTGCCGACCAGCGACCAGTTTAGCCCGGATAATTATCAGTACCGGGTGAATTTCGCTAACGGTTTTTTGATAGACAACAACGGTACGATTACGGCTACCGCCTGGCCGAGTAATTTTGGAGCCTGGAAAACTAAATATTACAATAACTCGTCTCTTTCGAGTGGGCCGAGTCTGGTTGTTAATGAAGGTAGTTCGGCTACACCTGGATTTAGTCACAGCGAGTGGCCCACCTGGTTGCCGCCGCTTCCGGCTCAGGGTTTAATTTACAGCGAGAATTGGTCGGCCAGTTGGGAGCGTAACCTGACGGTTGGGCCGGGTAGCAGCCAGATCACTTTGTGCGGCGACGACGGGGTGCGCCTTTACTGGAACGGTCTGACCGTTATTGATCAGTGGCAACAGCACGGTCTGACCTGCTTTGATTACACTTCGCCTGTTTACGCCGGGCCAACCAGTGTAAACGTAAAAATCGAGTATTTTCAGCTTGATGGCGGAGCCGGAATTTCTTTTGCCGCCGAAAATGGGTCGCCTCCGCTCCTCACTCCGGCCAACCTGCGGACTACGGCGACCGGGTTGACCGGCGCAACCCTGGCCTGGGATTATAGCGGCGGCAGCGTCAGTTCTTTCTTTGTTCAACGCAGCCTGGGAGCATCCGGGGTATGGGAAGATATTCCCGGCCAGGTAGCGGGAAATGCAACAAGCTTTCAGGTAAACAATCTTCTAACCGGCAGGCTCTACCGCTTTCGGGTCAAGGCGGTCGGTAACGGCGACGAGTCGGCTTATTCGGACGAGTTAAGCCTGACTACGCTGGGGCCGCGCAGCCCGACCCTGGTGCTGGCGGCAGGTCTGGCCGGTAAAGTGATCAGGCTTGACTGGCTGGATAATGCCAGTAATGAAACTGGCTTCCGGCTCCAGTATCGGCTCCAGAATCCCAGCCCTGGTTCGTTCTCCGATCTAGCTTTGGTTAACCTGCCTGATCTGGGTAGCTTTACCTATTTTGGCGATAAGTTGGCCCCGGAGACGGCTTACTGTTTCCAGATGCAAGCTACCAACGCTGACGGCAACTCGAACGACTCGAACCAGGTCTGCGGCACGACTCTGGCGGCAGACACTTTCATGGTGATCTACAACGAAGACAACGGCCTGGCTTCCCCCGATCTGAACCGGGGCGGCACGCTCTCCTTTGCCCTGAGCAAAGCCACCGCCGCCGATTCCAACCAGAAAATGAAAATTATTTTCGATGCGGGCCTGACGACGCTCACGATTAAAGGCAACCTGCCGGATTTACAGGCGGGGGTTTCGCTGATCGGTAGCTGCACCAACCCGGTTGTGCTAGACGGTTCCGGCCTGTTGGCAGGCGACACCGGACTCAAGCTAGGCGGTCACAACTATCTGGAAGGACTGAGTATAGTCGGCTTTCGGGGTAAATTGCTCGATCTGAACGGTACTAAAGAAAACACCCTTAAATGTGTGAGCTTGAAAAAGAAGAAAGACCCGGCTTAGTGTCAAACCAGAACTCAGTTGTTAAAAGCCACACCCCGGTCGGCTGGGCCACCACCCTTACTACGCCTGGATCAAGCGAAGGTGGCGCAGCCAAGCAGGGTTTAGCGAACTTAACTGGCTGCGCCACTGTTATTCAGCTGAGAACCGTACCCGGTAAGAATGAAGGCTGTCCTCCGGGGCTGCGATAACTACCCCTACCGAGCCTTCCGAAATTTGCATTTCACCTTTGCGGTTTTTGATTTCAATTTTAGTTACCACTTGAGTACCGACCGATAGAATCGGGTTAGGTATTCCTTTTAAGCTTTCATCTCGCACGCTGTTGCTTTCTTTGCCCTCTTTAACAGGTTCTTATTTAGTCTGAATAACAGTTTTACCAAACATCCTAGTTTAGCTGGTTATAGTATACAGGGTATTTTCGGAATATCAATCCTAGTAACAGTATTTCCGCTAAAGTAATTTACCGAAAGAATAATAACGCTTATCCGCCAGGAAAAGTGGTCAGGGCAAGCCAGCAGGCGGCACAGTAACACAATAAGAATCCAATTAGAGCAGGGTTGGAATCACCTCAAACAACGTTCTATTTTCTCGATTAGCAGTATAATTTATTCTTATATAATTTCCTTAATATATTTACTCCGCCATAATGTTTGACAAATCCTCGACAAAACTGCTCAAATCTTTATAGGTTTTTTATGCCAGACCTATAAAAGTCTGCTATACTTTACTCAAAGCTATACTGAACTCAGAATTTTTATATTAAACTCTACTAGCTATTTTCAGACTTGAGAGGTCTTCAAGAGGGGTATATTTGTAATTTCGTTGAAGCTGAGTTGAGGAACACGTGATATATGAGTGCCACCAGACAATTTCCATTGCGTCGCTTTGCCATTCTATTTGACCAGATTGAAGCTGCTGCCTTTACGGGCAGAATCCTCGGCCAGTCTTCCAACCGCTCGTGTGAACTTTATTTTAACAAAGGCGAGTTCATCCACGCTGTTTCCGCCGAAGGAGTGGGTGAAGCTGCCGTTTACACCCTGTTAGGTTGGGAAAGCGGCACTCTGACCGTGCAAACGGGCTTTTCTACGACCGAACACAGTCTCGATAGGCAAGAACAGGCTTTGTTGCACGAGACGATCAAGCTTTTCCAGAATAAAGGTATTTTCGATAAACCCCAGAGCCTGGATACACTCTCATCCGCCATGTCGGTCGCCGACGCCGGAGTTATGCCTGCGCCTTTGGCAGCACCGGCAACCCGTCCGGTAGTTCCCAACCCGTTGCCATCGGCTTCTTCTGGCGGCTCGGAAGTAGATGCGGTTTATCGGCAGTTAAGCCAGCCAGTGAGTTGGGGTAGCAAGCTAGAAATGACTGTTTCTTCTGCTTCTACGGCTTCTGCAACCTTTACCTCCCTCAAACAGCCCGTGCTGAACCGGATTGAAATACCTCGCCTGGAACCTTCGAGTGAGCTAGAAACGCCGCTTTCAATTGACCTGACCACCGGTGTTACCCTTCCCAGACTTGATTCGGAAGCTCCTTCGGCAGCCAAAGTTATTGAACAAGAGTCTGTCCAGCCGTCAGCCTCTTTTGGTTTCTACCTGCCACCGGGCCAACAGGCCGAACCAAGCCTGCACCTGCACGAATTTAAGCTGGAAGAATTGATAGGACGTGTGTGCCTTAACTGGCCCAACGGTTACATTTTGTTGAACAGCCGTACCAGCGAAGGTGCTATCAATGCATTGCTGGTAATCGAGGGCGGGGTGTTGACGGCGGTGCGCTGTGCCAGGCAGAGCGATCTTTTGCGTGGTCAGGCCGCCTATAACGTGTTGGAGAGCCAGGCGGCTTCGCGGGCCGATACGGAAGTAACCGTCTACGCGGCTGACCCTAAAATGCTGGCCTGTTACCGTACTTTGATCGGCGGTACCCCCCTTCTGACTGCTGCACGGGCAGGTTCGCTCGATGTAGGAGCTTTGGTGGGTGAACAGGTGCGCGACCGGACGACGGTAGCCTTGCGGTTTTACAACGAGCGAACCCTGGTTTTTTACCTGATCTATGCCGGGGAAGTGCTGGGTAGTTTCCAGACTAAAGGCAATCGCATGGAAGGCGGCGGAGACCTCAAAATGCTGCTGAGTGAAGCTGACGGACGGCTTGATATGCTAGAACTGGCTCCGCCCGAAAGCGTCGGCCCGACGCAAACATCGCAAATGCTAGAACCAGGCCAGATTTCGCTTCTGACCGAAGCTTCCGGTTGTATCCTGCAACTTCTGGAAACTCTTTCAGGCCGGGCTAAAGTGCTGACCTCCGCCCGCCGGGTGCTGGAAGGCGCGGTTGGCCTGTTTCCGTGCCTGCAAAGATTGGGCGTAAGCGAACGGAGCGACCGAATTGCTTTTAGTTGGACTCTCGACCAGACCCAGGCTTTTGTCACCCGGTCGGAAGCTCAGGCGGCGTTTAATTTCTTCCTGACCGCCCTGATGAACCAGCATAACGACCTGCTAGGCCAGGAAACTTTGCGAGAACTAGCTCGCCGCGCCCTTCAAAACAACGGTCTGGATTTGAAGCGAGAACACCTGATCCTCGATTGCGTGGCCTGAGCCACTCAAAGTTTTTATTTATTATCGAAGATTGTTGAAGATTTAGTTTAGTTAGACTCCTTGTCTTGTAGGCGAACCATTCGTGCAAAACTGGTTCGCAGAGTCAGTGTTTAGGAGATTTTTTATGAGCCGTACTACCAGTTCTAAGAACCTGCCCTTAATAATCTCTATTATCAAGCAGCAACGGCTAGAAGGGCTGTTGATTGCCTATCTTGAAGAGAACCGAACTGTTCAGCTTTTCTTCCGCCAGGGCGAACTTATCCACCTTAACGGCGACCAGCACGAGCAAGCTGCCGATGAATTGCTGCACGCTCTGTTCGGCCAGACCGACTTTGGATTGGAATGGCAACCGCTTCAAGTGCGCCTGGCAAACCCAAATTTAACCGCCGAAATGCGCTCGGCTTTTCTGGATGTGCTGCAAGTGCTGACCGACAACGGTAATTTCTTCCCCCTCGACCAGAGCCAGCTAGATCAGAGCTTTTTTAACAGCCAGGCTACCACGGTTCCGCCGACTGGTCGCAATGCGCCTTTGACGCCTTCTGCACCGCTGGTCTTCGAGTTGGGCGAGATTGCCCCGATCCAAATTGACCTGGCCCAACCTCAGCCTCAATCGCTCCCACTGGCCCAGACCCCGACGACATCTTCATCGGCACCGCAGCTTAAATCGGTAGAGACGAATGTGTTACTACCACCCGGCCAGCACCAGGATCAGCTCGAAGTTCTGTTAGGCGAGGTCAGCTTGAAAGAACAATTAGAAGCGTTGAGGCGGGCGCACTTCACCGGCTACGTATATTACCGGCTAGACCAAACCGGGCCGGATGCTGCCCTGGGCGATTGTGGCCTGGTGCTATTCAATAGCGGTACTATCACCGATATATTGTACCAGGCGGGAGATACCGGCCAGCGTCAAACCGGCTCAATGGCTTACCACAAACTGGCCGGGTTGCGCCTTGTGCCGGAAATATACCGGGTACAGAGCCGTATTCTCAAAGCGTACCGGGCAATCATTGCCTGTGATAATCCGCAGCGCAATATCAAAGTAACCAAAGCAAACTTTACTAATCTAATGACCGCTTTCAAGCAATCCCGGCGAGACGGGGTGGTAATTTTGTACCTGGATAGCCTCAAGCTGCACTATTTCTTCCTGTTCGAGTCTGGCATTCAGGTCGGGGTGTTTGGCCCGGAGTCGAAATCCGGTCATCTGGTGCCGCTTGCCTCGGCCCTGGTTTTACCCTCGGTAGATGCCCAGGCTCGTATGAGTGTGCTGATAGCTGGTAAGCCGGGTATAGTCGCGCCGACCGCTCAGGCGGCGGTAGCTTCACCACCGTCGCCTGGGCCGGTTCAAGTTTTGCCCTCCTCTACGCCGGACTTTTTCGATCCGCCCGGCGTGCAAGCACCGACCCCGGAAGCAGTAGACTGGTCAGGCTTGCTGGCCGACATGAACCAACCCTCATCCCCGCCTCGACCGGCCCAACCGCAGCCATCGAAATGGAAAAATGACACTTCAAATCCGTTTGATTTTTAGGATTTTAGGGACGGTAGTTATTTGTACCGGCCTCTTTCCAGACCTCGTTATAGGACAAGTTGATCAAAATGCGGAGCCGGAGTGTAGCTAGACGCCCGGCCCGCCAGTTGTTAAGTTAGGCACTTTCTTATTATATATTTCAGGAGGGTTTTGTGACAGCAGTAATTATGGATACGCGGAACATCGCTGCGACGTTGCGCCAGCATCTACAGCAAGAGATTATGACTTTCTCTCGCCAGTACAACCAGACACCGGGCCTGGTAATCCTGGGCATGGCCGAAGACCAGTCTACCATTGACATTATGCGGATTGTGGGACGCAACGCGCCGGACATAGGAGTGCGCTATTCAGGTCAGCTATTGGCCTCGAATATCAAAGCGGCGGAGTTACGCCGCCAGATCGAAGGATTGAACGCCGACCCTAATGTCCACGCTATTTCGCTGCAAGCTCCTATTCCCAAGCATCTCGATATGGATGAAATAGGGAGTTGGATTGTCCCAGAGAAAGATGTTGAAGCGATGAACCCGATACATATGGGTCGCACTCACATGGGCCGACCCTTTTTGGCCTCACCCCCCGCTCTCAGCACCATGAAACTGTTGAGCCTGTACAATATTAACCCGGCAGGCCGCCACGTCGTGATCGTCGGGCGCAACATGGAAATTGGGCGACCGCTTGCCAGCCTTATGACGAAAGCCGATGCGACGGTGACAGTGTGTCACAGTATAACCTCGAATTTGCAGGCCCATACTCGCCAGGCCGAAATTCTGGTAACTGCCGCCGGACAGCCCGGCTTGATCAAGGCTGAAATGGTGCGGCCCGGTGCAGTAGTGATTGATTACGGGATCAACTATGTAAGCAAAGCACAGGTAGTGGGCGACACTGATTTCGAGCGCGTGGTAAGCGTAGCGGGCGCGATTACCCCGATGCCGGGTGGTACTGGCCCCCTCACAATTATTTGTTTGATCGAGAATGTGCTAAAAGCCGCTCGTTTCCAGTTAAGCCAGGAACGGCAGACCAACAAGCCCCTGGTTGAACCGGAGCAAAGCTTTCAATTCCGCTCGAACTCGCCGGAAGCCGAGATGCGACCTGGCTTACTGGCCCCGCGTACCGATTTAATGGTCAACACTGCATCCGTCCCCAAGAACGGTTACTATAACTAGGTTTTCCAAAAATAGCTGCTATTTCAAAAGCCTTCTTTCACCTTCTTTCGCTCGATCACTAACGGTCGAGCGAAAGAAGGTGAAAGAAGGCTCAAGTTAGGGTTAAACTATTGCCTTAATTTGAAGCGTTGAAGTTTGCCGGTCGCGGTGCGGGGCAGACTTTCGACGAACTCGATCCAGCGGGGATATTTGTAAACCGCGATTTTGTCCTTGACGAACTGCTTGAGTTCGGCTTCCAATTCGGGGCCGGGAATGTAACCACTTTGCAGGACGACATAAGCGCAAGGCTTGATCAGTTCGTCGGCGTCCATGCGGCCTACCACTCCGGTTTCTAGCACGGCAGGATGTTCGGTCAGCACGCCTTCGACTTCCACCGGCGAAACCCAGATGCCTCCGGCTTTGATCATATCGTCGGCCCGCCCGTGGTACCAGAAATAGCCGTCCTCGTCCTGATGGTACTTATCCCCGGTGCGAATCCATTCGCCTTGCAGCGTTTCGCGGGTTTTATCCCACTTGTTCCAGTAATAAGCGCAGGTGCTTTGGCCCTTGATCAACAGGTGGCCTTCTTCGCCTGGCCCAACCTCCTGGCCTGTTTCGTCCACCACACGGGCTGCGTAGCCCGGTACGACCTGGCCGGTGCTGCCGGGCCGTACCGCGCCGGGCCGGTTCGAGATAAAGATATGTAGCACTTCGGTCGAGCCGATCCCGTCCAAAATCTCAACTTTGAAGCGTTCTTTAAAGCGTTCCCAGACTGGTTTGGGCAAGGCTTCTCCCGCACTGACCCCGGCCCGCACGCTCGACAGGTCGAATTCTCCCGGTTGGCCCAGCATGGCTGCGAAGGCGGTCGGTACGCCAAAGAGCAGCGTCGGCTTTTGCTTTTCGCAAAGCTCTAGTACCTTACGCGGTTCCGGGCGGGCCGGTAACAGGATCGTGGTCGCTCCCAGGCCGAAGGGAAAATACAAGCCGTTGCCCAGGCCGTAGGCGAAAAAGAGCTTGGCAACGCTGTAACAGCGGTCGTTTTCGGTCATTTTCAGGATGCCACGAGCGTAATATTCGGTGGCGTAGACCATATCACGGTGAAGGTGGACGGCTCCTTTGGGAAAGCCGGTCGTGCCGCTCGAATAAAGCCAGAAAGCGGCATCGTCCCGACTGGTCGCTACGGCTTCCAGGTCGGGCGACGCCCCGGCCAGCAGTTCGTGGTAAAGGCGGTAGCCACTGGCTTTGAGGGCCGCCTCGGTCGGGCCGCCCGGTGTGGTGGTCGCCACCACAATTTCGCGTAGGTAGGGACATTCAGCCCGGATGCCTTCTACCAGCGGCAATAGTGGCTCTGAAACAACGGCAATGACTGCCCGGCTATCGTTGAGGAAATAGCGGTAGTCTGCCGGTTTCATCAGAGTGTTAGTTGGGATCGGCACCGCCCCGATCTTCATGGCTCCAAAGAAACAGGCGGCATATTCAGGGCTGTCCAGCAACAGCAGCAGCACGCGCTGTTCCATCGCCAGGCCCAGACCTCGCAAGGCGTTTCCGACCTGGTTCATTTCGGCGGCAATCTGAGTATAGCTAATCTCGCGGCCTTCGTACACGATTGCGATGAGGTCGCCTCGGCCCTCGCCGAGACGAGCGTCTACAAAATAGCTAGCCGCATTGAAGGTGGACGGTACTTCGACGTGTGGCGATACCTCGCTATTGTGGGCGGCTAAGTGTGACACCATCGTCATAATTGTCTCCTACTTAGTATTAAAGAATTACACTAAAGAATAAAGTTGGAATTAATATATCTTACAAAAAAGAGCCTGTCAATTCTAATTTGAACAGTTGGTAGAAAACCTTTGACGGTTTAAGGCAGGTTTTAGAATTTAGGTTGAACCTGCTTCTAACCTCACTCTGAAGAATTTGAATAACAGGTAGAAAATTAACTTCTGCTTCCGTCTTTTTTAAGAGTTTTCGTCTTTGCTGCCGTGTGGAACCGGATAAGAAGTAATGATCGTGCCGTCGCTGCCAACGACCGTAAAGACATCACGAGTTGTACCCGGCACCGCGTAGACGTAGGAGCGACGTCCGTTTCCGGCGTTGTCGGGCGACTTGTCCTGCAAACTTTTCCCGATCAGCCCCACCACCTCTTCGGGCGATTTAGTATTTATTGCTTTGGGAAAGGTCGTGATCGTACCACCATCGTACCAGATGCCCTGTACGTGCTTGCCGTAGATATGCGCCCAGCCGTAATCGCCGCCGTGTCCGTTTCCCCGGCCAAAAGTAAGCTTGATTGGTCGTCCGGTGTCGTCGGTAAAACTGCGTACTACCGCACGTTCGGGTAAGGTATCGGTCAGGCTTGGCTCGGTCGCTGCCGTCGTTGCGCCGTTGCGGGTGGTCGTGGCATTAGTTTTAGGACTGGCGAGCGTGAGAGTAGGTTGGGCAGTGGTTGGTCTGGTAGTAGCGACGCTGGCGGTTGTGGGAGCAGTTAATGCAGTCGTAGCTAAAGTGGTCGGGCTTGAAGCCGGTACGGTCGGGTTAGCGGAGGTATTTTCGCCGCAAGCAGTCAGACTTAGCGTTAACAGCAAGCCTACGATTGCGAATGGTAGATAGCGGCATAATCTCTGAAAATATAGTTTCATTTTACCCTGTTTTCTGGTTGGGAGATGGTTTGACGAAAATATCCAAGTAATATTGTATCACACTGCCCGGAATTGGACGAAATGGGGCTAAATCCTTTTGAACTTGACAAGTAAGCTAGAACAATTTAAAGTTAGCAAAATTGAGAGCGACCATTTTAACACCTTGTAGAAATTTCACCGGCACTGATGAAATGAAGTGGGTTGTGGGGGATAGGAGCAACTTACTACCTTCTACATTAGAACAAGGCAAAAACTGAATCAGAACAAGGCAAAAACCTGAGCATAGTAGTAAAACCCAGCTTCAATGAGTTACAACTTAGTTTCTTTATCCGAGCTTCTTAATCTATCTTCCAATGACAGAAAGTTAGTTATGGCAGATGCAGCCGTCACATCTTCTACGACCAAAACTCTATCTAAGTGGCTGGGTTACTCGACCACTGCGGTTTTGTTTATAGGGGTGGTGGGCTTGTGGTGGGTGTACACTAACCCGCTGGGTACAAACTATACAGGTGAAGATTGGTGGCATCTTGGGCTGGCGTTGGTTCTGGCCCTGGCTCTGAGCTACATCGAATTACAGGTAAAGGCAGGTAATTTTAGTTTTGCTTCGGTGATAAACTTTTCCTCTATGCTAATTCTGCCTCCGGCCTTCCTACCTCTGATTGCTTTAGCCCTCACCGGGATTTACGAGTACAAAAACCCGCTATTTCACAATCTGGCCGCCAAAATCTTTGATACTTCTATGTTTTTATATATCTACCTGCTGGGAAATCTGGCCTACCACTGGCTAGGGCCAGGCTCATTCGAGCGGATCACCCCGGCGATGATCCTGGCGGTGCTGGTGGCCTATGCGGTGTGGACGCTGGTTAATTATGGGTTGATTGTGTTGCGTGATCTGGTGTATTTCAAGCCTCATCCGTTCAAAATCCTCTCTTACATGTCTACCGAAGTACCTTTGCAAGCGGTTATTGTACCGATAGGTCTTTTACATAGCTTGATTGTTACAAAAGACGACGTATTGCTGAGTCTTTTGTGGAGTGGTTTTCTGGTTGGAACCGGCACATTCACTTATCGCCTGGCCCGGTTGCAGACCCAGGCCATCCGCCAAAATCAGCAATTGCTGGAACAAAAAACCGAACTTGAGGAGGCCGCCCGGCGTGAAAACTCGACCGGGCAAAGCCTGGCGCATTCGGCGACGCAGCTAGGTGAGATTGCCTTGAGCCAGAGCCACAAGATTTCCCAGCAGTTCGAGCAACTCAACGGGATCTCGGCTCTGATCTACCAGCTAAACCGTAGTGCCACCCAGATCGCCGACAGTGCCGCTCGTGTCGCCGACAGTGCCGAGCAAAGTCTGCTGTCGGCTCAGACTGGTCAACAGTTCCTGGGGGCGGGCCTGATGGCTCTGGCGGAACTGGACAAAGCTATTGCGGCTCTGGCCGACGGTATTGGCGAAATGTCCGCGCAATCATTGGAAATTGATCAGCTAGTGGAACTGATCGAGGAGATTTCCGAAGAAACTCACCTCCTGGCGGTTAATGCTACAATTGAGGCCAGCAGCGCGGGTGTGTACGGCCCTCGGTTCGCCGTAGTTGCCAATGAAGTCCGCCAACTGGCCGGGCGTTCCCGGCAGAGTAGTCAGCAGGTGCAAACCGTGGTTAGCCAGTTGCGTAAAGCCGTGCAAAAGACGCTGGTGCAGGTCGAGCGTAGCAGCGAGCAGGGCCAGCAAACTGACCAGACCATGAACGATACGGCCCGCTACACCGGGCAGATAATTGCGGCCACCCGCCAGACTTCCGATCTGGCCCGCAGCATCGAAATTACCACTCAGGAGCAACGTTTCAATACCGAGCAAGCGGCCCAGACTATTCGCACCTTGCTTGAAATGGCCGAAGGTAGCGTGCGCCTTTCTACTCGCAATAGCGAAACAGCCGTCGAACTCGGTCGCCTTTCCGCCGGACTGATCGGTGGGCAGGATACAGAGAGCAGGGACAAGAAACCCCAGGCCGGTTAAACCTTTCGACGCTAAATAACAAAAAAACAGACCTCGCGGCCTGTTCCTCTGGCAAATTCTAACTTTTGGGCTTTTCTATCGCTTATTGCGTTTACGTTCACGGCGTTTCTGGCCTCGTTCCGAAAGCTCCCGGCGGGCGGCGGCGACCTGGGCGGCGGCCCGGCTTTCTGCCGTGGAATCGTCTCCCCCGGCATCGGCAGAGCTAGTGGCCAGCGAACCGGTCGCGGCGGTTGCTATAGCTTTGGCAGGGGCGGCTTTAGCAACCTGCACGGAAGCGGAGGCGGGTTTGATCGCGGCTGCGCCACGCGGTTGCAGTTTCTCACGCCGACCGAGCCATTCAGCCTTTGCTTTAGGGTAGGTTCGCAGCATATAGCCGATTCCACGTACGGCGTAGACTATCAGCAAGACCAGCGCAATATCCAAAAACAACCGGGCATTGAAAGGCTGCAAGCGGGCAATTCGGCAAAGGAAAAACACAAAGGCCAGCGTAAAGCCGATTGCGGCGGCTCGGCTGGCCCGGTTGACCAGCGTATAGGTCAAAAGGTTATTTTTAAAGCGGTACTTGCCAGAGAAGAACATAAAGTTCGCCACGGCAGTGCCGATTATCGAGATAAGAAAGAACGTCAGCGCATAAGGCCCAAAATCTACCGGCGTGCTGAAAACGTATCCAAAGTCAAAAGGGTTATTCATCAATCTCTCCTGTTAAAATTTGCCTCAAGATTATAGCAAACCCCGGCCTCGCATGCAACTTCAAAGAACCATTTTTTTTAATATCGAAACTATCGCTTTTGGTTGCGAGGCTTCATTCGTCCACAAATTCAACAAGATACTCATCTCTACCAAATTTGAAAGCATTTGTAGCTGAATCTTATTAATCCGGCTGTAATTTTCCTCAAGGTGGTTGCGTTACAAGGAGGAAGGAGATCGCGCTCCTTTTCAAACCCTGCTTCAATCCCTCAAACCTCCCGTACAGGTTCCGGGCTACCGACCCGCCAGTTGTAATGCCTGAAATCTCAGCCGCGTTTTGGTTTCGAGCTAATTTAAGCGGTGTGAAGTAAGTCGTCGGCAGGGTTTAACGCCTCACTTCGGTACTACGATAGATAAATTATAGTGGAGTTTAGTGTGAGGAGAATATGTGTATGTCTGACAAAGCATTTAACCGGCGCAAGTTCATCCGGTTGGCCGGGCTTGCCGGCGGAACTGCCGCCGTGCCGACGCTTCTAGCGGCCTGCTCCGACTCCGGCGTGACCCCCACAGTCGGGTCGGGCGGTAGTCCAGGCAGTACCCCTGGTTTTACAGCTCAATCAGGCGGCCCCGGCCCTGGCCCAACTGTGCCGCCCCTGCCTACGGTTGGTACCGGGCCGGTAGATAGTTATGTAGCCCTCGCTCCTGCTATATTTCGAGCCGGACAGACCGAAAAGATTTCTGTCACCCTTTTCGGTGGGGCGATGCTGGCCGGGGGAACGGTCAAGGCCGAGCTAATCAAGAATAATCAGGCGGTTGCCAGCGTGGAAGGAACTATCACAGGTCGGGGCGACCTTGCTTTGAAGTTGCCGCAATTAGCCGAGGACGTTTACATTTTGCAACTCTCCGGCACGAGTTTCCAGGCTCAATCGCAGGTCAAGGTCGTCGCGGCAGGCCTACTCTTTGTCGAAAGCGATAAGCCAGTCTACAAGCCCGGTCAGTCCATCCAGTTGCGGGTGTTGCGGCTCAACCCCGATCTCCGGCCCGAAGCCGATAGCGTGACGGTCGAAGTGCTTGATGCGGGCGGAACTAAAGTATTCAAAAAGACCCTTCAAACCGACCAGTTCGGCATGGCGAGCCTGAGTATGCCGCTTTCCGCCGAACCGAACCTGGGAGCCTGAAAGGTCAACGCCAGTGCCGGGCAACTGCGGGCCACGCTGACGGCGCGGGTCGAGCGGTACGTGCTGCCTAAATTCGGGGTTAGCATCACGTTGGACAAAGAGTGGGTGTTGGCCGGAGAAAAGATTGTTAGCCGCGTGCGGGCCGATTACACTTATGGCAAGCCGGTGCAGGGCGAAATGGAGCTACGGGCCAGCCGTTACCTGAACGGCACCTGGCAGGAGTTCGCCCGGTTGAGCCGCACTCTGAACGGCCAGACCAGCTTCGAGTTGCCCGGTCTTAATGCGTTTACACCTGGGCCAAACGGAAGGGCCGAGGTGCAAAGAGTGCGCCAGTTCTTCCCCGAAACCTGGCTCTGGTCGGATGTCCAGACCGACCTGGGCGGCAAGGGGAGCCAGTCGCTCCAGGCTCCGGATAGCCTGACCACCTGGAACCTGCAAGCCGTAGCCCTTTCGCCCACGGCGGGCCTGGGAATGGCCCAGGCCGAACTCAAGGTGCTGCAACCCTTCTTTGTGCAGCTTGACCTTGTATATGCCGCCATTCGAGGCGAAGAATTGCCGGTCAAAGTAGCTTTGTATAACTACACGGCCCAGAGCGAAGAATTTACGGTCGAACTTGAAAAGGCGGCCTGGTTCGACCTGCTCGACAACGGACGGCAAACTTTGACGGTCGGCCCGAACGACCTGGGCAGTCTGGCCTTTCCGATCCGACCTACCGAGTTAGGTACGCATAGCCTCAAGCTGACCGCCCGCTCTCGTTCTCGCGCCGATGCGCTGGTCAAAGATTTGCTGGTCGAGCCGGAAGGAGTGGCCCGCGAAGAGGTCGAGAATGTGGTAATCGAAGGCGGCAAATCTTACGAGCTAGACCTGGCCGTACCTGCCGGAATCGTGGTCGGCTCGGCTCGGACGCACCTGGCCCTGACTGGCAACTACTTGAGCCAGACTATCGAGGGGCTGGAAAATCTTTTGCAGGTGCCTTACGGTTGCGGCGAACAAAACATGATGATGTTTGCCCCGGACGTTTACATCACGCAGTATCTCAACGAGACCGGGCAGGGCCGGGCCGATGTGCTGGCGCGGGCCGAAAGCCTGATGTTGACCGGCTACCAGCGCGAATTGACTTACCGCCGCCGGGATGGTAGCTATTCGGCCTTTGGCGATAACGACCCGCAGGGTAGTCTGTGGCTTTCAGCTTTCGTTCTCAAAACTTTCGCCCAGGCCAAGAATATGATTTTTGTGGACGGAGTGATTCAAAGCCAGACCCGCGAATGGATCGGGCGGCAGCAAAAGAACGATGGTTCGTTCGAGCCAGTTGGCTTTGTGCATAACCAGGGCTTATTGGGTGGCGGCCTGCGAAGTAAGACAGCCCTGACCGCGTACATGGCGGTAGTCTTGCTTGAGGTGGGCGACAAGTCGCGGGCGGACAGGTCAATAGCCTACCTGGAAAAGAACCTCGACGGTATCGGGGACGCTTACACCCTGGCCTTGACTTCTTATGCTCTCGAATTAGGCCATAGCAGCCAGGCGACGGCAGTTTATGGGCGGCTAGTTGCGACAGGTCAGCCCGATGCGGATGGAACCGGCCTGTTCTGGGGCGGCCAGACTTCCGGCCAGATTCAAAATTCAACTGGAAGCCAGAATTCTTCGGGCTATTCCAGCACGGGAGCCAGCGTAATTATCGAGACGACCGGCTATGCACTACTGGCTCTGAACGCTCACGGCGACCGCCTGACCGCAAGCCGCGCCGCACGGTGGTTGGTCTTGCGCCGCAACTCTAAAGGGGGTTGGATTTCCACCCAGGATAGTGTGGTGAGTCTGCAAGCCCTGACTACCTTCGTGGTCGGTAGCAAAAACGACCTGGATGCCAGCGTCAAGTTGCGAGCGGGAGATTGGACAAAAGGAGCCAGGTTGGGCGCCGATAACGCCGACGTAGTGCAGATCATTGACTTGCCCGGTGGGAGCGCAGGCGGCAAAGTGCAGGTCGAAATGGTCGGGCGGGGTCAGGCGATTTTGCAAACTGTCCGCCGTTACAATCTGCCCGACCCGCAACGGCCCGATACCGCCGCATTTAGTCTGGACGTAGATTACGGGCTGGCTCAGGCTCAGGTCAGTAAGCCGATCACGGTCAAGGCGAACGTGCAGTATCGTCCACCGCAGCCCCAGAATGCTGGCATGGTCGTGCTGGAAATAGCTCTGCCGACCGGCTTTGGCCCGGTGGAAGAGTCGCTGGCGGCCCTGGCAAAAGCCCAGCCTCGGCTCCGGCGGTACGATACGGTCGGTCGCAAAGTCTTGCTGTACCTTGATGACATGTTGCCGGACGAAAAGCTGAGCCTTCAGTTCCAGGCCCAGGCCGGGTTTGCCGTCAAAGCTCAGGCGGTTACATCCCAGGCTTACGCCTACTACCGCCCGGAGTGGAAGGGCGAGCATCTAGGCGGAGCCATGAGCGTGAGCGGCTAAGAATTCTCTTTTGCCTGTACCTCGAAGAAGAACCCCAAGAAGTACGTGAGCGTCAAATTCCAGGTGACACAGTAGCGGCTGAATCTGGCCACGGCAAAAAGGCGGCTTAGAACTTATCCCGGTAAGATACGAACAATCTTACCGGGATAAGTTCTAAGCCGCCTTTCTCTTTAGGCAAGCTGGCGCGAGGCCAGTTCCTGGAATGGCCCTGGTTGGCTCACCAGTTCCTGATAAGTCCCCGATTGGACAAATTTGCCGCCTTGCAGCACAAAGATGCGGTCGGCTTTCTGGATCGTGCTGAGGCGGTGAGCAATCACGATGCGGGTTGCCTGGAGGCTTTCGAGGCTCTGACTGACGATGGCCTGGGTCTGGTTATCGAGTGCGCTCGTCGCTTCGTCGAAAAGCAGGATGCGCGGCTTGGCGATAATGGCGCGGGCAATCATCAGGCGTTGGCGTTGCCCGCCCGATAGAGTCGAACCGCCTTCCGACACCATCGTAAACATTCCCATCGGCATGGCGTGAATATCTTTGTCGAACCCGGCTAGCCGAGCGGCAGCCCAGGCGTCTTTCTGGCTGAAGGGAGCCGAGCCGACGATATTAGTAAACAGGTCGCCCGGCATCAGCTTGCCGTTTTGCAACACTACCCCGATCCGCCGCCGGACTGCCCCGATGTCCAGCTTCGACATATCCTGATTATCATAGTAAATCGTCCCGGCATCAGGCGTCTCGAAGCCCAGCAACAGCCGCAAAAGCGAAGATTTGCCGGATCCGCTTGGCCCGACCACGGCCACGAACTCACCGGGTTGAATCGTCATACTCACGTCGTTGAGGATATAAGGTGTTTCGGGGCTATAACGGAACGAGACGTGAGCAATTTCGATTGCCCCGCTAATTTCGCCGGGGTCGGTTTTACCGGCGGTCACTTCCGGCAAAGCTTCCAGGATCACCTTCGAGCGTTCGTAGGTTGGCACGACCTGCAAGACCAGGGTAAAGGCACTCGCCAGACCGATGATGGCGACCAGAAACTGGGTGAAAGCGGCCAGGAACGCCAGGAACGTGCCGGTAGTGAGATGCGGATTTTTAAATACGGCAACTGCCCCAAAAAGCACGATGGTAGTAACAACCGGCCAGATCACGTTGAAAACGGTCAGCCAGTTGGCCGCGTTGCGGGCTTTGAAGGCAATTTTACGCTGCGCACTGAATTCTTTAGCCCATAGAGTGAAAGCCCGTAATTCGGCCCCGGCTACCCGCAACTTGGCAATGCCCGTAATCAGTTGCAGCACGAGTCCGGCAATCTTGCCCTGTTTTTCGCTCAGGGCGCGTTGATGTCGCAGTTGCCACAGGCCCATTGCAGCGATAGCGGTCAGGTCTACCAGGGTCAGGAGTAAGGCGATCACGGCCAGCCCGACATCGTAGGTGAAGAGCAAAATCAGGCTAAAGACCGAAAAAACCGAACTGAGAATGGCCGAAATGACGCTGTTGCTGACGACTTCGCGCACGGCTTCGATTCCACCTGCCCGCGAAGCCAGGTCGCCTACTGAAAATTGCCGGAAGAAACTGGTTGGTAAGCCCAGCAACCGATCCCAGACGCCTGCTTGCACCGAAGACTCGATCCGGGTTTCCAGCCGTAAGAGCGCAATTCCACGGGCAATCTGGAACAGCGCGGTTGCCACCCCGATCACGACTAAGGCTCCTAATATCTGGCTCAACTGGCCGCGTTGCCCGGTCGGGATAACTGTATCGAACAGGTAGCTTGTTACGGTCGGCACGAAAAGAGCCAATAGGCCGATAGCCGCTCCCATCAGGAACGTCACCAGCAGGTCGCTACGGGTTCCCCGGAAGCCAAAGCGCACGATGTCGCGCACCGCCATTAGTTTGTCCGGGAAGGGCCGGTAGAAAACTATTCCGCTCTCGGCTAATTTAGCGGCCAGTTCGGGCGTGATCGGCTGGCGAACCCTGTCGGCGGGATTGACCAGATCGTAGTGATGACCGGGCGCGGGTAAGATTGCCACGGGTGTTTCTTCCTGGCTCTCTTTCTTCCTGGTCTTACTTTTAGCGGGGTCTTCGCCCTCTTCTTCGAGGGCCGGAATAAGCAAGAAGGCCAGGAACGGTACGCCATCGGTGCGCCACCAGTTAGCTTCAAGTGTCACCTGGCGGGTGCGCAGCCGTGAGGCCCGCACGATCTCGTCCAGTGGATTAGGTCGGGCCTGGTTTTCCTCGCTTTCGATAGGAGCCTGCACACTCAGACCCTGGGCCTGACCGACTAACTGGCAAGCGGCCAGAAGCAACTTTTGCTGGCTCTTTTCGACCGGGGGGAGTACCTCGCGGGTTTCCAGGATCGAGGCCAGCGAGTCCAGAGCTACCTGGCTCAACCCTCGGTCGTATTCAGCTTTCTTGCGGAGGCGGTTGATCTCGTCATAGTTGACCAGCCGGATATTGGTAAATTTTACTCGAAAGAATAGCTCGTAGAATAGCTCGATGCCTTGCCAGATACCCGCTTGAGCGATAGCTTCGCGGCTACTGGCGGCCACGAGGCGGGTTTGGTCGAGCGTTTGCAGCCAGAGTTTACCGTAAAGCGGAAAGTAAACTTCCTCCGATGGCACTACCACTTCTTCCTCGCCCACAAAAAGCGGTTGCCCTTCGGCGATTCGCAACCAGAGCGGGTCTTTACGGCTCCGAATTTTCTGGAATGGCTCGATTGCTACTTCTTTATCTGCCGCCGCATCCAGCAAGACTTCGGTACGGGGAGCCAGAGTTTGCTGAGTAAGATTTGCGGCCAGGCTTCCGAGCCACTGGTCGAGCCAGTCCGCGACTGACGCAGCGAGATGAGATTGTTGGGCCATCTGGGACAGGTGGCGGGAAGGTAGCCGGTTCAGGCGAGTATTGGCGGTCGGTACGGCTAGAAGAGCCAGCCCTTCGCCGTACTGGTTGGAGTTAAGACCCCACATAGCTCCACCTTCCGGCACACTCAGAACGTGGTGGCGAGCGTGGTTAACGCCGCTCTTGACCTGCACGGCAAAGATTTCGACGCTCCCCGCTTCCACTCGCCAGAAGCTCTGCGGGTCGTCCAGCAAGAACGGTTCGTTGCCGCCGACCGTCAGGATCGTGCCAAGCCGGGCGAAAAGCTCGTCCAGACTGGCCGAGTAGTCTTCGGCAGGTAAAGGAATTTGGGGCTGCATGAGCGGTTCCAGCAGCATTGACTTGAACAGGATCGAGCGATCCAGCCGGACCGAGCGTTCGAGAACAGTTTCTTTGCTCGGCCAGGCCGCCGTCTGGGCGGCACTCTGGGCCACCAGTTCCAGTTGCAATGTCACCGGCCCGGTCAAGCGCAGGGCCAGTTCGCCGATACCCGGCTCGAAGCTAAATTCAAATTCACCCAGACCTAGCTGGTCGCCCTCTTTCAGGGCGGTCGGGCCGGTAATGCTCAGGCCGTTTACCTGCGTACCGTTGGCCGAACCTTTATCGGAGATCTTGAACTGCCCGTCCTCGAAATACAAACGAGCATGGTAGCGTGAAACTGAAGGGTCGAACAGCCGCAGGGAACTTTCGCTGGCCCGCCCGACCTCGATTGCCCGGTCGCTGGATAGGCCCAAAAGCGGCGAACCGACGTGCAAAGGATAGCGTCCGGTGTAACGCAGTGTGGCTTCGAGGCGCGGGGCGGTGATTTTCTGCGAAGGCGAGAGCGGAGGCCGGGCCATGCGGGGAGCGCGGTAACGCAGGACGGTTGTGCCGACTGTCAGGGTATCGCCTTCGGCCAGAGGTTGCGGGTCGCCCAGCGGTAGACCGTTGATCAGGGCCGGGTTAGCGGCACCGGGGTTGCGGGCGATATATCCCTGCTCGGCCCAGCGAATTTCCAGGTGACGACGGCTGATCTGGAGGCGGGCCTCACCCGTTTCGACCAGCACGATGTCGCAACTTTGCGCCCGCCCGACCAAAAAGACGTGCGCGGGGGTAAGGCGGCAAACCGAGCCTGGCTCGACGCCCGCCGCTTCGCTGCTCAGAACTTCGAGTCGGGCCACACCGGGTTGCAAATCTTCGAGGTAGCGTTGGGGCGGCGGCGGGGGTGTGTTTGGCACGACAAAAACCAGTTGGACATCGCCACAGGCCAGCGTATCGCCGGGAAAGAGGGGCGTCGAGCCGACGATCCGTTCGCCGTTAAGCCAGGTGCCATTGGCAGAACCGGCGTCGCTGAGTACGACCATGCCTTCGTCGGGCCGGTAACTCAGGCGGGCATGCTTGCGCGAGATGCGGTTGACGGCACTTTGCAATACCACGTCGGCTTCGGCCAGCGAACGGCCCAGCACGAGCGGTTGGACAGCCATGCGCTTGAAATCCAGGTTAATACTCAAGCCCTGCTGCGGCCCCTGTGTCACCAGCAGATGGGGCGGAGCCAGGAGCGGACGGTCTTGTGTGGCGGTAATTGGTGTTGTCATCTTTTTCAACCAGATTATTTGAACCACCGATATTTCAAGAAGGGTAGCCGGAACGGTGCCTTGAACGCCGCATTTCTTGAAACATCTGTGGTTTTTAAGTAAGTGTATTCAGTCTTTCTTTTTGCCCTTAGATTGGCCCGAAGCCGGTAAAAGCCTGGCTCCTGGCAAATTTTGAGGCAAATCTAGCTTGAAATCAAGGTTGCATAGCGGCCTTTAGCGTCTTTGAGTTCTTCGTGCGTTCCGCGTTGCACGATCTTACCTTTGTCCATCACTATAATCTCGTCGCAATCGCGGATCGTGCTGAGGCGGTGAGCGATGATCAGGCAGGTGCAGCCTCGCCGCCGCAAACCGTCGTCAATGGCTTTTTCGGTCAGTGGGTCGAGCGCACTGGTCGCCTCGTCCAGCACCAACAGGGTCGGGTTGCCGGTCAGGGCGCGGGCAATTTCGAGACGCTGGCGTTGCCCACCGCTAAAGTTCGTGCCTTCTTCGGCCACCGGGCTAAAATAGCCGCCGGGTCGGGCGGCAATATCGGAATGGATCGCCGCATCGCGGGCGGCCTGGATATACTGGCTTTCCGGCACAGTTGGTTCCCACATCGTCAGATTGTCTTTAATATTACCCTCGAACAGGAAGATTTCCTGGTCTACTACCGCCAGCGAATTTGTAACGGTTGTGCGTGGTAGGGCAGCCCGCGTCTGGCCGTCCAGCAAAATTTCGCCTTCCCAGGGTTCGTACAGCCCTGATACGAGCTTGGCGACGGTAGATTTACCGCTACCACTGCCCCCGACCAGAGCAACCCGGCTACCGGGCTTGAGGGTGAGGCTGAAATCTTCGATCAGAGCCGGTTCCAGGCGGCTGTAGCCAAATTTAAGGTTACGCAATTCGAGTGCGCCGCTCAGCTTGGGTTGGCGGGCGACTTCCTGGCTGTCTTCATCGAGGCGGGCCAGGGCCGGGTCAGGGTGATTGCCCAGCACATCATCCAGTCGTTTGAGACTACCTTCGACTTCTTGTAGCGTTCCGCCCAGTTCTACCAGTTTGTTGACCGGCTCCAGAAAACTCGCCATCAAACTCTGGAAGGCGACCAGGAGGCCAATAGTTAGCTGTCCGTCAATCACCCGCAAGCTGCCAAAGGCCAGTATTACGCCGGTGTTGAGCGCGGTCAGCAGGGGCGGCACCACCGCCAGCACCTGAGTGTAAATACCCATGTCTTGCCGCGCCCGGTTCAGCTTGGCATGGTAGCCCGCCCAGCGCGAGAAGAAGTCGTTTTCCCGCCCAACGGCTTTGAGGGTTTCAATTGTGTAGAGGCCGGACATTGCCACGCCCAGCAGCTTACCCTGCTCCTGCAACAGACGCTGGTTTAAGTCTACCCGTCGCCGCGAAACAAAGCGCAGCACGACAATGTTCAGAACGGCGAAGAATATGCCAACAAAGGTCAGGAGCGGGTCGTACAGAAACATCAGGAGAGCATAAAAAATGATTAGCACCACGTCCAGAACGGTCGCGGCCAGGCGACTGGACAGCAAAGTGGCTACCTGGTCGTTGATCGCGACGCGCCCGCCGATTTCTCCGGCGTAACGCTGGAAATAGTATTCGAGGGGTAGCCGCAGGACGTGCCAGAAGAACTTGCTGGACATCGAGGCGGTCAGTTTGGTTTCCAGCCTTAACAGGAAATACTCGCGCAGCCAGGTGAAGGCTCCCCGCATCAGGGCAGTCAGGGCCAGGCCGACCAGGAGTGGAACCAGCCAGGAGTCGAGGCCGCGTACAAGATAGAAATCTATAAAGATGCGGGTGAAACCGGGAATGACCAGGCCGGGAATGACCAGGCTCAGGCCGATCAGCACCACGAAAGTCAGGGCGCGGCGCGAACCGGCCAACCTCGTCCGCAGGGCCGCAATCGGGTTGAAGCGCGTACCGCCCGGCTTGAAATCTTCGGTCGGCTCGAAAGTCAGTACGACGCCGGTAAAAGACTTGTCAAACTCTTCCGTGCTGACGGTATACGGGCCACTGGCGGGGTCGTTGAGGTAAACTTTGTTTTTGCCGAAGCCTTCTACCACCAGGAAATGATTGAACTTCCAGTGGACGATTGCCGGTAGCTTGAGATTCTGCAACTCTTGCGGCTCTTTCTTAAAGCCTTTGGCACTCAGGCCGTACTTACGGGCGGCTTTTACTACGTTGACCGCTTTGGAACCGTCGCGGGAAACGCCGCATTCCACCCGCAGTTCTTCCAGGGGGGCGTACCGTCCGTAGTAAGCCAGCACGATTGCCAGGGCTGCCGCGCCACACTCGACTGCTTCCATTTGCAGCACGGTCGGTGTTTTGACCCGTTTGGTTCGCCCTGGGTTGGCTTTGAGGACGGTGGGCGGTGGAGCGTCCTGGCTGCCGCTATCGGCGGCATTAGTAGTTTGTTGGCTCATCTTTTAATTACTTTCCTCGCGGAAGAGCGGCAAGATCAGCGAGATCGGGCGTTGTTCGCTCAAAACCAGGGTGGCATCGCATAACGTGCCGCTATTGAAGGTCTGGCGGGGGCCGGTCTGGGACGACCACTTGAAGCCGCTGGGCGTGCCAGGGTCGCTTTCCAGGCTTACCTCGACTTTGATCAGTGGGCCAGAAGCGGCCAGAGCTTGCACCAGTTCGCGGCTCTTGAATTGCAAAATCAAGCTTTCGTTACTGACCGGGAACTGCGAGACACTGCTGACTTTGCCGAGCATATAACCGAACTCTTCGGCCCGCACGTTCGAGGGATTAAGTTGCACCGGCAGACCTGGCTTGAGCCGTTTACCCTCGGCCAGAGGTACGAACAGGACGGCTTGCAGGGGTCGGGCGGTTACTTCCAACCGGACGATAGGCGCGGAAGCTTCGAGGGTCTGGCCTTTCTCGCTGAGGGTTTCCAGCACCACTCCGTCGAAGCCGCTACGTAACTCGCTTTCTGTCCCGGCGGCAGTCTTGTACTTGCCGACCACCTGGCCGGTTTTGAGGGAGTCGCCCGCTTTGAGGTTTAGCTCGGTCAGTTGCCCGGCCTCGGTAGCTTTGATTTCCTGAATACCGTCTTGCCGGATCAAGAGGCCGCTCGAACGCTGGACGGTCGGGATCGAGCCAAAAATTCCCCAGACCAGGGCGGCCAGCACGAGACTGCTCAGGCCCAGCCAGGCAATCCAGCCTTTGCGGTTTGTCACCTGGATCATCTTGTCCAGTTCTTCAGGCGTGGCTAATTGATTCAGGGCCGATTGGCGAAAAACTTTGGACACGGCGGATTTCTCCTTGAGTAGCTGAAGATTTAACCATAATTTGATGCTAAGGGGCTACTAAAATTATAGCATCGAAATCGGCAGGATCAACTGTGGGAAAGTTGCACCAGCACTTCGCCCAGCGATTTTTGGCCGGGCCGGGCGGCGTGCCAGTTGGCCCCATACTCGCGCATCTGGGCGTATTCTTCCGGGCTGCACGGGCCTTTTTCCAACACCGTCAACGCGTCGTCCAACTCCCGGCGGGATTGTGGCCCTGTCAGCACGACATCCACATACGGGTTCGAGAGCGCATAACGGTAGCAATCGGGTATGGTTGGCACGTAACGGTCGGCGGGATAGGCCGGGGGCGGGGTGCTGATCAGGCGTTGGCCTTCGTGTCCCACGTTAAAGACGACCAGGCCGGGATCACGGCTTTTATCGCCCGATAGCTGCGGAAAGATGCCTCGCTCGACTCCCAGGTGCGCCAGGTTGTAGCGCAGCATCAGCACATCCAGGGCGGGCAACCACTGCCGGGCCATCGCCCGCGAATGAAAAGAGGCTCCGGCGAAGCGCACCAGCCCTCGGCTCATCAGTTCCTGGTTGATCTCTTCGGCCTGCAAGACCTGCTCTCGGAAGATGCGGGCCAGTTGGCCGCCATCCTGAAGCTTGCGAGTCGTGTCGAAAAGCTGGCCGCATTCGTCTCGGTCGTTAATCCAGCCCCAATGAAACACATCTATGTAATCAATGCGCAGTTCGCGGAACTGGTCAATCAAGATTGCCATGATTTTATCCGGGTTGTTCAGGTAGCTAACCGTCGCTAGCACCACATTATCGCGCACTGCCGAACCCTGGCCGCACAGCGACCGCAGGGCCGCGGCAGATTCGCGGTAGGAGTGATGATGCAGGTCGGATGAAAAGAAGAAGTAGTTTACTCCTCGCTCGAAGGCGTAGAGGGTATCTTCGCTGCTCAGACCGTTACCGCCGCCAATGCCCAGGGGACTGACGTTCAGGCCGGTTTTGCCGAGTGGTCTGGTTGAAAAGCCGGTCATAGCCAACCGTTCCCTTCTTATCGTAATCGTAAGTCTTTTCAGGTAGATTTATGTTTTTGGACTACTGCACTGCTACTCCATGTTAGTGGGAGTAAGCCTATTATAGGGTAGCGGGCAAGTCTTAGAAGTGATGAAGAACACATTAAAGCACCCTTGACACAGGGGAAGGGCTTTGCTATAGTAGAACCACGAAGGACTGATATTGTGAGCTAAGGCAAATCAAAGGACTTCTTCAAATATCCAGTTTAACCCACAATTACCAGCGCGGCTGGTTCAATCTTCTGTACCAAATTCTTTCAAGACACCTTTACGCAATTCGGCATGAGCTTAACTTTCTAAACGTTATCTTTTAAACCATTCGTGTTCGGTAAAATAAATGCTAGTCTGGCTTTAGTGATCCAGACGCTGGGTTTGCTTACCTGTTCGTCTTAAATCGCTCTCGGACGTTTTTGATAGCGGTTCTGGTGAGTTTGTTAAGGTGTAGTCGAAAGAGCTTGTTGCCTTTCTAACCATATCTTGTAGTTCGATCCGAAACTCTATTTGGCCTGTGATGAGCGGGCCGAAAGAGCGTCAATTTGTAGCGTTTAATTTGAAAATAAGCACAAGAGAGGACAAATCACTATGTCACAGAGCAGCGCAACCGAATTTTTGGATAAAGTTTCGAGCGACACCGAACTCCAGGGCAAAGTGGCCGAACTGGGCCAGGGAGCCGCGATGGAGGACGTTCTCGACCTGGCTTCGGGTTTGGGCTACAGCTTCACCGAAGACGAGCTAGTAGAAGTCAGCAAGACCCGCGCCGATGCTATGCAGCAGTCCGCCGGCAGCGAGCTTTCCGAGCAAGACCTTGAGTTGGTAGCCGGTGGCCGTGCCAATGTCACCATCTACATTTCCCGCTCCTCGATCTACATTACATCTTACTAAAGCCTGAGCTTCATCCAGGCTTTCTTTTATGGACTATAAGTTTACAAGCTATAAGAAAGAAGTCGGTGTCAAGGCTGGCCGAAGTTGCATACGTGCAGCTTCGGCCAGTTTTGCAAGTTGAACTAATCAAGACAGGCTAAGACAAGGTAATTACTCCTGTGGTTTACTCTCCAATTATCAGCCGCATCGTCGCTCGCGCCAGCACTCTCGAAGAGCGCATCGAAGCCTCTACCGCCGCCTTTACTCCTTCGGCTGAACCTGCTGAAAGCGAGACCGACCCTATTGTGGCGCAGCGACTGGCCGACTGGCAAACCTCCCTCGGCTCGTACCGCGACCGCCTGTCCACGCGTATAGCCTGGTCAGGCTGGACTGAAGCAGCCGTGCGGCGGGGGTTGGGAGCGGTTGCCGCGCTTCCGCCCGCAGCCGATGCGCCTTTACCCACCTGGGCCGAAACATTGCGGCTCGTGTTAGAGTTGAATGGAACCCTATCCCAGCCTTTAGCGGCTTACCGTCACCACAACCCGGCCCAGCCCGTCCCTTTTGAAGATGTGCTGCTTCCCTGGCTTGAACTGGGTCGGCGCAGATTGACCGAACAGGCCGGGCCGCATCTTACGCTCCTGGCCGAGTCTGCCGCTATTAGCCTCGAACGCTATTTGCTGGGCCTCCTGGTACACCTTCACACTCAGCCGCTAAACCTGGCTTTCCAGCAGCATAAAGCCCGCCGGGATGTCCGGCAACTTTTTGGCTTCCAGCCCTCCGCCGGGTCAACTCAGCATTATGCAGATTTTATCGAAGATTTGCGGGCCACAAAGCTGGCCGATTTCTACCTCGAATACAGTATGCTGGCCCGGTTAAGTGCTTTGACCCTGGAATTTTGGGTGGCCGAAGGAGTCGAGTTTCTGGAGCGGTTGGCCCAGGATTGGCCGCGCTTACAGCCTGTTTTTGGCCTGGCAGAACTGGCTCATTCTCGCGTGGTGAACCTTAGAAATGGGCTGTCCGACCTGCATCACGGCGGGCGCAGCGTCAAGATCATCGAATTCGAGGGCGGCGGCAAGCTGGTTTACAAGCCGCGCAATTTGGGATTGGAAGGTGCTTTCGGAGAGTTCGTCGAATGGCTCAACACTCAAAATACCCCCCTCGATCTCAAAACACCCCGGCTCGTAGATGCCGGGTCTCATGGCTGGGTCGAGTTTATCGAAACGCGCAAATGTCCCGACCCGGCCAGTCTAGGCCGCTACTACCGCCGCCTGGGAATGACCCTGGCAGTCGTTCACACCCTGGCCGGTACCGATTGTCACTACGAGAATCTGCTGGCCTGTGGCGAATATCCAGTCCTGATTGATGCCGAAACGCTTCTATCGCCTAACGCCCACCCGGAACAACTTCCTGAAAACGAGGCCGCCGCCGAGTACGCCGCGCAGCAAACCTACTGGGAAAAATCGGTTTTACGGACGGCTATGGTTCCTTATGTGGATGCACTTACCGGCCAACGTCACGATTTTAGCCCGCTTATCAATATAAGCAATCAGACCCTGGTTTATCAGGTTCCGCGCTGGCTGGATATTAACACCGACGCTATGCGCCTCGTTTTTGAGCCGGGCCAGGCTCCGGCCTGGGAAGGACAGCCTGGTTTAGAAGGAGCCGACTTTCAATTTGAAGATTATTTCGAGGATTTTGTGGTCGGATTCGAGGAGATGTACACTTTTCTGCTCGAACAGCATGACTACCTGACCGGGCCGAATAGCCCCCTGGCAATATTGGCCGGACAGCCGACTCGCTTCTTGTTCCGCAATACCAAAGTCTACGGCCTGACCCTCAACTCCTTGCTAAGCCTCAAAACTTTGCGGGAAGGAGTTGATTACAGCCTGAAACTGGAAACGCTGACGCGGGCTTTCCTGGCTTTCGACGACCGACCGATCCTCTGGCCTCTGCTACAGGTTGAAAAGCAAGCCCTCGGACAGGGCGATGTGCCGCTTCTCCTGGCTAGTACCAGCAGTTGCGCATTACCGAGGCCGGGCGGCGCACCCATCGAGAATCTTTTCGAGTGTAGCGGTTCTGACCTGGCCCTTTCCCGCTTGCGCGGGTTGAGTAAGGCCGATCTGGCCTGGCAGGTGGAGATTATCCGAAGTACGGTTGGAGCTTACCTGCGAGACGGGCTTTCTAAGGTGGCGGCGGCTTTGCCCTGAAGTTTATTCAAAAGCGTAGACACAAAAAAAGCTGCCGTAAAGCCTGGCTTTACGGCAGCTTTTAAATACTTTTAGAGCATCGAAACGTCGGTGTTGCTGCTGTCGCTGCCAAAGCCGCGACCTTCGCCCCGACCCTGACTGCGACCTTCGCCCCGACCGTGCCAGTCCGGGCGTTGACCGCCCCGACCCCAGCCGCGACCTCGGCCTTGCCAGTCCGGGCCTTGCCCGCCTTCTTGTCGGCGAGCGCGTTCGGCCTTGAGGTGTTCCAGGCCACGCTTGACCTGCTCCAGACGGCCTTCCAGCCGCGCTTGAACCTGCTCTAGCCTGCCGATCATTGCGTCCAGGCCACCTTCAGGTCGCCCTTCACCACCCCAGCCGCGAAATCCACGGCCACGGTGCGGGTGCGGGCCAAATCCAGGCCGCATACCGCCGCCGAAGGCACCAGGGCCACGCTCAGGGCCGCGCTCGAAATCCGGGCGACCAGGCCCACCAAATCCACGATTATTGTAAAAACCTCTCATAGTCTTACTTCTTTCCTTTCAAATCAAAACAAAATCAATCAATCAATATATGATATGTTGCCCCAGTCGGTAGGAATTATCTTCTGCCTCTGGCTGCAATACCGTCCCTATATCAGATTTTCCTCGTCCTCGTTCATTCCTTCCGGTGGAGCTAAGGCTCCGTCGAGGCCGTAGACGCGGTGAAATTCGTCCAAAAAGCGACTGAGTAAGCTCGTGCGCTGTTCGAGTGCGCCAGCCCAACGGCGAAGCATTCCTTCGCCATCGGGGGTGAGGCGGTAGACCCTTTTATTAGGGCCAGCCCCGCGTTCCGACCAGGCTGATTCGACCATCCCGGCTCCCTCCATTCGCCTTAAAGTGCGATAAAGGTTGCCTACGTCTACGCCGTTAAGTAGTTTCTGCTCATTAAGCTTTTCCAACAGGCTATAGCCGTGCTGTGGCCCTTCGGCCAGGAGGAGGAGCAGGCAGGGCTGTAAAAATCCCCAGATCGGTGGCCCCATAAACCAGCCTCCGCGTCTTCCGCCCCCACCTCCGCCGTGCCAATGTCCACCGTGCAATCTACTCGCCTCTTTCTACTCGGTTCATCTTTTATACGTTTTCTGATTAGGTGTGACTTCTCGAAACCTCTAAAGGTCTCTGCTATATGTCACAGTCATATAATAATAGCAAGTAGCCGAGTCGTCAAGGGGTTTTGTGTTTGTTTTGTGTTAGAGTCATACAGCTAATATTAATAGCAAATAGACCGCGCCAACCGGGGTAAATCCAGTCGGTGCGGTCTATTAGCCCTATGGGAGCTAAGGTGAGGGGCTTTCGCTCTGATATGGCCCGGATGTAAATAGATTAAGCTTAGCGACGGTCGGTTTGCACAAATACCGGTGGAAAGCCGCTTTCCGTGACGGGACGCGGTACACGGAACGATGCAATCGCCACTTGTTGCTTGTTAAGCGGATTGTAGCGTACTTCGACCCGATTGCCGGGGAAGGCCAGTGCCATTTGCAGTAAGGGTACAAACATCCTGGCCTGGGCCTGAAATGGTGGGCCTTCGACTGGCTGAATTTCTAGTTGGAAAACTACCTGCGGATTGTCGTTCAGACTTGTGCCGGTCTGCGCGGCATTCAAAATGGTTGCCGTGGCTGGTTGAACTTTCACCAGCAATTGCTGGTTCATGGCACTGGTTTTAATCAGGTTTCGTATAAGCGGAGCCACTGCCACTATTGTGATAATTACAATCAAAATCGGTAGCCCTACGCTCAAGAGAATAATATTATTCGTGTTCATTTTTACCTTTCCTGGTCTAATTAAAAAACCCAATTGTGGTTTTGTGCTTGTTTTAGCTTTGCCCTGGCGGGCAAGAAAGCATCTGGCCTTATAATATAGGCTTATAAAGTCTGAAGTTTCGTTTTGTCTCTTGCAGTATAGATTGAAGGGGCCGAAAATACTTCCTCAAATCAGGTGATTTACGCCTGGAAAGTTCTCCCCTACTTTGGGTAGTTCAGCTTTAACAGCTAAAGGCGTTACGTTACCGGGCTTAGCTGAAATGGCAACAGCAGAGTTAACTGTGTTTCCACCGGCTACAGGTATTTCGGTGCTTCCCAAAGAAATACCTCAATAATTCCCTAAATGCTTTTTCTTTACCGGCTTTTTGACCTGCACCGGCCTTATGGTTGTAGTAGAATAGAGTCGATTGATGATGGTGTTGGACAAATAGCTCGTGAATTTGATGGAGTAACAGGCTTGGCTGAGGTAGAAAAGATTCGAGTATTAGGTTTTTCAGGTAGTTTACGCAAGGCTTCCCATAACACCGGCGCACTTCAAGCTGCTTTAGAATTAGTTCCGGCGGAAATGGAACTAGAAATTTTTAACATCGCGCCAATCCCGCTCTATAACCATGATGTTAGTGAGCAGGAAGGTTTTCCCCTGGCAGTGGAAGAATTCCGGCAAAAAATTGCCGCCGCCGCCGCTCTTCTAATTGTAACGCCGGAGTATAATTATTCTATTCCAGGCGTGCTAAAAAACGCGATTGATTGGGCCTCTCGTCCCCCCAATCAGCCCTTCAATGGTAAGCCGGTGGCGATAATGGGAGCAGGAGCGGGCTTCGGTACTGCTCGCGCTCAGTATCATCTGCGGCAAGTCTGTTTCTACCTTAATATGTTTCCGTTAAACAAACCGGAAGTAATGATTCAACGCACCTGGGAAAAGTTTGATGCCGATGGCCGCCTGACGGACGAAGAAACTCGTAAACAAATCAAAGCTTTGTTAGAAGCTTTAGTGCCCTGGGCGCAACGGTTCAAAGTTGCCGTATAGTCCAGCTATTGACCTATCAGGACTCTCACAAAAGGACAGTCTCGCAAGCTTTTTAAGTTTGCCAGACCGTCCTTTTGTTGTTTGAGGTTATTATGGCTACACTTCAAATTTGATGATAGCAAGCTAATCAGCATTGTAGTCACAGCTACTGCCTTAACCAGAATTTTATAATAAGGTAAGCGCAAATATTGCCCCAACCAGGCATTGAAGTTATTGAAGTTGTAATTTCCTGCTGCTTTAGAAAATTCAGGCCGTAAAACTCCAGTCGGCAGAAAGGCTAAGCCGTATGTCAGCCCTACTATACTCCCAACTACCGGATGCTCCTCTGACCCTGGTGACAGGAGCAACTGGCACGTTAGGACAGGAACTCTTGAAGCAGTTGCTAGAGCGACCGCGAGGGCAGTTTGCAGTATTAGCGCGGGGTGGTTCAAAAAAGACTAAAGGTGGTGCCGAACCACGAGTAAAGGCAATCTTGCGTAAACACCTGAGCGGGTCGGCTCTTGAAAAAGCCTGGGAACGGATTGTTGTATTAGACGGTGATATTTGTGAGCCTCAGTTGGGTCTCTCGAACGAGCTATATGAGGGTTTGGTCGAGCGGCTAGAGCGCGTGTTGCACTGCGCGGCGGCAGTTCGCTTCGATCAGCCCCTGGCGGAAGCCCGCCAGATCAATCTGGAAGGCACCCGGACTGTGCTTGACCTGGCCCTGGCTGCGCGGCAAAGAGGCCAGGTTGGTCGGGTGGATTATGTCGGGACGGCTTATGTTTGCGGGAAACGCCGGGGCGTAATTTGCGAAGACGAGCTTGAGCATAAAAAGAGCTTTCATAATACTTACGAGCAGTCTAAATACGAAGCCGAGTTATTGGTACGTCGCTATAGGGACGAGCTACCAATTGCAATCTACCGGCCTAGCGTGATCGTCGGTCACAGCCAGACCGGAGAGACCAGCAATTTTAAAGCTTTCTATTGGCCTATGCGGGTGTATTCAATGGGTCAGATGCGGCTCTTACCGGGGGTAGCGGAGTGCCGAGTTGATCTCGTACCGGTGGATTACGTGGCCGCGGCGGTAGTCGCTCTGGGTGAGAGAGCCGAGGCTATTGGCAATTGCTACCATCTTACGGCGGGCCGAGACAACCTCATTACTTTGCGCGAGATTATGGATGCGGCAATCAGCTTTTTCAAGATTAAACCGCCACGGTTAATTCACCCGGTACTGCTAAAACCGGCGGAAGGCTGGCTTGGCCGCTTTTTGCTTAACGAACGTACCCTCAAAACTCTGCGGCTAGGCGAACCTTACTACCCTTATTTTGCCCTCGATTTAGAGTTCGATAACGCTCAGGCTCATGCGGCTCTAGTCGCCGATGGAATCAGGCCCACACCTCCCCGCGAGTTCTTCGACCGACTGTTCCGCTACTGCGTCGAGACCGATTGGGGCCGCAAAACTTCTGGCTGTACGCCCTCGACCGCCTCGGAAGAGACGGAAGAGGCGGCTTTGGCAGAGACGATTATGCCTCTTGGCGAGATCGGTTCGCAGCAGGTAGCCGGAGCGATCTAGCTCCAGAAAGAACGAAGGGAAGGCCCTTAGAGGAATTAGCCTTATAGAAAAACCGGGAAGCGCAGATGTGCTTCCCGGTTTTTGGCTTAAACTTAACATAAACTCAGTCTTGACAGCCTTCATTTTGCCCTCTATAATCGAAATTGAACTTATGTTCTATTCTATTTAATCGCAAATCCAACACTATCTCAAAGCTAGGGCAAAAGAGCCGATGACTACTAACTCTCCGGGCCTGGATGCTGAGGCAAACGAGCCAACCGATTTTTACGAGTTGCTGCAAGTCAGCCCTAAAGCCGACCCTGAGATTATCGAGGCGACTTACCGGCGTCTGGCTTTGCGTTACCACCCCGACCACAACCCTTTGCCCGATGCTACCGAGCGCATGAAAGCTCTGAATGCGGCCTACGCCACGCTCAAAGACCCACAGCGGCGGGCCGACTACGACCGCCGTCTTTGTGACCCCGGCTATATCGGTGATTTCAGCGAGGACGATTACGAGCCACCCCTGCGTTCGGCTTTGCGTTGGCGACCGAATCTGCCTGGGATGGGTCGGACGGGCTGGCTGGGATGGCTGGCCGTGCTGCTCCTGGTGGGGATGATCGGCTTCTTGTGGTTATCTCAAAACGGTTCCAGCCAGGCCGCCGAGACTCTCCCGGTTTCGCCGGGACTGGTCTCCCCGACAAGCTTGCCCGAAGGGGTTCTTTTTGCCGATGATTTCGAGAGCGTGGGTAGCGCGAACTGGACGCTAGAAACACCCTGGCATCTGACGAGCCGCTTTAGCTCTTCGTCTTCGCATAGCCTGTGGATGGGTGACGAAGGCCGGGGCCGCTACAACCCGAATCTCAGCGCAGCGGCGACCCTGGCTCGTCCTCTCGATTTAACTAAGACTGCCCGCCCGATTCTACGCTTTCGCCTGGCCGGTCAAAGCGACCACGACCAGAACCCGACCGGCGAAGACCGCCTTTTTGTCGAAGTAGCCGAGCCAGGCCGCGATTTCCAGACGGTTTTCACCGCCAACGGCCTCTACCCAACCTGGCAAGAGATTTCGCTCGACTTGAGCCGCTGGAAAGGACGCCAACTGCTGGTGCGCTTCCGCTTCAGCAGTGGTAGCCTCAATAGTGGGGCGGGTTTTAGCGGTTTCTTCGTGGACGACCTGAAAGTGACTAAGTGAGCTAATTTCCCGGCGGAGAAACCCGTGCTAAGTCAGGTAATCGTGCTGCCGATACCAGTTGGCGGTATCGCCCAGAGTTTCTTCAAGTGAACGAAACTTTACGCCTAATTCGCGCTGTGCCTTCTCGGAAGAAATTGGGGTTCCGTCGTGCAGAGTGCGAAGGCCCCCGACTGTGATCAAAGTTGGCTTCTTGCGAAGACGAGCGGATGTTTCGGATAAGAAAGCTATCAGGAGACCCAGGCGATAGGGAATATGAAAGCGGGGAGCCTTGACCCCGGTGGTTTTTTCGATGGTAAGGGCGATCTTCTCGAAGTCGGTAAAATTTCCACCCACGATATAGCGTTCGCCGCTCTTGCCGTGTTCGACTGCCTCGATCATGGCCTGGGCCACGTCGCGGGCGTCTACCAGGATGCTGCGTCCGTCAATGATACCGGGTAGTTTGCTCCGCATAAAATCCAGCACCAGTTGCCCGGCGGCAGTCGGCGCACTGTCGCTCGGCCCGAACATCCAGCCCGGCAAAATTAGTACAACCGGCAAGCGATGCGACTTCAGAAATTCGGCAATGGCTTCCTCGGCTACTACCTTACTCTTAAAATAAAGGTTGGTAGCCTGGAACGGGCCGGGTGGAGTAGACTCGTCGGCGGGCTGACCGTCGCTACGATTACCAATGACGCCAGATGAACTAACGTAGATTACTTTGCCCACGCCCCGCGCCTCGGCTTCACCTAGCAGTTGGAGAGTAGCTTTTACGTTAATCTTTTCGAGGGTTTGCCAGGGGTCGCTTCCGGCGGCTACCTCGTAATACTCCCGAAAATAAGCCGCCGTGTGAAAAAGTACGTCGACGCCTTCCAATTCGGGCGCAAACCGTTCTACCTCGGCCATATCACCCTCGACAACCGTTATATCCAGGTTGCCCAGTATCTTTTTGGCTTTCTCAGTCGAGCGAGCCAGCACCTTTACCTGGTGTCCCTGTTCGACCAGTTGCCGCACTAAATTGCTGCCCAGCAATCCTGTTCCGCCTGTCACAATGGCCTTCATTTACTTCTCCTTCAATACTGTAAGTAAGAGAATGAACTTCATTCACTAGCTAATAGTAAATGAACAAGGGTCATTTGTCAACTACTTCACAGATTCTTAACAAATCGCTGCTATAATAAAAATAGAGCGCAAAAGTGGTCTGGAATTTGCGTTTGGAATGTTGGATTAAAAAAGTTAAGTTGAAGGCGAAATGCCCCAGGCGGACGGTTTGAACTGGCCGCTTGACCACTTCAGGGCCGGGCCGCTTTTAGAAAAACGATTGGTTAGGATTTTAGGATGAACGACACGAACTCGCCCCAGGAAGGTTTTGAAAACTCCTACGCTAGTAATCCTGCCGGGCCGGAAGAAGCCGCTCCATTGTCCTCTTCTACAACCGACGAAGGCCCGCAGCCACCCGTCGCTTCCCGGCAGAGCGTATTCAAGACTATCGCCCGGTATGCGACAATCTGGTTAGCGGTTTTTCTAGTCCTCAAATTTGTGGTTCCTTCTTACGAGGTCAAAGGTTCCAGTATGGAGCCGACCTACGACGTAGCGGGCGACCGGGTGCTGACTGATCAGGTCTTTTTCAAGCTAGGCGGTGGCCCTGCCCGTGGTGATATTGTAGTGTTGAGTCGTCCGGCCCACGAAGGCGAAGACCCTCTGATCAAAAGAGTGATCGGGTTGCCGGGTGATAAGGTCGAAGTGCGGCGCGGGACGGTTTACGTCAATGACAAAGCTTTGGACGAGCCGTATATCAAGAACACTGGCGATTACAACTATGGCCCGATTGTGGTAGAAAAAGATTGCTACTTTGTCCTGGGTGACAATCGCCCGGTCAGCCTGGACTCGCACTACTTCGGGTGTGTAAGCAAGGATCATATCCTGGCAAAAGTGCTTTTCCGCTACCCTCATCTCTTCAAGTAGCAAAAATTAGCTAAAATAGAATTTGTCCAAAAAGCCTATCCCGTTGGAACAGTTCCAGCAGGATAGGCTTTTAGTTTTGGAAAAATCTAATCTTCGGGTGGAGAAAGGGCTTCCGGGCCGACATCAAAGATTACTACCCGGTCGAGGCCGGCGTAATCTTTGTAGACCTCGATGCTGCAACCGGGGAAGAAGAAGCGGCCCAGGTTCGAGACATCGGTAGCCTGTTCGGAGCCGATCTCGAAAGCGATCAGGCCGGGACGTTGCAGCCGACTGCGGGCCTGGCCGAGCAGTTCGCGGTAAATGCCCAGTCCTTTCGGGCCGCCATCCAGGGCGATATTCGGTTCGTAGCGGGCCACGTTTGGTTCGACCTGAGCCAGCACTGTGTAGGGTGGGTTCGAGACTATCGTGCGGGCGGGTTCGGGCAGGGGTTCGAGCAGGTTGCCCTGCAAAAAAGCGATCCGGTCTTGCACTTCGTAGCGGCGGGCATTCATCTCGGCCACCTGCAAAGCTTCAGGCGAAATATCGGTTGCGTAGACACGAGCTTTGGGAAACCGCAAAGCCAGGTAAACCGCGATCACGCCACTGCCCGTACCGACATCTACGAGGGGCGTGCTTTCAGTCGTCCAGCCCTTTTCCAG
This sequence comes from Chloroflexia bacterium, assembly GCA_038206175.1. Lineage (GTDB taxonomy): Bacteria > Chloroflexota > Chloroflexia > Chloroheliales > Chloroheliaceae > 54-19. Next base: position 45,040 of record JBBRBE010000020.1, read on the forward strand.
CATTTTCTTGACGGTGTATTCCACCAGCAACTCGGTTTCGGGCCGGGGAATCAGTACGCGCCGGTCAACATAGAAATCGAGGGCCATAAACTCGCGATGGCTGGTGATATAGGCAATTGGTTCACCTTGCGCCCGGCGTTCGACCAGAGCGCGGTAAGCTGTGGCGTTTTCCTCGCTAACTTCTTCGTTGAGCCGGGCATAAAGCTGCGCTCGTGAGAAGCCCAGCAGATACATTAGCAGAACTTCGGCATCGAGTTGGGCCGTGTTATCTCTGGCTGCCAGAAGTTTTTCTACTGCTGCGGCCAGTAAATCTTTTGCTAGTTGTTTCATACTTCTTCTAGCCACCGGGTGAGGTTCAGCTCTTTAGCAAGGCTTAGGCCTTATCTCACCAATCCAGATTACTTCCTGGTACATTATCTTCGCTAGTCAATTACAAGTTACCCTGAGAATTGTTATCGGCAATACCTGCCGCCTGTAGCCGTTCGGCCTGGTCAGTCGTTTGCAGGGTCGTTACCAGTTCATCAATATCGCCTTCAAGGATACCAGGCAAGTTGCTCAGGGTCAATTTGATGCGATGGTCGGTTACGCGGTCTTGCGGGAAGTTATAAGTCCGAATCTTCTCGCTCCGGTCGCCTGTCCCAACCTGGCTGAGGCGTTGGTCGTGCAATTCAGCCTGGCGTTTTTCCAGTTCCAGGTTGTAAAGCCGGGTACGCAACACTTGCATAGCCTTTGCTTTATTCTTGAGTTGCGATTTCTCGTCCTGGCACGTCACCACCAGACCACTGGGCATGTGGGTAATGCGTACCGCACTATCGGTCGTGTTGACGCTTTGCCCGCCGTGTCCGGTTGAGCGGTAAACATCAATTCGCAGATCGTTATCGTTGATTTGCACGTCTACATCTTCGGCTTCGGGCATAACTACCACGGTGGCCGTCGAAGTGTGGATGCGCCCGTTAGCTTCGGTGGCCGGAACCCGCTGTACCCGGTGGACGCCACTTTCGTATTTGAAATGGCTGTAAGCTCCTCTGCCGCGCACCTCGAAGATGACTTCCTTGATCGAGCCTATGCCACTGGCGTTGCCCGATATGACCTCTATTTTCCAGCGTTTGCGTTCGGCATAACGCATGTACATGCGGTAGAGATCGGCGGCGAACAGACCTGCTTCGTCACCCCCGGCCCCGGCCCTGATTTCGACGATCACATCCTTTTCGTCGTTAGGGTCTTTGGGTAGCAGCAACAGCTTGATTTCATCCATCAAGCGGTCACTTGCAGGGCGCAAAGTAGAGACCTCTTCTCGCGCCATCTCCGCCATCTCTTTATCGTTGAGCATATTCTCGGCTTCTTGCAGAGCCTGAGCGTTAGCTTTATATTCGCGGAATTTACTGATAATCGGCTCTAGCTCGGATTGTTCTTTGCCGTAGGAGCGCAATTTATCGTTGTCGTTGGCCGTTTCCGGGTCGGCCATGTAATCGCTAAGCTGGTCGTAGCGTTGTTCTAATTGCTCTAGTTTATCAATCACGGTTTCAGGTGCCTCCATCTTTTTGCTTCCTGATTATAGCACATCACAGACCGCCTGCCGTAAGGTTGGAGGAGGAATTGCAAAGGTTCAGGAAAGGATAATAGTCATATTTGTTCAGGCTATTCTCGCCCAGCTTATTTAAACTAGAGTCAGTTCCTTCTTTGAAACTGGCGATGAAGCTGGCGACGAATCAACTCGTCTTCTCCGGCGAAAATCCTAAGTTTAATTAATGAAGAAAGGTTCAGAGAGCCAATAATAAGAAGCTAATGCCAGGCGATGGAGGCGACATAGGGTGCAGTCAAGAGAGCAGCCCAAAGGACAGGTCTGGGAGGGAGCCAGACTACCGGCGGGGTTATGAAGTTCGGTCTGATGCGTTCCACTTTTATCTTTTTCCTCATTTTTTAATTATAGCACAAGCGGAGCGGAATTTCGTTTACTCATTTGACCTGATCGGGGCAAGCTCACCAATATAGGTCACTTGTAGAGTGCAATTCTCGCGGCGAAGCGGCAGCCCTTCGTAGTGTACCTCGACGATGCAATACTGACAGTTCGTCAGGAGGAATTTGCGCCAGGCGTAAGGTTGGCCGGTCTGCAATTCCGAAATGAACCCGGCTACCGAGCCGCCGTGCGCCACGACCGCCACACACTCGTGACCGGCCTCGGCTTCGTCCAACATGATACTCCAGACCGCCCGGTCTACGCGAGTGTGAAAAACCATCCGAGTTTCGCCGCCCGGCCAGGCAAAATCTGGTTCGTCCGGGCTGCTCCAACTTTTCAGGAGGTCAGGATAAGTTTCCTTAACCTGCGGAATTGTCATACCCTCGACTTCGCCAAAGTACAGTTCTTTGAGTCCTGCATGTATACGTAAATTCAGGCCGGTCTGTTTCAGCAGGGGAGCGGCGGTTTGCCTGGCCCGGATTAGCGGGCTAGACCATACTCCGTCTATTTTGTGTTCCTGGGTCAATTGCACGGCCAGAGCCTCGGCCTGTACTAACCCTGTTTCATCTAAGGGCGGATCGCCCCAACCGGTCAGCCGCAAGCCTACGTTATGGTCGGTCTGGCCGTGGCGTATCAAGATCAATTTCAAGGTTGCCATTTTCCTCACTTGCTTTTGTAAAAATTACTAATTGCCTGAAAATCTCACAAGTTTTAGAGCGTTATCTGGCTTGCCAGTCGAGCCGACCTGACGGTTTATCGTGCAGTGTTCAGTGTTCAGGCAAGGCTAAATCTCGTAACCTACGGTCGGGCCGTCGTGGGCAACTTCGAGTTGTTCGGCCCGCCCGTGCAGCCCGCTTTCACCGGCCACCCGGAAGAAAGCATCGCGTACTGCCGCTGCCCGTTCGCGGCTACTGAAAGCCAGCACGGTCGAACCGGCCCCGCTCAGGGCCGCGCCGTAGGCTCCGGCCTGTTGGGCGGCGTCAATCAGGGCCGGTAGTTGCGGGAAAAGTCGGCTGCGGTAAGGCTGGTGCAGCCGGTCGTTCATGGCCTCGGCCAGCCATTCGAGCCGCCCGTCGGGAGCGGTGAAGGCCGCGACGAAAAGAGCGGTTCGGGACGAATTATGAGCGGCGTCTTGCAGACTAATCTTAGGCGGCAGAATCGCCCGCGCTTCTTTCGTGTTCATCTCGAACTGAGGAATAAAGACTACCGTGGTCAGTTTGGGCGGTACGGGCAGACTTACCACGACCGGATTGCGCCAGGCCGGGCCGCCGTCCAGGTTACGCACGCCTTCGACCGCCGGGTTATCGCTGACGGCAATTTCGGGTGGCGGCACAAAGTAAGGCGCGGCGGCTGCCGGAGCCGAGACCGCCAGGGTCAGACCGCCCAGCAGCGTAGCCGCCACATTATCCGGGTGGCCCTCGATTTCGGTGGCGAGGCGCACCAGTTGTTCGCGGGTGGGATAAGCTGTGCCGCCATAGGCCCGGCGGCAGAGGGCTTCGGCCCCGATCAGACCGCCAATAATGGCCGTCGCGCTGCTGCCCAGCCCACGGCCTAGCGGAATACGGCTTTCTACTTCCAGGCCAAAGGCCGGGACTTTGTAGCCAGTCGCTCGTTCGTAAACTTTAACGGCGTTGTAGAATAAGCCGCAGTGTTCGGCCTGCAAACGTTCGGCTCCTTCACCACGCACAGTTAGCGGCATAGAAGCCGCTTCGGAGCTATCGCTATCCAGCACAAAATCGGTATAAAGAGCCAGGGCCAGGGCAAACGCATCAAAACCGCAACCTAGATTGGCCGAACTAGCCGGGACTTTCACTCGTATTCGCATTTTTCCCTATCTTCGCGCTTATTAGAACTTACCTTTGTCGGCCCTATTATAGCTTATTCACCTGGTTTCTTCACCTCCTGGCAGGTCAACTTTCGGGTTGGCCTACTAATCTGGCCTGTATATGCTATAATAAAGATAAGTTTTTTGAACAAAAAAGCTAAAAACTATGAATTAATACCCAAACCGAGGTAGTTCTAATGGTCACGCAAGCCTCACGCCAACCCTATCAAAATTTTAGAGGAAACGGAGCTAAAGCTAAAGGGCTTCCGCCCGCACCCTCCGCGCCTCCCGAACAGGCTTTGCCCTCCCTGGAACCGTCCAGCGCAGGGAACGGCCCGGAAGGAGCTACGGCTAGCGGGCCGAACTTTAGCACCCTGATCGGGGTGATCGAGCGCGTGACTTACCAGAACGACGAGAACGGCTATACCGTCGCCAAACTACAGCCGGATCGGGCCAAAGCAGGCGAACTGGTTACAGTCGTCGGGGCGTTGCCGTCCGTCAACGCCGGCGAGAACCTGGAATTACAGGGCTGGTGGAAAAGCCACGCCACCTACGGGCGACAATTTCAGGTCGAACGCTACACCGTCAAGCTGCCCGCTACGATTACCGGCCTACAAAAATATCTCGGTAGCGGCCTGATCAAAGGGATCGGCCCTAAGACTAGCAGCCGGATTGTAGACCATTTTGGCCTTAAAACGTTGGATGTGCTGGAAGGCGACCCGATTCGGCTCGTCGAAGTACCTGGCCTGGGCCGCAAGCGGGCTGACATGATCCGCAAAGCCTGGCAAGAGCAAAAAGCGATAAAAGAGGTCATGATCTTTTTGCAGGATCAAGGCATTAGCACCTCGCTGGCAGTTCGCATCTACAAGACTTACGAGGATGCCTCGATCAGCGTGGTCAAAAACGAGCCGTACCGGTTGGCCGATGATGTGTTTGGCATCGGTTTCAAGACTGCCGATAAAATCGCCGCCAGCCTGGGTATTGCCAAAGACTCACCCGAACGCCTCAAGAGCGGCCTGAAATTTATCCTGTCGGAAGCTTCCGACGAGGGCCACGTCTTTTTACCCCGCGAGGAACTGGTCAAACGCAGTGCCGAACTGCTGGAAACTTCGCCCGAAAATGTCGAGGCAGCCCTGGAAACCCTCCAGGCCGAGCGCGGCGTGGAAACCGAACGCTTGCATCAGTTAGATGACCTGCCCGACGCTAACGCTCCCCGCCGCGAACGAACGGCAAGCCTGGCCGAAGAAGACGAATGGGAACGCCAGGTGCGCGAGGAACCTGCCGCCTATGGCGCGGACGACGAGACCGAACACGACCCCTGGACGATTGTACCGCCGACCCAGACGCGCTTCGAGGCGGTCTATCTGCCACCCTTCCATCGGGCAGAACTTGGCATTTCGGGTGGCCTCCTGCGCCTCCAAAGTGCGCCACCCAGCAAGGACCGCCTGACCGCTTTCAAGTCGGTTAATTTTGAAGTTGTTTTCGATTACCTCTCCAATAAAGAAAGCCTGACCTTGAACGAGCGGCAAAAAGAAGCCGTGCGGCTGGCTCTGACCGACAAAGTGAGTGTTCTAACCGGAGGCCCTGGCACAGGCAAGACTACCTCGATGCGAGCCTTGCTGCGCGTGCTGGCCGTCAAGAAGAAAAAGGTGATCCTGGCCGCTCCGACAGGTCGGGCCGCCAAGCGGTTGTCCGAGGCTACCGACGCCCCGGCCACCACGATCCACCGCCTCCTGGAACTGCGGCCTGGCGGTAAGGCTGGTTTCGACCGGGAGAACCAGCTTGACGCCGATATGGTGATCGTGGATGAGGCTTCGATGCTGGACGTACTGCTGATGAACAATTTGCTTAAAGCTGTGCCGAACGGAGCGCACCTTTTGCTGGTGGGCGATACCGACCAGTTACCTAGCGTCGGGGCGGGTAACGTGCTGGCGGATGTAGTCCATAGTGGAGTCGTGCCGGTAGTGCGCCTCGAACACATTTTCCGGCAAGGAGCCGATAGCGCGATTGTAACGAACGCTCACCGAATCAACCAGGGCGAATTTCCCCGTACCAGCCGGGAAATTACCGATTTTTTCTTCTTCGTAGAGGACGAAACCCAGAAAGCCGCCGAGATGGTGGTAGAAGTAGTATCGCAGCGCATCCCGCGCAAGTTTGGCTTCAACGCGATCAAAGATATTCAGGTGCTGGCTCCCATGCATCGCACCGAAGCCGGGGTAGCTAACCTGAACAATCGCTTGCAAGAGGTGCTAAACCCGCCCGCTACCGGCAAAGCCGAGCGACGGTGGGGCGGCAAGCTCTTTCGGGTTGGCGATAAAGTGATGCAGCTTAAAAACAACTATGACAAACAGGTTTTCAATGGCGACGGCGGCATGATTTTAAGCATTGACCAGGAAGACCAACTTGTGCGCGTGGCTCTGGAAGATAGCCGCGAGGTCGAGTACGATTTTGCCGAACTGGACGAACTCATGCTGGCCTACGCCGTTTCGGTCCACAAAAGCCAGGGTTCGGAGTACCCGGTGGTAGTGCTGCCCCTGGTAACGGGCCATTTCCCCATGCTTCAGCGTAATCTGGTTTATACCGCCGTCACCCGCGCCCGCAAGTTGGTCGTGCTGGTCGGCTCCAAACGCGCCCTGAGCATGGCCGTCCGCAACAACAAGACCAGCCACCGCTTTAGTGGACTGGCGGCCCGCCTCCGCGATTTCGCCCCTGCTGCCGGGCAGTAAGACCTGTCCCTTTCTCAGAATAATTACAAAGTCGAGATGTCATTCTGAGGCCGATTCACACTTAGATTTTGATTGAAGATAAGTTAAGGCCGAAGAATCTTCTTGCTAGACCGAACTTTGCCCTTTTAGAGCCGTGTCTGGCAAGGAGATTCTTCGGGACTTAGACCACGGCCCCACAAAATTATACTTAGTGTCGTCCCTCAGAATGACGTTATTACTGTTGCGATCTTGCAATCATCCTGCCCATCTTCGTCCGGTTTGACGAAGATGCAGGGTCAGGTCATAATAGAACCAGCCTTGAAATAATGCCTTTTCTTCGTTTTTGCTTTCTTTAAGATTAAGGAGTACCCGGCTTTTTGCCAGACCAAACCCAAACCAGACTTAGTTCTAC
>JBBRBE010000021.1:0-51883 GCA_038206175.1 Chloroflexia bacterium
ATAAGCTGAACAAGCGTTTAAAGCTTGATCCGGCCCCTGAAGTTCGCCACCTGACTCGCCACGATATGATGGCGATTGTCGAAATGCTAGTGCGGTTGAATAACGGCGAAAATCATGCCGATGATATTGATCATCTGGGCAACCGACGTATCCGGGCGGTAGGCGAATTGATCCAGAATCAGTTGCGGATCGGGCTGCTGCGGATGGAGCGCGTGATCAAGGAGCGCATGAGCATCACCGACCCAAATACCGCGACCCCTAACGCGCTGGTCAACATCCGACCAGTCGTGGCGGCGATGCGCGAGTTCTTTGGCGGTAGCCAGTTGTCGCAATTTATGGATCAGAACAACCCATTGGCGGAACTAACTCACAAACGGCGTCTGTCGGCTCTTGGCCCTGGTGGTTTGAACCGGGACCGGGCCGGTTTCGATGTCCGCGACGTTCACCATTCACACTATGGGCGTATTTGCCCGATTGAAACGCCGGAAGGCCCCAACATCGGTCTTATTGGCAACCTGGCGACTTACGCCCGGATCAACCAGTATGGCTTTATCGAGACGCCCTACCGTAAGGTGATGCACCGGGCCGATAATAACGTCGAAACCCTGACTGGCAAAATCTTGCGCGAGACCATTACCGACCCGGCTAACGGCGAGGAAGTGGCGGCGGAAGGAGTGCAGCTTGACGCAGAACTGGCCGCTAAGATTGCCGCTTTGCCGCTCAAGACGATCCGAATCAGGCCGGTCGTGTCGGGCCAGATTGATTATTTGAGTGCCGACCGCGAGGAAGAGTACCGCATCGCCGAGGCGAACGTAAAGCTGGACGAGAACGGTCACTTTGTGGAGGAGCGGGTACCGAGCCGCTACAAAGATAAGTTCGTGGCCGAGTCGCCCGATATGATTGACTACGCCGACGTATCGCCCAAGCAAGTTGTCAGCGTGGCGACGGCCTTGATCCCGTTCCTGGAGCATGACGATGCTAACCGCGCCCTGATGGGTGCGAACATGCAGCGTCAGGCCGTGCCTCTGCTGCGACCGCAATCGCCGGTGGTGGGTACAGGTGTGGAGTGGCAAGCGGCCCGCGATAGCGGTCGAGTGCTGCTAGCCCGTGTAAGCGGGATCGCTTCCGAAGTGACGGCGACCAGGATCACGATTACGGACGATAACGGTGTGGCTCACGAGCATACGCTGCAAAAGTTCATCCGCTCGAACCAGGATACCTGTATCAACCAGCGTCCGTCGGTCACGAAGGGCGACCGTATCAGCGAAGGTCAGGCCATCGCGGATAACTCTTCGACCGAGAACGGCGAACTGGCTCTAGGCCAGAACATTCTGGTGGCTTTTATGCCCTGGGAAGGCGGTAACTTCGAGGATGCGATCCTGGTAAGCGAGGAACTGGTGCAGGAAGACATCTTCACCAGCATTCACATCGAGAAGTACGAAACCGAAGCCCGCGATACCAAGCTTGGGCCGGAAGAAATCACCCGCGACATTCCGAACGTGGGTGAAGAAAGCTTGCGCGACCTGGACGAGCGCGGCATTATCTACGTCGGGGCCGAGGTGCAGCCCAACGATATTCTGGTAGGCAAGATTACTCCGAAGGGCGAAACCGAACTGACGGCGGAAGAACGCTTGCTGCGGGCCATCTTTGGGGAAAAGGCTCGCGAGGTGAAAGATACCAGTTTGCGGGTTCCCAACGGTGTACGCGGCAAGGTGATCAACGTCAAAATTTTCAGCCGCGAAAATAACGACGAGTTACCGGCAGGGGTGAACCAGATGGTGCGCGTCTCGCTGGCTCAAAAACGCAAGATCAGTGCTGGCGACAAGATGGCCGGTCGGCACGGAAATAAGGGTGTAATCAGTCGGGTTCTGCCGGTCGAGGATATGCCTTATTTGCCGGATGGTCGCCCGATCCAGATCGTGCTGAACCCTATCGGTGTACCTTCGCGTATGAACCTGGGCCAGTTGCTCGAAACGCATCTTGGTTGGGCCGCGCAACGGTTGGGTATCAAAGTGGCGACGCCGGTCTTTGATGGCGCACACGAAGAAGAAATTCACGAGATGCTGCGCCAGGCTGGTTTGCCCGACGACGGTAAAATTCAACTTTTCGACGGGCGCACGGGTGAGCAGTTCGACCAGCCCGTAATGGTCGGGGTGATCTACTTCTTGAAGCTGGCTCACCTTGTTGAAGACAAGATTCACGCTCGTTCTACCGGGCCGTACTCGCTGGTGACGCAGCAGCCTCTGGGCGGTAAAGCTCAGTTCGGCGGGCAGCGTTTCGGCGAGATGGAAGTCTGGGCGCTCGAAGCTTATGGCGCGGCGCACATTCTTCAGGAAATGATTACAGTCAAATCGGACGATGTGATCGGGCGGGTTAAGACTTACGAGGCTATCGTCAAGGGCGAGAATATCACCGAGGCGGGTGTGCCGGAGTCGTTCAAGGTGCTGGTTAAGGAATTGCAAAGCCTGGGCCTGAACATCGAAGTGCTGAACGAGGAGGAAGCTCCTATCGAGTTTGGCGAGGACACCGGCGGCGACTATCTGAGCGAACTGGACGGGATTAACCTGTCCGGCTTCGAGAATCAGGAAGAACGCTAGTTTGGTGGTCAGGGTTGGGCCGGATTAAGAATAGTTCGGCCCAACCCTGGTTCTCGCTTTTACTTCGCAGGTCGGCATAACTGGTAGAGGCATACAAGAAGGTCGTGAGTAGTATGACTTCCAAAACTGAATTAGAGCTAGAAGCGGTTGAAGCTGATTGGCTTGATGAAGAAGACGAAGACGAGTACGAGGACGATGCCCAACCTTACCGCTACTACGACCAGCGTGAGAATTATTGGGAATTGCGGGCCGAGCGAGGTGATGTGGCCGGAATAGATCATAACAGTGTAGTTGATTACCTTGTGCAAGTCTTACGCTATCTGTTTCGCTTCCAGCCTTATACGATTGACCGGGAAGTGAATTATTACGAAACGTTCGACGAGAAGGAAAAGCCGATCTACCCGGACGTCTTTGTGATGAAAAGCCCGGAACGCTTGAAGTTTAATAGTTTTCATATCGGGGTTAGTGGCCCTCCGCCGGAGTTCGTATTCGAGGTAATCTCTGAGCGCACGATCTCAAACGATATTAAAGTTAAGCCTTCGATCTACGAACGCTGGGGTGTGCACGAGTATTTTGCTTACGACCGGCGGGAGCGCAAACGTCGCAGCAAGAAGCCGCGCCTGTACGGTTGGGAACTTGTTCAGGGTAAAATGGTTCCGATGCAAGCTCAGGCTGACGATGGCCGCATGTGGAGCAAGGAGTTAGAATGCTGGCTGGTTCCGGCAGGTGAGATTTTAGAACTACACGACCGGCAGAACAACCGTCATCTGACCCCGGTCGAGTGGCGGGACATCGAGCAGCAACGGGCTGATGCCGAGCAGCAACGGGCGGAGAATGAGCGTGAGAAGGCGGAGGTCGAGCGGCACAAAGCGGAGCGGTTGGCTTTGTTCTTGCGGCAGCAGGGGTTTAACCCGGATGAAATCTAAGTGGCATTGTTAGGAAAAGGCGTAAGCTGAGGAACTCAGGATCAGGAAAGAAGGTGGTATGAGCGAAGCGGTAAAAATCACCACTGAGGACGAAGTTTTCTATCCAGAAAGTGACGGTCAGCCTATCTCCGACAACACTGAACAATTTCGCTGGATCAAAGCTATCGAAGATGGGCTGGAAGATTACTTTCGAGACGATCCCAATGTTTTTGTAGCGGGCGACCTGTTGTGGTATCCGGTCGAGGGTAGCAACACGATTCGGCTGGCCCCGGATGCAATGGTGGCATTTGGACGGCCAAAAGGTCGCCGAGGTTCTTATCGGCAGTGGGACGAGGGCGGGGTCGCTCCTCAAGTAGTGTTTGAGGTGATGTCGCCAGGTAACAACCGCCCCGAAATGCGGCGCAAGCGCACCTGGTACGAGCGGTACGGAGTAGATGAATTTTACATCTACGACCCGGATCGAGGGACATTCGAGGGCTATCTTCGGCAAGAGCCAGGCGACCGCCTGGAACCGCTCAAGGTAGCGTTAGGTTGGGTCAGCCCTCGGCTGGGACTACGGTTTGAACTGGTCGGCAAGAGTTTGGAGTTGTACCAGCCAGATGGAGAGCGCATTCTCGAACCGGGTGAAGTGCGCCAGCGCGAACGAGAAGCCCAGCAAAGGTTGCAAAGCATGGGCCAGCAAGCTCAGGCCGAGCGGCAACGGGCCGACACCGAACGGCAACGGGCCGAGCGGTTGGCCGAGTTCTTGCGGCAGCAGGGGTTTAACCCGGATCAGATATAGAAATTTTCGGTAAATTAGCAATTATTCTTCTTGTAGGTGTTATTCAGATGCGGCTACCGGCAATTGCAACAGGGCCGTTGCAGACGTCAGGGAGCCACCCTCAAAAAAAAGTTTAGACGGGGGATAACGATAAATGCTTGAGGTTAATAACTTTAACGCGATCCGTATTAGTCTGGCTTCGCCGGAGCAAATCCGGTCGTGGTCACACGGTGAGGTCACAAAGCCAGAAACGATCAACTACCGTACTCTGAAGCCGGAGCGGGATGGTCTTTTCTGTGAGCGAATTTTTGGCCCAACGAAAGACTGGGAGTGCTATTGCGGTAAGTACAAGCGCGTGCGCTACAAAGGCGTAATCTGCGACAAGTGCGGCGTGGAAGTAGCCCGCTCGAAAGTACGCCGCGAACGCATGGGCCATATTCAACTGGCCGCGCCGGTCAGCCATATCTGGTATGTGAAGGGGACGCCTAGCCGTCTCGGACTGCTCCTGGATATTTCGCCCCGCAACCTGGAGCGCGTTCTCTACTTCGCAAACTACATTGTAACCGAGGTAGATGCCGAAGCGGTCAAGGCCGGGCTAGAGAACTTGAACCAGGAGCGCGACGAGCGAATCAAGGCTATCGAGGAAGGCGCAAACACGCAGGTTGGAGGCCGCAAAGCCAGTCAGGAAAGCGAGTCTAACAACCTGACCAGCGGAGCCGCCGGTCGCCGGGTGGCCCTTGAATCCGAGTTGCAGGAGCGTCTGAGTTCGCTGGATGGTGAAGCGGACGAGGTTCGCAGCCGAGTCAAGAGCTTGCTAAATCAGGCGGCCCCGGAGGAAATTGCTTTCCGTACTCGCATAATTGCCCGCCCCGATCATATGATCAATGCCGACCGCTTGAGCGAGTTAGACGAGATTATTTCCGACGAGCGCGAGAAAATCGAACACGAAATTCGGACGCAGCAGAGCGATACGCAGACGATGGCCGAAGGCGAAGCCGACCAGCGGGCTTATGTCTATCAGCAGGAAGTCGAGCAGATTTTAGGTAAGATGAACGCCGATATTGCGGCGATCAAGACTGAATACGAAAATAAGCTGGACGAACTGGAAGGCATCACCCGCCTGCAACTGTTGAGCGAGAACAAATACCGCGAGTTGCGCGATAATTTCGGCGGTGTTTTCAAGGCCGGAATGGGAGCCGAGGCGGTCTATTCCATCGTCAAAGAGATGGATATGGACAAGATGGCTTCCGACCTGCGGATGGAAATCCAAAGCCAGAGCGGGCAGCGTCGCAAGAAAAGCACCAAGCGACTGCGCGTGGTGGAAGCCTTCCGCAAGAGTGGCAACCGCCCGGAGTGGATGATCTTTACGATTTTGCCGGTCATCCCTCCCGATTTGCGCCCGATGGTGCAACTCGATGGCGGTCGGTTTGCTACCAGCGATTTGAACGACCTGTACCGCCGGGTGATCAACCGCAACAACCGTTTGCAGCGTCTAAAAGAACTGGGCGCACCGGAAATTATCATCCGTAACGAAAAGCGCATGTTGCAAGAGGCTGTAGACGCCTTGATTGACAACGGGCGGCGTGGTCGGGTGGTTTCGGGTAGCGGTAAGCACAAGCTGAAAAGCCTGAGCGATATGCTCAAGGGCAAGCAAGGTCGGTTCCGCCAGAACCTGTTGGGCAAGCGGGTAGACTATTCGGGCCGGTCGGTAATTGTGGTCGGGCCGGAACTGCGGTTGCACCAGTGCGGGTTGCCCAAGAAGATGGCTCTCGAACTTTTCAAGCCCTTTGTGATGCGCCGCCTGGTCGAAAAAGGTTACGCCCACAATATCAAGAGTGCCAAGCGGATCGTAGAACGGGTCAAGCCGGAAGTGTGGGACGTGCTGGAAGAGGTGATCAAGGACTACCTCGTGCTGCTCAACCGCGCCCCGACCCTGCACCGTCTGGGTATCCAGGCGTTCGAGGCCGTGCTGATCGAGGGAAGCGCAATCCAGTTGCACCCGCTCGTTTGCAAAGCTTACAACGCTGACTTCGATGGCGACCAGATGGCCGTCCACGTTCCGCTTTCGCGCAAGGCCCAGGAAGAAGCCCGTGACCGGATGCTTTCGGTTTACAACTTGCTGCGTCCCTCGAACGGTGAACCGGTTATTACACCGACCCAGGACATCATTTTGGGCTGCTATTACCTGACTATCGCCCGACCGGAGGCGGCAGGTGAAGGCAAGATGTTCTCCTCCTTCGAGGAAGCTTTGCTGGCTTACGAGACGAGCCAGATCGCCGCGCCTACGAGCGTGGAGCGGGCTTTGCACATCCAGGCTCCGATCAAGGTGCTAGTGCCAGAATATTTGCAGGAGGCGGTAGCCGAGCGGCAGCGTCGGGACAATGCCGAGGCCGAAAAGAAGAGTTTGCCCATCCCTTATCCCAAGATCAACCCGCGGGTGTTCGATACGACGGTTGGCCGGATTTTGTTCCTGGAACAGATGCCAAAGGTGCTGGGTTCCTACTACATTCGGGAGCAAAATAGCTGGGTCAGTTCGGGTCGTCTGGGCGAGATTATGGCCGAATGCCATCGCCTGTACGGTTCGGCGGCGACGGCGGTGGTGGCCGACCGGGTGAAGCGGTTGGGCTTTAAGTATTCGACTAAGGGTGGTATTTCTATCGGTGTAACCGACGTGGAAATTCCCCCGAAGAAGTACGAACTGCTTGAAGACGCTGACAAGAAAGTTTTGCAGATCGAGCGGCAGTACAAGCGCGGTCTGTTGACTGAATCGGAACGCTACCGTCAGACCATCGAGACCTGGGAAGAAACCCGCGCCCTGGTTTCCGACGAAGTGAAGAACGGCCTGAACGTGTTCGGGTCGCTGGCAATGATGACTACTTCGGGCGCGAAAGGTAACATCAAGCAGATCAGCCAGATGAGCGGAATGCGTGGTTTGATGGCCGACCCTTCCGGGCGGGTTATCGAATTACCTATTCGCTCGAACTTCCGCGAAGGGCTGACCGTGCAGGAATACTTTATTTCGACCCACGGTGCGCGTAAAGGTCTGGCCGATACCGCTCTCCGCACGGCAGATAGCGGTTATCTAACCCGCCGTCTGGTGGATGTGTCGCAAGATGTGATCATTATGACCGAGGATTGCGAGACGGAGCAGGGCATTATCCTGGCCGAAAGCGATGCCAGCGAGGGCGGACGGATTACGGAAGGTTTCGAGCGGCGCATCCTGGGCCGGATCGCGGCCTCGCCTATCACCGACCCCAGCACCGGCGAGATCATCTGTGACCGCAACGAGGAACTGGACGAAAATCGCTCCAAGCGCGTAGTACAGGCCGGGGTGAAGCAAATTTACGTGCGGTCGCCTCTGGGGTGTATGGCTCAGTACGGCGTTTGCCGCTACTGCTACGGGCGCAACCTGGCGAACGGCAAGTTAGTTGAAATCGGCGAAGCGGTCGGTATCATCGCAGCGCAGTCCATCGGTGAACCGGGTACCCAGCTAACCATGCGTACCTTCCACACGGGTGGTGTGGCCGGTAGCGATATCACGAGCGGCCTTCCTCGCGTGGAAGAGTTGTTCGAGGCGCGTGTGCCAAAGGCTCAGGCTATTCTGAGTGAGATTGACGGAACGGTCGAGGTCATGCAGGAAGGCGATATTCGTAAGCTCAAGGTCATTTCGCAAGAGTATTACACCGACCAGTACGAGATTCCTACCGGCTACGAGTTGCTGGTGCGCGAGGGAGACGAAGTGCAGGACAACACGCTCCTGGCTCGCTCGAACCTGGCCGAGAGTGACGATACGGTGGCAGCACGACTTAGCGGGCGCGTTTCGATTGCGGGCGACCAGCTAACGATCCGGCACGAGGAGCGCGAGGAGCGCGAACACGACGTACCGCACGCCGCCGAAATCCGGGTTTCGCCCGGCCAGCAGGTCAAGGCCGGTGAAGCCCTGACGGTTGGTTCGAGCAATCCGCAGGAAATTCTGCACATCCTCGGAACCGAGGCCGTGCAACGTTACCTGATTGATGAAGTGCAGCGGGTGTATCGTTCGCAAGGTGTGAACACCAACGAGAAGCACATGGAAATCATCGTGCGCCAGATGCTCCGCAAGGTGCAGATTGATACGCAGGGTGATACCGACCTGTTATCGGGTGAACTGGTAGACCGCTTCCAGTACGAGGAGATCAACTCTCGCGTGCTGGCCGAAGGCGGCGAACCGGCCACGGCTCAGACGGTGCTGCTGGGTGTGACGAAAGCCGCGCTCAAGGTGGACTCGTTCCTGTCGGCGGCTTCCTTCCAGGAGACCACGCGGGTACTGACCGAGGCGGCTATCCAGGGTTCGATTGACCGCTTGCACGGTCTCAAAGAGAACGTGATTATCGGTAAGCTGATCCCCGCTGGTAGCGGCATTGATACGCGCACCAAGAAAAAGAGCAAAGTGCCTCTTTCGGAATTGCTCGATATTGACCCAGACAATCAGGCTCAACTCGACCACCTGGCCGAGCTTGAGGAGGAGATTGACGAAGTGCCAGAGCCGCAGCCGGAAATCTTGATGCACCTGCCGCAGGGTATCACGACTAACGGCAACCTTGTCCTGGCCGGTAACGCGGTGGTGGACGAGGACGAGGAGGACACTTCCCTGGAAGACGACCTTGAAGATGATCGCGGCCCTGCCGGGATCGAAGCTCTGCTCAAGGCCATCGCTAAAGGCAGCACCGCCGACGTTTCCGAGGTAGTCCTCGACGACCTCGAAGACGAAGACGAAGATGCCCTGGTCGAAGAAGCCGAGGAAGCGGAAGCCGAGGTCTAACTTCGGCTCCCACCCAGAAATAAAAGAGGCGGTCAGCCTTTACGTGCTGACCGCCTCTTATATTTCCCGTAAATTTAATCTAGCTGAGCAGGAACAAACGGCGGAGCCATTCGACTAGCGGCTGAACATCAGGTGCATTAGCATTGAGATGAGTTTTACCGCCCCTTTTTTTGGGAAAAGTGCTATACTGCCGCTAGTTTTGGAAGGGTTTATGATAATTAGCGGATTGAAAAAATTGAAATTCTGGCTTTATTTTAACCAATCAGGAAAGCCAATCGGCGGGCTACTTGTGTTAGCCTGGTTGAGCCTGACTTTAGGAGCCTGTAGCGAGGCGGTAGCGACGCCGACCCCACCCGGCCCGACCTCTACCGCCAACCCTGCTCCGGCCACCCTCACCATCGCTAATACCGAAGGGCCAACGCCCTCTCTGTCCGGGCCAACGCTGGCTCCAACGCTGACTCCTGCGGCGACCACCACCGCCGAGGCTGACCCGGTGCGTTCGCTTCCGCCGGTCAATACTCTGCCGCCTTTTACGACTGCGCCTCTGCCCGAAAACACGGCCCGCCCGACGCTTTCCGGCCCGCAGAACACCCCCGCCCGCATCCTTAATCCACGCGCCGCTCCTTTTGGGACTGATGCGGCTCTGGCTTTGCCGAAAGGGAGTTTTGTAGTAGGGACTAATACCGGACTTTATGTACTGGATCGGCAGGGCGAGAACGAGCGACTTTTAGCTGGCGGAACGGCTTTCTCCCTCCCAAAAGTTGCTCCTAACGGTAAAATTGTGGCCGCTTTTCGGATTGACCGCTTGACCCGCCAGAGTGGGCCGGTGCTGGTGGATACGGCGGGCAACCTTAAACCGCTCACGCTCGATAACGGCGGCGTAATCCTGGCGATGGCCTGGTCGCCCGATGCTAAAACCCTGGCTCTTACGCGAGTGAGTGATACCAACAACGATGGAGCCGCCGACGCTTACGATGCAGCCACGATTGTGTTGTACGACCCGGCCAGCGGCAAAGGGCAGAGTGTGGCCGAAGGACGCTTCCCGGCCTGGTCGCCCGATGGAGTGCGCCTGGCGTACCTGACTAACAGTGTCGTTGGAGATGACCTCGATCCAACCACCCGCCAGTTGTGGCTCGGCCCGAATGCGGTCGCAATCTACAATTTCACGAACCGGGGCAAGCGGACTTTGCTGGAAGCGAAAGGTTTAGAAGTAACTCTGGGTCTGGCCGGGTTTACCCCGATCCCGCCCGACCTTAAGCTGGCGGTACGCTATTTCAAGGCGGTAAGCTGGCACCCGGATAGCCTGCACGTTACAGCTACCGCCGACCTTAACGGGCCAAACGGTTTGCGGGCCGGTGCCGTCTTGACTGCTACGCTGGAAAATGCCACGCCCCAGGTAGTGACGGCGGCGGGCGATGCGGCGGGCAGGGTGGCCTGGGCCGAGAACGGTAAAGGGCTGGTCTTCGAGACTTTACCTCAATTCCCGGTTGGCCCGCTTAGCTTACGCGCTCTGGCTCTGCCGACCGAAACCGGGCCAGCGACGACTAGCCCGACCAAAACCTTGCTGGGCAACCCGGCTACCCGTAACGAAGCTTACGCTCCAGGCTGGCTGGCCGATGGTTCGCTGGCCTTTCTCGAAGGCGACCGCGCCACTCTTACGGTGGCCGGGCCAGGCGGTCAAAGCCCACACCCAATTCTTTCCGATTGTAACGGCTTCGACTGGTATTAACCAAGTGACAACTCCCCAGGCGTCGCCGCCGGGACATCTACGGTCTTTCACCGATGGTCATTTGCCCCTGACCCATTAGAGTTGTAGACAATCTCGCGGCATAGTGTTGGTTAGCTGGTACCGCTCAAACGATTGACACTTACTTGATGCATAAGCTCAACGGCTGGCGTTAGGCGGTGGGACACTTTTTGAAGCAGTCCCACCACCCCGCCCCTAGAGATTTTGAGGTGATGAAGGGTGGCCAGATATTGTTGAATTAGTCCAATCGGCAACCGCAAGCTGGTGCGTAAATAGCTGACCAACGCTGCTATTCTCACGCCCTCACGCCTGCTCAAACTCTTTTACCCCAAGTCTGAATTCATACCCCCAAAGCGGGTTTTGACAGGCCGGGTAATTAGTGTAAAATAAGGGCATCTTATTAAAGGCCAGCCACCATGCGGTTTTCTTAACCAGGTTTTCTAACTTAAATAGGGACAGAGTTGTTTGCCTTAAAGTTTATAGAAAGGACAAAGCGATGAGTCTAAACTTAGCAACGCTGCTAACTGAAAGCACCCGGCGCGACCCCGGCCATACTGCCGTAATTTTTGATGATTTCAAAATGTCTTATGGCGAATTGTCCGGTGCATCTAATAAATTCGCTAATGCCCTGGTCGAGGCCGGGATCGAGCGCGGCCAGAAAATAGCGATGTTATTACCGAATTTACCTCAATTTCTGATGGTTTATTTTGGTATCCTCAAAGCGGGCGGGGTGGTAGTACCGCTTAACGTGCTGCTGCGCGGGCCGGAAGTAGCCTATCATCTGGACGATAGCGATGCGGTGGCTCTAGTTGTCTGGGAAGGCTTTTTGCAGGATGCTCTGGTCGGCTTCCGCGAGACCCCGACCTGCCAGACCTTGATTGTGGTAAATGCGCCCGGTTCGACTGCCTTACCGTCCGGCGATAACGTGAAAAGCTTTAGCAGTCTGATGGCCGCGGCTTCGCCCTCCTTCGAGATGGTGCAGACCATGCCGGACGATACTGCCGTAATTCTTTACACCAGTGGCACAACCGGCAAGCCCAAAGGAGCCGAACTTAGCCATTTCAACCTGTTTTACAATGCTCGTTGTTCGGCCTACGAACTGGGCCTGAACTGGACAAACGAAGATGTGTTGCTGGTGGCTTTGCCGCTCTTCCACGCTTTCGGCCAGAGTGCGGTGATGAACGTGGGGCTGACCGTCGGCGCGACCCTGACTTTGATGGCTCGCTTCGACCCGATCAAAGCTTTCGAGGTCTTCCAGCGCGACCACGTTACCGGCTTTTCGGGCGTGCCGACGATGTTTTTCTACCTGTTGAACCATCCAGACCGCAAGAAGTACGACCTTTCCAGCCTGCGCTTTTGCACCAGTGGCGGCGCGGCCATCCCGGTCGAGACGCTGACGGCCTGGGAGCGCGAGACGGGCGTAAAGATTCTGGAAGGTTACGGTCTGTCCGAAACCTCGCCGGTAGCTTCCTTTAATGTGATGTGGAAGCCCACCAAACCCGGTTCGATTGGTCTGCCTATCTGGGGGGTTGATATGCGGGTAGTGGACGACGATGACCGCGAGGTGCCGATGGGAGAACGGGGCGAATTGTTGATCCGCGGCCACAATATCATGAAGGGCTACCTCAAGCGGCCTGAAGCAACCGCCGAAGTGATGCGGGGCGGTTGGTTCCACAGCGGCGACATTGCTACGATGGATAGCGACGGCTATTTTTACATCGTAGACCGGGTGAAGGATATGATTATCCGGGGCGGCTTTAACGTTTACCCGCGTGAGATCGAGGAAGTGCTTTACGGCCATCCTGCTGTGGCGGAGTGCGCCGTGATTGGCGTGCCAGACCCGGCGATGGGCGAAGAAGTCAAGGCAGTCGTAGTTCTCAAGACCGGCGAAACCGCCACCGAGGACGAAATCCGGGAATACTGCAAAACGCGCATTGCCGCGAACAAGTATCCCCGCATTGTCCAGGTTACGACCGAGCCGTTACCTAAGAATGCGACAGGCAAAATCCTCAAGCGCGAACTAAAGCTGGCCCATTAGCCCCGACCTGTAACCTGAAAAGGCTCCTGATCTTTTGCCTGGATCAGGAGCCTTTTCAAGTTCACCTTCAGTTTACCTGATAATTGTATAAAAACTTCATAAACCATCGAAAGTTCTTTGAGCGGCTAGTCCACCGGGTCACAGATAATTTATTTAGCGAAGGCCGGGCGGTCTTGAATAACGCCCGGTCTACCCTACCCGCACTTTTTTTGCCTACGCACTGGGCGGTCTTGAATAACGCCCGGTTCTGGCTAAATAAAATATCCCCTGACCCTGTGAAGTATCGGCTCAAGGAGCTTTCTATAGTTTGTGAATTATTTAGGCAATTGTTAAGCAATTGAAAATTGGTTCTGCCAATTTAATCTCGCATCGGCATCTTTTGTAATCTCATTTATTAAATCATCTAATTTCAAATAAACATTCCATTCTTCTTGGTTACACTTCTTTGCAAGAAAATTGGTCAAAGCTGCTTCTAAATTAGCACTACGCTGACCTTTCCAAATCTTATCAGCCAGGGCAACTAATAAATCCTCTATGGTAGCTGCACCGGATTGCCATTGTGCGTGAGTACGGGCAAATCGAGCATAACTTTCAGCTAAACCATGTTGAACCAGCAGTTTAGGACCAATTTCTTCGTGCTGCTTACCAGGCAACCTTAATTCCTCTTTGTATACTGACTTACCAATATCATGGCTAGCCGCCCCTATTAATACTGCTTTTACATCGTACTTTAAACTCGGCCAAATCTTATCTATTTGTTCAGTAATCCTCAGTGCGGTATCGTGAACCAGGGTAAGATGAGCAATCAATCTAGGGGAAGCTCCTACAGTAGAAAGTATTTTTACAACTTCTATTGGTAATTCTCGAAATTCCATTCTACCCCCATTTGCATATTTGATTGTCTTTCAATAACTACAGTTATTCGTGCTTGTTAATATGTTATACTACCAAATATATTTCCTGCTCATTTCTCCGACGCAAACTCTGTGACATCCTGTTTTCTTTCTGTCAGTAAACCTAACGCCTCGTTACGTAAGACAAACCAGCGATCCATCTTTTTCATCAAATCGGTTAATTCTCTGGTTTCAGACTCCCCCCAAACCTTCACTTTGACGTTTGAAATGCAAGCTTTCGATTTTAGCCGTGTCTTTCTTGGGTAAACGGCTCCGAGCGATGCGGCGCAAAGCTTTATTATCCAAAAATCCTAATTGCGCCACCACCTCATCCAGATCACTCGGCACTATGTCGTTATTTGGAACCGCTTTGAAGACACTCTCGACGATTTCAGCCTCGACACTACGCTGCATTTGTTGCGCTCGTTGCTTGTATTTGTTGTAAATATCCTCTGGCAGATCAATAACCACTGATTGCTTTGACATGGCTTCTCCTTGCTAGTCCGGCCTGTTCGCTGTCACCCTCGGCGATAACTCGGCCTCCTTTTGGACGGCTAATTTGGGCTGCAATAGAGATAGCATTGTACTCTTTTCGGCCTGGCTTAGCGAAAAGCTACGCAGTCCAGAAAATTGTTCGGGCTGTCGGTGACAAGCTTCTGGCCGGGAAAACCCAGCACTTTGACCCCGATCAGCTTGTTTTTGCCCTTCAAGTGCAGCCCATCCGTGTCGGGCGGGAGGCCGGAGCCATCTATGGTGATCGGTGCGGCACAGTTGCCCAGAAGCGTCACCCCGGCTTTTAAGTCGGGCGTCCAGACCGCGCTGGCCTCGAAGGATATTTTGTTGGCCGGAGCCAGCAAGTTGGAGAAAAGAATGCTCTGGCCGGACTGAGCCTGTTTGAAAGCGAAGGAAAGCGTGCCGTCCACCATGCCTGCGCCGTCGTCACTGGGTAGCCTTACGATCAGGACGGTCGTAGTGGCACTTACTGGCCCGGCCCAGGCCGATGGCCCGGCGGCGTTGAAGGCTCTGACCCGGTAGAAATGTGTCGTGTCGGCTGGCAAAGAGCTATCCAGCAGGGTCTTGACGTTCGGGGCAGTCGGCGACCCGGCCAGGGACGTCCAACTGTTCAGGCCGTCGGGACTGCCTTCGACCGCAAAGCCGTTCTCGTTGGCCGAATTATCGCTCCATCTCAGCTTGACCTGGCTCGTTGAGGTGGCCCAGGCTGCCAGGCCGGAGGGTGCATTTGGAGGCGTAGTGACGTCCACCGGCCCGGTCCAGGCCGATTGCGTGACCCCGTTGTAAGCTCGCACCCGGTAGCTGTAGGTAGTCGAGCCTGTCACTGCCTGATCCTGGTAGCTTGTCAGGTTGCTCGCCACAGTAGCGAGGGGGCCAAAAGTCCCGCCGGGTTGGGTTTTGCGCTCGACAGTGAAGCCGCTTTCACTCCCTGAATGGTCTATCCAGTTCAAGTTGACCTGAGTGGATGAGGTTGCTACCGCCGTCAGACCGCTTGGCGCGACCAGCAGCGTGGTAGCCCCGGCCTCGTTGCTGAAGGCGGTTGGTAGGAGAGCGTTATTAAAAAAAGCCTGTACCCGGTAATAATAGAGGGTGCTTTCGGCCCGGCCCGTGTCCTGGTAAGCCAGGACGTTTGGGCCGAGCGTGGCAATCCGGCTCCAGGCTCCGGTCGGCCCGGTTTTGCGTTCCAGGTAGAAGCCGCCTTCGATGTCCGAATTATCGGCCCAGGCCAGATTAATCTGGGCCGAGGAAAAAGCCGTCGTTTGCAAGCCGGACGGGGCGGCGATAGAAGCGGCCTGAGCCGAGTTAGGGTCTAGCCACAGGAAAGATTCGTCCACCGCTTCAAAGTCCAGCCCTTTGACCTGGCCTAACTGCGTCAGCATATCGTTGTCCCACCGATTATCCGGTGCGCCGGAGAGAAACCAGCTTGAGCCAATATCGGACAGGAACATGCCGTAGGTTTTGAGGGCGGTCAGGATCACTCTGGTCTGAGGCGAGAAAGCCGGGTTGTTGACGTTGAAGCTCGCCTTGAGCCGGAAACGCTGGCCCAGCGGGGCATCTGCCAGGTCGGGGTTGTTGTTGACCAGGTGGCGTCCGGGCCAGATGTAGGCGGTGCGAACCGCCGAGGCCGGGGCGGTGAAGCGCAGAGCGTGGTTGATGCTGCCCGCCGCTACTTCGTCGTAGCGCACCAGTCCGGCCAGGATAGACAGCCCGGCGGCATCGGCAGAAGTCCACCCGGCAGGGCGGAGCGCGTTCGAGGTGAGCGGGAAGATCGCCCCCGACCCGGCCAGCCAACCGCCCGCCGGGTTTGGTCGGATGTCGAAAATTTCGTAAAGTTTGCAGCTACCCTGCTCGACTATCAGCACGTGATGGTCGCTGCCGCCTTCGATTGGAGGGTTGGGCGGGATCGGGTAGGGGCCGGGGTCGCTATCTTCGTCATAGTCGAAAGTAATGTTGACTTTGGGCTGCCCGGCAGGGACTACCGTATACGGTATGCCGATGATGTTACCGTCGTACAGCCCGGCTCCAAAATCAGCTTTCAGCCCGTTGCTCTGGCCGATACTGGCGACGTAGTTATCCGAACTGGCGTCCCTGGGTAAAGTGTTGATCGGGGTGTTCCAGATGTGGTTAGATGGGAACATCTGGCAGCCACCGATAGCGGGAGCCTGGGCCATGCTCTGGCGCATCTGGCCCCACCACAAGAGGCCCGCTCCGAGCAGGGCGGCCAGGAATACACCGCCAATGAGCCTGGTTTTCTTCTTCATATACTCTCTTTGCTGCTATTAATCATCTACTGCTCACAAGTCCTTTTGAGCGTATCGTGCTGCCTGGGGAGTGTAACAGCTTAGCTGCGCTCTGTCCAGAGGTAGCCCTAAAGATGGGATAATTCTCCTAAATGTTAGGGCTATCGAGGTTGTTATTCTAAGGATAGTATTCTAAGGCCCGCGAAAGTTGGGACGCTCTACTGGCTGAGCTTAAGGGGCGAGGAGTGAGCGAGGTAGACCTGGTGGTGAGTGATGGGCCAGTAATCTGACCCTTTTACCCACAACGTGACAAACTACGAAAATAAAGGAGAGCAACTAGATGAAATCAAAAAAATCGAACCTTAAGAGGATGGATAACGTCGGCATCGTGGTAGAATCCCTGGACGACGCCATCTCTTTTTTCAGCGAGCTTGGTCTCAAGCTGGAAGGGCGAGCAATGGTTGAAGGAGAATGGGCCGGGCGCGTCACCGGACTGGGCTTTCAGCGCGTCGAGATTGCCATGATGGTTACCCCCGACGGTCACAGTCGGCTTGAGCTATCACGATTTCTCACCCCACCTGTAGTCGCCGATCATCGAAACGCCCCGGTGAACGCTCTCGGCTATCTACGCGTCATGTTCACTGTGGTTGACCTCGACGAGACACTCGTCAGACTGCGCAAGCACGGCGCGCAGCTTGTTGGCGAAGTGGTTCAGTATGAGGATGCGTATCGGCTCTGCTATATACGCGGCCCCGAAGGGCTTCTCATTGGACTTGCCCAGGAACTCGATAACGGATGATTCAGGAAATTCTTAAAAATTTGGATGGCCTCGACCGTCCCGGTAGGAGATGATCGAGGCCATTTTCATTTAACTAACGAGGTAGCGCAGGTGGAACTTCGAGCTAGTTAGGGTTAACGCTGCTGCGCGAGCGGCCTTTGGTTGCCCAGGTCACTTGCACCGTCGAGTCGCCCGTAGCCTCGTAGTATTCGACCTTCACCTGATGCGTCCCGGCTGTCACCCGCACGCCATCGAGCCGCAAGATCGGCGTCGGCGACGTCCAGTGATCCACTACTAGCACGCCATCGAGGTAGACCCGCACCCCGTCGTCGGCCCGCGTGGAGAAGATGTAGGTGTCGGTGGTCGCGAAAGCGAAGTTACCGATCCAGCGGGCCGAATAGTTATCGGCATTGACTACCCCCGGTGCGGGACTGCCCGCCCCCAGGCTGTAGCGGATCGGATAGCTTTCGTTGCGAACCAGCACACTCGGAGCAGTCAGGGTCTTGTTGTTGAAATACTCGGCACAGAACGAGCCAGTCGGGATAACCGCGCAGGTCGTAGCCGCCGCCGGGATCGTCAGGCGCACGATCTGCGGGTCGTGGTCGCTGGCCCGCACCGAGAACTCCGAATTGACGTGCAGCACATCGTACTCGAACGGTCTGGTGAACAGGTTATCGCTGAGCAAGATGTGGTCAATCGCCTGCGAATTGCCGTCGAAAACGTAGGTGTAGCGTTCGTTTTCAGGCAAAGTTTCGATCAGGGCGTGCAGGGTCGGATTGGCACAGGGCGTGGTACTGCCGCACTTGAGGATCGTGAGGGGAGCCGAGAACTGGAAGTCGTTCAGGTCGCCCAGCACGACGGCGTTAGCCTTTGAATCCAGAGCCAGCAAGCTGTTGATAAAGTTACGCACGATCTGAGCCTGCTGCCGCCGTTGAGTTTCGGATGTGAGGGTGGGAGGCTGGTTGCGGCCAAAGAGCGGTTGGTCGCCGCCTTTAGAATTGAAATGGTTGGCGACTACAAAGACTTTCTGGCCGTGGTAGAGGAATTCCCCGGCCAGCGGTTTGCGGCTGCTGTTGAAAGCCGGGTTGGTCGGGTCAATCAGGCCAGGGCTGAACGAAAGCTGTGGCCCGGCAGGGCTGCCCACCACCGAAACGGCGGCGGTCGAAGTGCCGCCCGGTCGGTCTACAAAGCTCAGACCCCGGTCGGTACGGAACAAGAAGACCACCCGGATGTTGCCGCCTGGTTCGCCGCCGTTCTGGTCGTTGACCGGGCTGATCTGGCGGTACTGGTAGGTCGGGCCACCCGCCGTCGTGATCGCCTGGATCAAGGTGTTGATCGTCACGTCGGCATCCACCGTACCGTTATCGGTCGCGCCGTTGTTGTCCTGAATTTCTTCTAGGGCAATCAGGTCGGGCGATTTCAGGTTGTTGACGACCAGTCCGGCCAGAGCCTGGAACTTGGGTGCGCCATCGCCCGGATCGAGGTTTTCGACGTTAAAGGTAGCGATAGCAAGCTGGTTCGGCCCTTGCACCAGGGTTACTTCGGGGGTCAGGCCCGCCGAAACCGCCGTGATCGCCTGGGTAATATTCAGCTTGAAATTGCCAAAGCTGTAGTCCAGCACGCCGACCGCCGGGCCGGAGAAGTGGTCGCCTACGTTGACAATCGGGGTAGCCAGAATAGTATCGTCCAGGATAATCCGCTCCGGGTTGAAGTCGCCCGGTCGAATGATAATCCCGCCGCGAGGAGTGCGGACACCGGCACCCGTGCCGTTATCGCTCAGCACGGCGATTTCGCCAAAAGCGGTGGTCGGGCCGACGGCGACCGGGTTGTTGACCTGAAGCCGCATTCCTTCCAGGCTTTCGTAGAAGTCCAGCCCATCGGTCAGGACTAGCGGGGCGTTGAGGGTTTCGACATCGCCGGGCGTAGCCTTGATGACGGTGGTGGGTGGCACGCGGCCCCCAGTTCCAACTACTATCGGGGCCGGGAGCGCATTCCCGCTCGAAACAATGGTAGTGGCAGGATTGGTAATTTCGGTGATGGTCAGGTTGCCCAGACCGCCGCTTCCGCCGGGCCGGAACTCGCTGACGGTGCCGTTGACCGTCACGCTATCGCCCACGGTTACTGCCGGTGCGCTGCTGGTAAAGACAAAAATACCTTCCGAGGTACGGTCGTCACTATCGGGAGTGGGGTCTTGCAGGTAGTAGCCGTTCGTCCGCTTGGCCGTTACGATGCCGGGGACCGCCGAGACGGTCTGGCCGTTTTTGGGTGAAAGGTGGGTGATGCCCTGGATTTCCCGGATGAAGGTAGCCACTACCGGAGTGGTTACGGTCAGGCTGATGTTGCCCGTGCCGGTGCGCGCCTCAGCGTCCGAAATGCTAAAGGGCAGCGATTTGACCCCTGCCGTGGTCGCGGCATTGACGGTTGCCAGGAACGAAAAGACGTTATCTCCGGCGGTCAGGTCGCCGTTCGTGCCGTCGTCGAAGAAGGTCTGGCTGGCCGGGCCGCCAATCGCGGTCAGGTCGCCCGTGACGCTCAGGCCGGTGGAAGTTGGCCCGGTACCGGGCGTAACCGTGACGGTCAACAGGCTGGTATTGCCGACCAGAATGCTGGCCGGATTAGCCGCACCCGTGCCGGTCGGGTTCGAGACTCCACTGGTGGGCGCGCTGGTGACGGCAATATCGTCAACGCCGATCCACTCGTCGCTAGGGACAGCATTAGATGTAATGATGCGAACTTGTACCTGGGCCTGGTTGTTCACGGAGGCGGGCAAGACGGCACTGACCGGCGTGACGAGGGTTGCCAGGCTCGGCCCGCTAGAGGCGTCGGCCACAAAAGCCGCCGGAACGTTGGTAAAGTTGCTGCTCGTGCCGACCCGGTATTGCAAAGCTACCGGTTGCACGGCGTTATCGGCGGAACCGTCAATGTCGCGCAGGTTGTAGGAAACGGTCACGTCCTGGCGGCCTGTGGCGTCCAGGAAAAGCACCAGGTTCGGCGCGTCGGCAGTGCCGGAACCCTGTAAAGCGACAGTCGGGTCAGTAATCTCAAATTCAGCTACCCCACCGGTCGTAAAGGTGTTCGGGTTGGCCTGATTTGCATTTACATTTACCGGGTTGGTGGACGTATCGGTGGTAGGGCTGAGGATAGTTTGAGGGTCAACTCCTAAGCCGGTGGTTAATTCATCGCCCCGGTAGCCGACGATGCCGGGTACGCCGCTCCAATCGTTGCTGGTCGTGATCAGGCCGGTGTTCGTCCAGTTCTGGCTAAAGTTGCCGCCAGAAAGGGCGAAATAGGTCGCGTCGGCGCGGGCTACTTTGAGCGGGCCGAAGGGTGTAAAGACGGTCAGCACCAGGGCTGCCAGCGTCATTACCACGGTCAGGAGAGAGGTTAACCCGTTGATCCGGCGGGTTTGTCGCAATCCCATGTGTTCCAGTTCCTTTCTTTGTCCGGGCTTGCTTTGCCCGGACTTGCTTTTATAGCGACTAACCCTGTTCTGGGCTGGCTAAATTGGGCCAGAGTAGCTATCTTTACGCATCAAAAAACAGGCTATAGTCTTTCTGGCTGGAAAAACTTCCCGCCAGAACAGCCTTATTGAGTCTACTAACCTATCTCATCCCTATCCCTGGGACACCGCAGTTCTGCCCGACTGCCGGGTGACTTTTTACTTTGCTATTTGAAGCTGATATTTTGGGGTGACGCGCCTATAACCTGAAGACGAAGTTGAGTTGATCCCCTGGTAAGTAGAAGAAAATCCACTGATGATAACAGTACCGAACGGTGGGGCAATCTTATTTTGATTGCCGACCCGAAAACTATACTATAACAGCCCTTCCTCCGTCAAACGAATTTTATGCCGCAATCGTTTTGTCCTGAAAAGCGACCTGCCCGTATCCTTTCGCCCAAAATATTGCCCTGCTCCATCAGTAGCGGCTTCTAATATGTTTAGCTATATCAAAATATTTAGCTAATATTAATACAAAAGGAAGGGAAAAAAAAAGGAGGTGGTACGTTACGTGCCTCACTTGAGTTAAGGAGAGTGGTTTTGGTTAGTTGTTTGGTTAGAATCAAAACTTATAAGCCAGTGTTTAGTTGCAGCTAATTGTTTTCGTTATTTTTGTAGCGAACGATGCCGAATTTCTCAAGCAGGAGCTATGAGTACAGGAAACCAACGGTAGAGTAGATTGCAAGGGGTAAATATGCAAAACCCCTTTACAGCACTTGAAAGGAGAAAGATTATGGCTACACAGGGTCAGAAACCCGACGCAGGAGCGAAAGGTTCGAGCCAGAACCAGCCTGCTTCGTACAAGAGTCAGGCTAACGGTGGAACCAGCAACGAGTCAAACTTGTACAAGAGCCAGACCAACGGAGGTACGAGTAACCCTAACGCCGGTAACGAGAACCACCAACCAGGTTTTGGTAGTTACAACGATGCCCGACAGAAAACTGGCGAGGTAATAGACCAGGTTCAGGAGAAAGCGGGCGAAGTTGTCGAGCAGGTTCGAGATCAAGTTACCTCGCAAATATCTTCTCAGAAAGACCGCCTGGTGGAAGGCGCGGAGAGTGTAGCTGGAATGGTTCGGATGGGTAGCGACCAGTTGCGCCGCAATAACCAGCCGGGCATTGCTCAATATACCGACCAGGCCGCTAAAACGGTCGAGGATTTCTCGACTTTTCTACGGGAGCGGCAACTGGAAGATATAGTTGGGGAAGTAGAAAAATTCGCCCGCCGAGAGCCGGTGCTGTTCCTGGGTGGAGCTTTTACCGTGGGTTTACTGGCGGCTCGGTTTCTCAAAAGTTCCAAGCCGTCCCAGCCTTTTAATCCCAACTCCCAGCCAAATGCTCTGGCCCGTCGTCAGGGTGACGGCTTCAACGCCTCCACTACTGCCCCTCTAGCTCCGCCGCCTGTTACTTCAGTTTCTACCAGAACTGACGGGTATAGCGCGACTGCTTCTAATCCTCAGTCTAGCGTCGCCCGGCATTTTGGCGAGGCGGAGGCTCTAGGACAGGATGCTGAGAGCAGCAAGACCCGACTGCAAAATGAGATCACCGGCGTGATGGATTCTGACGTGCTTTAGAGCCAGCTTACGGAACTAAATATACGGAGGACATATCATGCAGCAAAACAGACAGGAACGGTCGTTAGGGGAGCTTTTCGGCGACCTGGCTAAAGAAACTAGCAATCTTGTGCGCCAGGAAGTCGAACTGGCTAAGGTGGAATTAAGCCAGAAGGCTTCTAACGTGGCTAAAGACGTTGCCTCTTTACTGGTAGGTGGCGCAATAGCTTACGCTGGAGTGCTGGCTCTTGGGGCCGCCCTGATTATCGGCCTGGCTCAGATCGGCCTTCCCTGGTGGCTTTCGGCACTACTGGTAGGATTAGTGGTAGCGGGTATTGGTTATTTTCTGGTGCAAAAGGGTTTAACTGCCCTCAAGAAACAAGATTTTGTACCCACCAGAACAATAAACACAATTAAGGAGGACGTAGAATGGGCGAAAGAGCAGACGAAATAACTCCTTTCGAGGAAGAACGGCGGGTAAGTAATCTCGATACTTATGCGGTCGTACCGGGGAGCCGTGGGGCGGAGCCTGAAACTGATAGCACCTCCGACCCGGAGGCTATTCGGGCCAACATTGACCACACTCGAAACGAGATGAGCCAGACACTCAACGCTATTCAGGAAAAATTTCAGCCTCAGCAATTTTTGGAGCAGGCTAAAACTACTGTCCTGGAAACTGCTTCTCAGGTAATAGAGCAGGCTAAAGAGTCGGTCGCCGAAACCGCCTCGAATGTCATAAACCAGGCTAAAGAGTCGGTGGCCGAGACTGCTTCTCAGGTGATAGACCAGGCTAAAGAAAGTGTATCGCAGACGGTAGACCAGGTGAAGGACTCGGCGAAGGAAGTCGCCACCGAAACGATAGATCACACAAAGCAAACTGTCCACGATGCGACAGTTGGGAAGGTTGAGCATATGGTAAGCAATATAACCGATACGGCCCAGGAAACAGGCTCCGGTATTATGCACACAATTCAAAAGAACCCGATACCGGCGGCCCTGGTCGGTTTGGGGTTGGGCTGGCTGTTCCTCAAGGGGCAGAATCAGAGCAAGCCTACATCTAACGGTTCGCGCAATCAGGATTACCGACAATACCCGGCAGACGATTACGGTTATCGCGGCCAGAGTGGGATGATGAGTGGCGGAGCTTCTTATAACGGGCCACAGGGTTACTACCCACCCACCAATACTAGCAGCAATTCGGCTGACAACTCTGGTCTGGCCGGTCGCATGGTAGATACGGTGCGGGAAAATCCTGTTCCGGCGGCTCTGGCCGGGTTGGGTATTGGCTACATGGTTATGCAGGGGCAGGGTTCTTCTAGCAAGCAGTCCAGCCGTTACGCCGATTATTCTTACCCTAATCAGTACGGTCAACCGGGTGTGGGGCAGAAAACGGGTAATCTCGTTGGACAGGTTGGAAACAAGCTCGGTGACGTAGCTCAACAGGCGGGTGACACTGTAGGGACTGTAACGCACAAAGCGGGCGATCTGATTGGTTCAGCAGGCGAAAAAGTCGGCGATGTTGCCGGTAGCGTCGGCCAGACTGTTGGCGATGTCGCGGGTAGCGTCGGCCAGACGGTCGGAGATGTTGCCGGAGGAGTCGGCGGAGCTATCGGCGGGGTTGCAACGGGCGTGGCTGGAGGAGTCGGCGAGGTGATCGGCGGAGTGGGTAATGTTGCCGGAAACGTCGTAAGTGGCGTTGGCGACACTATCGGCGGAGTTGCAACCGGCGTCGGTTATCAAGCCCAACGAGCCGAGAATCAGTTCGAGCGGATGCTTGAGGAAAAACCCCTGGCAGTGGGTGTAATAGCCCTGGCTCTGGGTGTGACGGTCGGGCTATTGCTGCCTGGCACTTCGCAGGAGAACCGTCTGCTAGGCGAGGCTCACGAGACCTTGATGGAAAAAGCCCAGGAAACTGTTCAACAGACCTTCGATAAGGTGCAGCATGTCACCGAGGAAGTCGGTCATAGCGCAGGGCGGGCAGTTGAAGACCTGACCAGCACGGCCAAAAAAGAAGCTCACGAGCAGGGTTTGACAAAATAACTGCCCTATTGCTCTCAATAAAAAGCACTTTACCTCTAGGAGGTAAGGTGCTTTTTATTGTACTTTTTATGGTAGGGCAGGCGTAGGCTTGATTAAAGCTTCCGTCGCTCGTGGCACAGGATTGCTAGCGCGGTCAGGCTCAGACGCTTTGGGAAGGGCGGCAGTCTCGTTGGCAAAATCAGTTTGGGTAAGCGATGTAACTACACCTTGCGATGTAACTCGATAGAATAAGGCTGGTTCTTTGAGAGAAAACCGGTCTCCTAGAGTTATTTTAAGAGCGGTTCCGGCTTTGTCATCCAATAACGGCGCAAAAACTGTTACATCCGACGAATTCTCCTGATTTTCATGATAATGGGTTGCTTTACGTTCTCCAATAGTTGCAACTTGCTTTAGAGGTGAAACCTGCCATGCGAATGTATTAACACCAGGTATTGTCACCTCAAGAGAAATTTCCTGGCCTGTAATATCATCGTAATTAACCTGAATCAATCCTACTTTGAACCCTCCTAATTCGCCCAGAGATTGGACTTTACTAACTTTGAGAGGCTTAGAAAGTGGTTTACCACTAGACGAGTTGGAAGAGTACGCTACCACCTGTGGCCCAAATTCTTGAAGTGAGCGTAGACTGTAGAAAAAAGAGATATTTTGGGACGTAATTATATAAGTTCTGATGCTAAATCTACCATTAGCGTTCTGCACGGTGGCTTGCTTATCCTGGCTTTCCCAATAAATAAGAGGGGCGCGCCCCTGTACAGGCTGGCCGGATACCGTAGGCCCGTTTGTTCTGGTGCTTACTACCAAAGCAAGCAATAGTCCAAGCCCTACACCGCCTAAATCACTGCTGCACTAACAAATCTTCTCATAATAATCATGATCTGTAAGCCCAATACAACTTGCGACTCTCTTCAGCATACCTTTTGATTTAACTTATTATGTACCTTTTAAGACTTCTGATAAATATACTATATCGTACAATAGTAGTCGGTCAAAATTTGTCAAGCTTTTGACTTTGCAACCGCCCTGATAGGTGATAAAGCTGATTGTAGAAGCTTGTGCCGTTTGCTATAATATAAGAGATAAATATAGATTGTTATCACCAGTTAGTAGTGACAACTAGCCCACACTGCCCAACCTGGGCTACAGTCTGTATTAGGGAACGAAGTACGACCTGGATTGGAAAGGTAGTGTCCCGATGGTTTTGGAAATAGCTACGAAAACTAAATACGAGGCAGTAATTGGCCTTGAAACCCACATTCAATTGCAAACCGCCAGCAAAATGTTTTGTGGTTGCAATGCAGACTATGCCAACGCTGCGCCCAACACTCACGTCTGCCCGATCTGTTTGGGTATGCCAGGGGTGCTGCCGGTAATCAACAGCCGTGCAATTGAGTATATTGTAAAGCTGGGAATGGCTCTCAACTGCGAGATACCGGAGTATAGTAAGTTCGAACGCAAGAACTATTTCTACCCCGACCTGGTAAAGGGCTATCAAATCAGCCAGTTTGATCTGCCGGTTTGTATCAACGGCTGGGTCGAGATCGAAACTTCGACCGGCAAGAAACGGATTGGCATTACCCGCATCCACCAGGAGGAGGATACTGGCAAGCTGATCCACATGACCAGCCCGGACGGAGAAGAATATACTCTGGTGGACTACAACCGTTGCGGCGTGCCTCTGATGGAGTGCGTCAGCGAGCCGGATATTTCGACCCCGGAGGAAGCGGCGGCCTACCTGACCCGTATCCGCGAGATCGTGCGCTGGCTGGGCATCGGCACGGGTAACATGAACGAAGGGGCCATGCGGTGCGATGCCAACGTTTCGATCCGGCCCGTCGGTACGATTGCTTTTGGCACCAAAATTGAAGTCAAGAACATGAACTCGATCCAATCGGTTCACGACGCGGTGGCCCACGAAATCGTGCGGCAGGCCGAAGAACTTGACGCCGGGCATATCCTCAAGCAACAGACGCGTGGCTGGGACGATGTAAAGGGTGTGACGGTTTTTCAACGCCTCAAAGAGGGCAGCAGCGATTACCGCTACTTCCCGGAGCCAGACTTGCCGCCCCTGCAACTGACCGCCGAGTATCGCGACGCTATCCGGGCCGGATTGCCCGAATTGCCGGATGTACGTCGGGAACGCTTCGTGCGGGATTACGGTCTGTCGGCTTACGATGCCGAAGTTTTGACCAGTACGCGGGCGACCGCTGATTGGTTCGAGACCAGCCTGGGCCAGAATCATACGCCGACCCGCGCTAAAGCGGCGGCCAACTGGATTTTGAACGAACTGTTCGCCCGGCTCAAAGAGAGTGGCGACGAATTGACTGCCGCGAAGGTGCGGCCCGCCCAACTGGCCGGTTTGATCGAACTGGTCGAACGCGGCACGATTACGCCTAAGACCGCTAAAGATGTCTTTGCGGTTATGTTTCAAACCGGGCTCGACGCCGAGGCAATCGTCCAGGAGCAAGGGCTGGCCGCTATTTCGGACGAAGGAGCTATCGGGACGATTGTGGACAAGGTAATTGCCGACAATCCCAGAGCGGTAGCCGATTTCAAGGGCGGTAAAGAAGCCAGCTTCAACTCGCTCATCGGCGGGGTGATGAAAGCTACGCAAGGCAAGGCCAACAAGGATGTTGTAACCCGCCTCTTGCGCGACCGGCTTTAGGGAAAGGGCAGGGGCTGAAAGATGACGGATGCAGAACAAGCCTGAAAAATCATCCCGAACTTTCAGACCTTTGTCCCGTTTACTTACTTATCTCATTTTATTTAGTCTTGATAATCTTGGAGGCATACGACAATGACGACGGAAATGCACAGGGCGACAATGCAGTCGGCCAACACGCAAAATCCTTTTGAAGTAGCTAAACAACAGTTTCAGGTAGCGGCGGATTACCTGGGCCTGGAACCGGGTTTGCGTAAGGTCTTGATGGCCTGCAAACGTGAACTGACGGTAAACTTTCCGGTACAGATGGACGATGGCAGCGTCGAGGTTTTTACGGGCTACCGGG
Organism: Chloroflexia bacterium; assembly: GCA_038206175.1. Taxonomy (GTDB): domain Bacteria; phylum Chloroflexota; class Chloroflexia; order Chloroheliales; family Chloroheliaceae; genus 54-19. Next base: position 27,390 of record JBBRBE010000021.1, read on the forward strand.
TGCAGCACAACCTGGGACGCGGCCCGGCCAAAGGCGGCATCCGCTACCACCCGCAGGTGAATATTGACGAGATACGCGCCCTGGCAATGTGGATGACCTGGAAGTGCGCCACGGTCAATATACCCTTTGGCGGCGCGAAAGGCGGGGTGATCGTTGACCCCAAGAAGCTCAGCATTTATGAGCTTGAGAACCTGACCCGCCGCTACGCCACCGAAATTTCGCTCCTGATCGGCCCCGATACGGACATCCCCGCCCCGGACGTAAACACCAACTCGCAGACGATGGCCTGGATAATGGATACCTACTCGATGCACAAAGGCTATTCGGTAACGGCGGTCGTAACCGGCAAGCCGGTCAATATCGGCGGAGCCGAGGGCCGAAACGAAGCGACGGCGCGGGGAGTGCAGTACGTTATTCGTGAGGCGGCTCGGATCAAAGAAATGTCCTTGCAAGGAGCGCGAGTGGCGGTGCAGGGCTTTGGCAACGCCGGTTCGATTGCGGCTCGTCTGCTGGCGGAAGACGGCGCGACTATCGTGGCGGTCAGCGATTCGCAAGGCGGAATTTACAACCCGAAGGGGCTGGACGTGCGTTCGGTTCTGTCTTTCAAGCAGGAACACGGTACGGTAGTCGGCTTTCCGCAGGCCGACCGGGTGAGCAACGCCGAACTACTCGAACTGGATTGCGATATCTTGATTCCGGCAGCCCTCGAAAGCCAGCTTAACGGCGATAACGCCCGCCGGGTTAAAGCCCGCATTATTGCCGAGGCCGCCAACGGGCCGACGAACCCGCAGGCTGATCGGGTTTTCGAGGAGCGCGGTATCTTCGTCCTGCCGGACATTCTGGCAAACGCCGGAGGCGTGACAGTTAGCTATTTCGAGTGGGTGCAAGATTTGCAATCGTTCTTCTGGAGCGAAGACGAGACTAACAAGCGACTTCACCAGATTATGACGAAAGCTTTCAACGAGGTTTACCGAATTTCGCAGGAAAAGAAGGTGGATATGCGTACCGCCGCCTATATTCTGGCGGTCGGGCGGGTCGCCGAAGCAACGCTGACACGGGGTATTTACCCTTAAGGCGGGCCGTTTTAACGGCGGGAAGGAGCAATCTCTTTCCCGCCGTTTTCAATTTTCAGGGTTTGTTTTAGCAGTCCTTAATTTTGCAGTTCCTAAAGCTGAAAGAAGAGTCTTAAAAGTGTTAGATAGCCTGGTTACGTGGAACGTAAATTCGATAGCGGCCCGCCTTCCGGTGGTGGTGCGCTGGCTGGAAGCGCACCGGCCTGGAGTGCTGTGCCTGCAAGAGATCAAATGCATTGAGGAAAAGTTTCCAGTGGCCGATTTCGTCCGCCTGGGCTACCAGACGGTGGCTTACGGGCAGCCGACCTATAACGGCGTAGCAACTCTGGTGCGGGACGACCTGGCCGCCACTATCGAGGAAGTTCAGAAGGGTTTCGTAGGCGAAGGAGCCGAGGCGCACCGGCGTCTGTTGGCCGTGCGCCTCGGCGGGGTGTGGGTAGTGAATGTGTACGTTCCAAATGGGCAGGCCGTTGGTTCGGATAAATATGTTTACAAGCTGGATTGGCTGGCCCGGTTGCGGGCTTTCCTGGATCAGGGTTACGATTCGGCCCAGCCTCTGGCCCTGTGCGGTGATTTCAACGTCGCGCCTGACCCGCTGGATGTTTACGACTCGACCCAGTGGGAAGGCAAAATTTTGTTCAGTTTGCCGGAACGGGCCGCTCTGGGCGAGGTTAAAGCCTGGGGTTTGCACGATGCTTTCAGGTTGCACCATCCCGATAAAGTCGAATTTTCGTGGTGGGATTACCGGCAGGCTTCTTTCCGGCGCAACCTGGGCTTGCGGATAGACCACATCTGGCTGAGCGAACCTTTACTAAAACTTTGCCAGGATGTGACGATTGACCCCGAACCGCGTACCTGGGAACGCCCTTCTGACCATACGCCGGTAATAGCTCGGTTTGGCCCCATTTAAGCCTCTAAGCGGCTTGTACATAGCCAGGTAAGGAAACCAAAGGTTTATAAACCCTCTCTAGCGAGGCCCTGTTCGGCAGGTGGCACACTATTTGCAATATTTACAATGTAGGAAAGCAAAATAGCCGTTCCTTTCCGCTTGAACAGACTAAAGCAGGGTAGGTAAAGGAGAGTTTCTCCTCAAAGGTAATTTGGACCGAGAGGTGAGGAGAAGCCGCACAACTAGCAAAACTGCGGCGGGCGGCAAATCGAAAGGAGAACCTTTAAAATGACGATGGAAAATACAACTCGTACTGGCCACGCGGTCGTGGGCGTTTTTGACGAAGTAGGCCAGGCCGAGCAAGCTATCAACGATTTGAAAGTAGCCGGTTTTACGCCCGATTCGATTTCCGTGGTGACTAAAGACCGCAACGACCAGCGCGACCTGACCGAAGCGACCGGGAACGAAGCGGGTAAAGGTACGCTGGTTGGTTCGTTGGGTGGTGGTACGCTAGGCGCAGTGCTGGGCTGGCTTTTGGCCGGTGGCATTGCTGCCATTCCTGGTATCGGCCCGGTGGCTGCTGCCGGTATCTTTGGCGCAACCCTGACTGGCGCACTCGTCGGCGGAACCGTCGGCGGTATTAGCGGAGCCTTAGCCGGTTCGGGTGTGCCGAAAGAAGAAGCCGAAGAATACGAAGAGCATGTACGCGGCGGTCGCACCCTCTTGACCGTCAATGCGGCCAACGGCAACCTGCTGGAAGCGGCGGTAGATGTGTTCGAGCGCAATGGTTCGAGTAGCACGCGCTATTACGACCTGGCTCAAACCGGGCCGGGCCGCACTTTCACTCGCAACGAGACGGGCGGCACGAACGCTTTCCCGGTCGAGGGCGGTTATAATACTTCCACTACCAGTACGACCACCACTGCGAATACCGGCGAGAACTTGACCAGTGGCCCGACGGCTAACACCCAGCGCGGTGATACGGCGGACGATGTGCAGGGAGCCGGTGCTTACACGATCAATCCCTCTTATAACACCAGTGTTACCCAGCCGACTACCGACCCCAGCAAGCAAAACCAGTCTATCTACGCTCAGGGCCAGTCGGATATTGCCAGCCCGGAAGAGTTTGAACGTCTGGAAGCCCGACGGCGGGCCGAGCGGATCGGCCAGGAAGATGATCTGGCTGGACAGACCGAAAACCAGTCGGGGGTGTACGTAGACCCAACCGACTCACGGCTACCCAGCCAACGCTCGGATGACCTTCCGCCTCGCTCCATGTAATTTTTAAGACTAAAAAAGCTCTGAGGTCAGCCTCAGAGCTTTTTTAGTCCTGGAATTTAGCAGTTACAAGTAAGCAGTTACGAGCTAAAGATTAATAGCATCCTTCGCCCAAACGTGCTAAAATAAGGTTAAATTTAGCGTTAATATCTCTAATTTTAGAATTTCGGATTTAGCTATTTACGAATCGAAGCTAAACATCAAGGGCTTCAGTCAGACAAAGGGGATTTATTTGTGGTCGAGCGGGACGAAATAGGAGAGCCAGAGAGCCAGGACGAATTGGATAAAGGCACGGCAGGTTCGATCTTGGATGGGTTGAACCCGGCGCAGGGCGAGGCAGGCCGGACTATCGAGGGGCCGGTGTTGATTCTGGCCGGGCCGGGTAGCGGCAAGACTCGCGTGTTGACCCATCGGATCGCTTATATGTTGAGCGAAGTCCGGCCTCGAATTGACCCTCATTCCATTCTGGCAGTGACTTTCACCAACAAAGCCGCTCGCGAGATGAAAGAACGCCTCGAACGGCTTCTGATCCGGCAGTTTGGCGAAGGTAACGAAGTCTCGAAATATCTTACCGTCGGCACTTTCCACTCTACCTGTATGCGTATCCTGCGGGTTGAAGCTCCGCAGATCGGCCTCGACCGTAATTTTGCGATCTACGACGATAGCGACCAGCTAGGGCTGATCAAAGGCGCGATGGGTGCGCTCGGTGTCAGCGATAAGCAGTATAACCCACGGGCCGCCCTCAGCCTCATTTCCAGTGCCAAGAGCAATTTGATCGGCCCGGCAGGGCTGCGCGATACCGCCCGCACCTACTGGGAAGAAGTGGTGGCCCGTATCTACGAACGCTATCAGGAATTGTTGCGGCTCAACCGCGCTCTCGATTTCGACGACCTGATTAACACGACTGTTCAGCTTCTAACCGAACGCGCCGACGTACTCGAACGCTACCAGGAACGTTACCGCTATATTATGGTAGACGAATACCAGGATACCAACCGGGCGCAGTACAAGTATATCAGCCTGCTGGCTGCAAAGTACAAAAACCTGTGTGTGGTGGGCGACGAAAACCAGTCTATCTACGGCTGGCGGTCGGCGGACATCCGCAACATCCTCGAATTTGAAAGCGATTATCCCGAAGCCCGCGTGATTGCCCTCGAACAAAACTATCGCAGCACTCAGGTGATCCTGGATGCCGCTACCGGCCTGATCAAGGCTAACCAGCAGCGCAAAGACAAAAAGCTCTGGACTGAGAACGGCGTGGGCAAGGCAATCCAGGTCTTCGAGGCTTACAACGAGGTCGAAGAAGCTAATTACGTGGTCAACGAGATCGAACGGTTGCTTTCGCGCAACGAGATCAAGCAATACCGCGATGTCGCTTTGCTCTACCGCACGAATGCCCAGAGCCGGGCTTTTGAAGATATGTTTGTGCGCCGTACCATCCCTTACCAGCTTATCGGCGGGACGCGCTTTTACGAACGTAAAGAAGTCAAAGACGTGCTGGCCTTCCTTCGGTTGATCAACAACCCTTACGACGGCATGAGTTTTAGCCGGATTATGAACAATACGCCGAGCGGTAAAGGGATCGGCCCTAAATCGCTGACCGACCTTTCGGTCTGGGCTAACGGCATGGAATTACCGATCTACGTCGGGCTGCAACTGTTGCAAAGTGCCGAGGCCGACGAAATGGCCCGTAAACGCGGGGAGGCAACCGGCCCGGTGGACGAAGATATGCTGCCGCCGATCTCGCTGCCCGCGAAGGTCAAGACGGCTTTGTTTGATTTCGTGAATATGTTGGACGGCTTTATTCAGGCCAGGACCAATAACGAGATGAGCCTGCCGCCCTTCCTGGATTACGTTCTCAAAAAAACCGGCTACGAAGAGTTTTTGCGTGACGGTACAATGGACGGCGACGAACGCTGGGACAACGTGCAAGAGCTTCGTAACGTCTGCGCCGAGTTCGCCCATCTTCCCCTGGCCGAAGGGCTTTCGGCTTTCCTGGAAGAAGTGGCCCTCGTCGCCGACGTAGACAGGTACGACCCGCAAGCCGACGCCGTTACCTTGATCACCCTGCACGCTGCGAAGGGTCTGGAATTTCCAGTCGTTTTTATCGGCGGTTTGGAAGAGAATATTTTGCCGCACAGTCGTTCGCTCGAAAAAGAGAGCGACCTGGAGGAAGAACGCCGTTTGCTTTACGTTGGTATCACGCGGGCTATGCAAAAGCTTTACCTGGTGTATGCTTTCCGCCGGACAATGTATGGCAATCCAAGTGCCAGTAAGCCTTCGCGCTTTTTGTCGGAAATACCGCCTAATCTTATCCGGGGTCGGGAGCAAAAAGCGGCCAGCCTGAGCCAGGGCGGGCAGACCGGGATGTTTGGCTCATCGGCGACCAAGTGGGGCAGCAGCCCCTCCTCCTCTTCTGGCGGTGGAGGCGGAATGAAATCCAGTTCCAGCAGCAGTAGCAGTCGGCTCGGTCTGGGAGCGTCCCGGCCTGGCGCGACGCCCGATAAGACCCGCCAGGGCGGGGCGGGCGCAGGGGGAGTGCAGTTCAAGGCGGGCGACAAAGTGCTACACGCCAAGTTCGGCAAAGGGATGGTCGTCAGCAGCAAGCCCAGTAGCGGCGACGAGGAAGTGACGGTCGCTTTTGACGGCCAGGGCATCAAGCGGCTGATGGTTAGTTTCGCTAACTTGCAAAAGATTTAAGCCTGGTTTCTCTGAAAACAATAACCTATTTTCGATGAGCAAACATCTGGAAGAATTACAAAAAAATCTCGGCCTGAGTTTCCGTGATGAGGGTTTGCTCAAGCTGGCCTTGATCCACCGCTCCTACCTTAACGAGCGGGGGAGTGCCCGCCAGTCCAACGAGCGACTTGAATTCCTGGGTGACGCTGTGCTGAGCCTTTTGGTGGCCGAATATCTTTACCAGAACCATCCTACTCGCTCGGAAGGCGAACTGACCGACCTGCGTAGTGCGCTGGTGCGGCGTGAGACGCTGGCGAAGTGGGCTACAAATTTAGGGATCGGTCAGAGCTTGCTTCTGGGCAAAGGGGAAGCCCAATCCGGGGGACGAAACCGCCCGGTGGTGTTGGCGGGAGCATTCGAGGCGGTGCTGGGCGCGGTTTTTGTCGAGCGCGGGTTGGAAGCGGCCCGCGAATGGCTGATTCGGTTGGTAGAGCCGGAACTGGCCGAGATTTTGAGCGAGGGTCGTTTTCAGGATTACAAGGGCAAGCTGCAAAAAGAAGCCCAACACCGCTTCCACGAAGGGCCGACTTACGCCGTAGTGGGCGAACGCGGCCTGGAACACGAGCGTATCTTCGAGATCGAGGCGCGGATAGGTAGCCGTATGCTAGGCCGGGGCGAGGGTTCGACCAAACAGGTAGCCCAGCAAGCCGCCGCCCGCGCTGCGCTCGATTTCCTGGCGCAGGCAGAGGTTTTGGTCGGGCCAACGCCGCCTGAAAATGAGGCAACGCCGCCCGAAGCTTCGGAAAAGCCGGATTAGCCGCTACTTAGCCGGATCAGCGTTTCGCCCGGCTTGAGCGATCCGTTGCTACTGGCCCGGTTAAGATTTAGCACCAAAATCTGAAACTGTTGTTTATCCTTGCCGGTGTAGTAGAATACACGGTAGCCGCCCACCGGCGTAGTGCCGGTGGCAAGCGCACGGCTAAGCGTAAAATCTTTTTTCTTAAATTTCTCTTCGTAAAATTGCAAAATTTTGCCGGGCGGGTCACTTGAGACATCCCAGCGCGAGGCTCCTTTAAGAGCGGGGTACCCATCCTGGCTCAGTTGCGGTTCGGCCTCGGCCAGTAACGCTTGCTCTGGCGGGTTGGACGTCATAGGCCGGGCGCAAGTATAGGTTTCGAGTGGGCCAAAGGCGGGTTGCTGCGGGCATTTTACTTCGACCGGGGTAATTCCGGCCACGGTTGCAACCGGGGTGCGGGCTTCGTTTAATACTTCCGTCGCACTTTTCGAGCCACCCAGGTTAACCAGCCAGAAAGCCAGCCCGATCAGCAGCAGCGAGCCAATCAGCAGCGCGACGGCCAGCCCAATAATGCGTAAACCGGCCCCATCGGGCGCGACATTCGGCGCAGGGCGCGTCGTAAAGACGGCTTGCTCTGGTTGCTCTGCAAAAGGGGTGGGGGAAGGGGAAGTTAGTGGTGGTCTGGTGGGTGGGTTCGGCCCAGGTTCGGCCTGGCGGTCGTCCAGCAGGTCAGGCAACCAATCGGTTAGTTTTACTTCGTCCGCTCCGGCCTCGTTTTGGGCAAAAACTTCGGGGGCAGAATAATTTTCGGGCATGGAGGCGTTTTCCTCAAGCTTTGGATTATAAGTTTCGCTAAAGCGATTATAACACCTGTTCAAACCTTTTTAGATAGTACCTTCATGCTATAAGTCATACTAAGAGCCTAGCCGAAAAGCAGGTACAGGTAATAGTAGGGCGGAACAGTCAATGGGGAGAGCCATATCCTACAAACATTGGGCCTATGTAGGACATTGCTCCGTCAATGGATTTCTCGGATAGGCTTACTAAGATAGTACCTTTATGCTACAAGTCCTAAAAAATCGCAGATGAATTAAGAAAATCCGTTAATTAAAGAATAGCAAATTTAGCTTTGACACGCTATAATCAATCTATTGAAAAGGGTAATTTGCGGGTGAGGTAGTGTTTGGACGTCGAAAATATGTCAATCCCAACGAAAGGCGAAATTGAACTTTCGGGCTTTCTATCGCTGGCTCCGGTGTTGTTGCGAGCGCAAAGTCGGCGAGTATTAGCGGAACTGGTAGCGACTGCCGCTGCCGATTTGATCCCGGAATTAAGTTTTAGCGGCCTTTTACTTACAGACCAGGCCGAATCCGCGCCTGTGTTAGTGGCTCACCGCGATAAACGGTTGTTGCGGGCTGATGAAACCGCTGCGATCCTGGTCGGGTTGCCCGCCTGGTTTCTCCAACCGCCCGAACAGGCCACTGTGCTAGAACCGCCTTACGCCGGGCCAGAGCTTCTGGCTGTCCATCACCTGCTGGGCGCGGCTACCCTTTACCTGGCTCCGGCCCGCACTCCCACCAATCGTTTCGGCTATCTGCTGGGTGGGTCGAACCTCAAGCTATCGGCCCCGGCCTGGAAATATTTTCGGTCGCTGGGTGAACTGGCCGCGATTGCTTTTGATAATGCCGCCCGGATCGAGGATATGCGCGAGGCGGCTAAAGAGATGAGTCTGGTTAACGAGATGGCCGGGGCGTTAGCGGCCAGTCTCAATGGTGAAGAACTGTTCAACTCGTTTATCGGCCAACTCCGTAACGTGGTGCCGCTAGACCGGGCTAACCTGATGCTACTTTCGCCGCCGGGCCAATCCTACAACATTCCGTTCAGTTGGAGCCATTTGTCCGGCCATTCCAGTCGCCTTTACCTCAAAGATATGCCCCTGGCCGGTAGTCCTTTCGAGGAAGCCGTGCAGCAAAAAGAAGTGCGCTGGGGCAACTGGCAGCTTGAATTGCCTGAACCGGGCCTGGCCGAAGTAAATATCTTCAGTCCCCTCTACGCTTCGCAACTGATCATCCCGCTGATCGCCAAGCGTCGGGTGCTGGGCGTACTGGTGCTGGGCCGAGTGGAACCCACCAACTACGGAAACGACGAAGCTCGCCAGATGTTGCTGGAGAAACTGGCTTCGCTTTTCGCTCTGGCTCTGCTCAATAGCCGCCTGTACGAGGAAAAGCAGCTTTCCGCCGAGTTCGACAGCCGGGTGGGGGTTTTCAATCACGATTATTTTGACCGCGAGCTTGCTACTCACGTCCGTAAAGCTCATCGCAACAAGTATCGGCTGGGCTTGATGATGGTGGATATGGACAACCTTAAAACGGTTAACGACCGTTTCGGCCACCTGGCAGGCGACGCCGCGCTGCGCCATATCGCTAACTTGATCTCTCATACAGTCCGAACGACCGATGTGGTGGCCCGCTATGGCGGAGACGAATTCGGGGTGATGCTGCCGGGCTGCACGCCGCTTGGCCTGGAGGTAGTCGCCGAAAAAACCCGCCGGGCGATCCAGAATACTCCGCTGGTATTAGAAGGCGGGCAGGAGATAAATCTGACGGTCAGTATCGGGGCGGTACTTTGCCCGGACGATGCCGCGACGCCGCTCGAACTTATTCAACAGGCCGACGCCGCTATGTACGTGGCTAAAAGCTATCGTAATCAGGTGCGGGTAGGTCTGACCGCCCAAATACCGCGAGTATCCGACTTCGAGTTGGGCCAGGCCGAAGGAGCCGAAGCTAATCCAGGCGGGGAGGCCCAGGTCGAACTGTCCGTCGAAGATTACGAACGCGCTCTTCTTTCGCTGGTCGGGCGCGTGGGCGTGGAGGGGCAGGTAGTGCAGGAATTGACCGAACGCCTGACCGATGCCCGGCAGCAGTTGTCCGAACTGACCGAACAGATCAGCCAGTTTCGCACGGGTGCCGGGCAAAGTCTGCAGGTTTTAGCCGAGTTGAGCGAACGCCGGGAGCCGTATCTACTTGGTACTGGCGCGAAATTAAGCCGCCTGGTGCGGTTGGCGGGTGAAAAGTTAGGTCTGGGCGAGGCCGAAATAGCCGGATTGGAGGCCGCGTCCTGGTTGACCAATCTGGGCCGGGTCGGATTGCCCGAAACGGTTTGGAACAGGCCCGGCCCAATTGAGGAGGAGAACTGGCCGCAAGTGCGCCAGGTACCGACCGAAACAGTTCAATTGCTGGCTTCGCTTGCCCACTTTCTGCCGCCTCATACTATTCCAACCCTTCAGTATATGCGCGAGTCTTTCGACGGGTCGGGCTACCCGGCGCACCGAGTGGGCGAAGAGATTCCGTTGACTGCACGGTTGGCCGGGGCTGCGTCGGCTCTGGTAGCGATGAGCCAGGCCCGTCCGCATCGCTCCGCCCGTTCCCGCCAGGAATGTCGTCAGGAGTTGGAGCGGGGAGCGGGACGTCAGTTCGAGGCCAGAATTGCTGATTTGTTAGTAGCTTTGCTTGAGGCCGGGCAGCTTGATTTTCTTGACTTTGAGTAATCTTGTGATAAGATACCCTGCGAGGAAAAGTCATTGGAACAAGCCAAAAAACCTAGTATTTCTGAACCAGAAGAAGGAACCGATCAGGAAGACTTACTACGGGAACGTTTCTTCTCCTATATTTTCCACGAGTTACGCACCCCTCTGACGGTAATTCATAGTTATGCCCAGATTTTGCATTCGCGGCTTCCGAGTGGGCCAGAGTTCGATAAGCAACGCCGGGTTAGCGAGCAAATCGTGTCGCAGGGCGATGAACTGGTAGAAATGCTGGAAGAATTGCTGGAAGCTACTCGTATTCCGCTTGGTCGGCTCAACCTCGATCTGGTCGAGTACGATCTGGGTGAACTTATGGAAGCTCTTTTAGAGCATTTAACCCCCGCCGAGCGCGAACGGGTAGTCTGGACACGCCCTGATCAGGCGTTGCCGGTGCTGGCCGAAGGCCCGCGCCTCGAACGCGCTCTGGCGGCAGTGCTGGAATTTAGCCTGGGAGTGACTACGGAACGAATCGAGCTTGCCCTGCAAATAGACCCCCTGGCGGGCCGCCTGAGCCTGTTTGTGCCAACTCCGGGCTGGGTGCTGCCGACTGCCGACAACGCCGATCTGTTCGATATGTACCGGCCTCTCAATCAAAACCGCTCTGGCCTGCTAAATTACCCTAAAGCGGGCAACCTCGATATAAGTTTATTCGTTGCCCGTGGCGTGATCGAGGGTCACAAGGGTACCCTCACTTACGGCCTCGAACCTCTCCCTGGCTTTACAATTATCCTGCCTCTAGCCGCTTATTCCCACAACTAGCCTACCAAAAAAGGTTTCGGGCTGCGGTCTTGGCCCCGGCCAGTCTTTTAGCCAGCGTTGTTTTATAACTTCCCGGCCAGGGTTCAGCCTTAGTTTGTCCTGAGAGGGTAACTTTGTTAAAATAGGAGTGACTTTCGAGCGAAAGTTCGTCTACTGGCAATAGTGATCAAGAAGAAATAACGGGTAAATCTGCTGCATGGCAACTGTTCAAGCTCCCCCGCCTCCCCGGAAAAATTCGACCGGGCCAACTCTTATCAAAAGTAAGCCTCGCCAGGGGCGGGTGTCCTATGCCCCGGTCGGGCTAGCGGCTCTGCTGGTAATCGCTTTTTTTGCCGGACTTTGTTTTGTAATCGCCACGGACGATCTGGCCGGTCTGGTCGGGACACTGGGCGGGGCCGGTTGGGGTGTGGCCGGGGTGGGCCTGTTGCTGGGTCTGGCGGTGGCGGTGCGGCGCGGTAAAAACGTGCTTGGTCTTGGCCTGATTTCAGCCGTGGTGCTGACGGCTTTTGGAGTTGCGGTGGTGGCTTTTGGGCCTAGCTTTACCGGCCCGGCCCATTACAACCAGGGGCAGCAAGCTTTTGGCGCGGGCAACTACGAACGGGCGATTGCTGAATATCGCCAGGCCGGAAATGCGGACTACCTCAAGAACGAAGTACCCCAGGCTTACCTGAAATGGGGCGATGAGCTGGCAAAAAAGGGTCAGTTCGAGGCGGCTCTGGCTCAATACGAGCGGGTGGCGGCCCCGGAATTTACCCCTAACCCCTGGCAGACCCAGCTTGGCGAGTCACGCGCCCGGCTTTATCTGGCCTGGGCCGACCGGCTGGATAAAGATAGCAGCCGAAACGAGGCGGCCCTGTCTCCTGCTCAGCGCACGGCTCTGCAAAGCGATTTGCTGGCAAAATATGACGCGGTATTAGCCCAGAACCCGGCCCCTGGTTTTAGCCTGACCGCTAAATCTGGGGCGCGTAACGTTTTGTACCGCCAGGCCGAGAACCTTCAAACTACCGGCAAATTCGAGGAAATTGACGCCCTGTACGAGCGGCTCACCCAGAAATACCTCGACGGCAAACCTCAGTCCCAGGCCGAACTGGATACTCGCCGGGCCAGCAATTATCAGGAGTGGAGCCGCCAGCTTAGCCTCGAACTGAAGTATGACGAAGCTTTGCGGCTGCTGCAAAAAGCCGAAGGACGTTTGGAAAGTTACGATCCGGGGGCCGCTAACAATGTGGTGCGGGATATTATAACGAACTACAGCAAACTAGCTCCCCAATTAATTCAAGCGGGCAAATACGACGAGGCAGTTGGACGCCTCGAAGGAGCCTTGACTACCTATGGCCCTAAAGACCCGCGCAATACCATTGCTCAAGCCTTGCTCAATAGCTATTACGAATACGGCCAGGATTTGACGAACCGCGAACAGCGTAACCTGAACGATGCCCGCATTCGCTTCAAGCAGGCTTACGACCTGAACGCGAAGTATAATTTCAAGGATAACCGCCCGCGTGAAGGGCTGGGCCGGGTTTATCTGGCGCAGGGGCAAGAAGCAGAAGCCAAACAGGATTGGGCCGGGGCAATTGCGCTTTACCGCGAGGGCCAGAAATCCACTTACTTTAGCCAGCCCGAAACGGCCAGTTCGACTACAGCTATTTCGCGCAGCTATTTTAACTGGGCGCAAAGTTTCGAGGCTAGCGGCAGCCCGGATAAAGCTCTTACTATCTACCGCGAAGGCTTGCTATCAAATGGGTTTGAGCCGAGTGCTAAGAATGTAGCCACCGATGCGGGTGGCGAGATTTTCCTCAAGCAGGGCCGGGAGGCCGAAGGGCGGAGCGACCTGCAAGGCGCGGTCAATGTTTATGCGGCTCTGGCTGCCGATCCGCAATTCAAAACCAGTGCGGGCGGTCGAAACCTGGTTAATATTGCCCCGAAGGTGATGTATCCCCTGGCCGAGCAGTTTATCCGCGAGAGCCAGACGCCCGACCAGTATTCCCCCGACCGCGATAAGCTGACGAAGGCCCGCGACCTGTTGCAGGTGATCATCAGCACTTACGGCCAAAGCGACCTGGCTCCTCGCGCCCGCGAGATCGTAACCGCGCCGGTGTTTGTAGTCGGTAAAATTCTCAATAACAAAGGCGAACCACTTGCCAACCGTCCTATTCAGTTCTCGACCGGTTGGAAGTTCTGTACGGCTGATTTGCCCGCCGACGACCCGGAATGTCGAGGCCGTAGGGAAGGTTTCCAGGCCACCGGGGATGTAGTAGGGGCCACGACCGCTCCCGATGGCGGTTGGGTGGTCAAGCTAGTTCCCGGTAAGCGGTATCTGGTTAGCTGGCAGGAGCGCGGCGGCAAGTGGACTTCCACTTTTGTAGGCGGGCAGGGCCAGCAAAGCGTGTTGATCCAGGTCGAGCCAATGCTACCCATAAAGTACGAGTACCGCACACCGACCGATGCCCCGCTTTAAGGCTGGGGTTTAGCACGTAGCAGCACCTGGCAGTTGGCTAATCCTCTGCCAGGTGTTGCTACCAGGTGAGTTTCCAATCGAAAAGGAGTTTTACAGATGGGAAAAGCTCACTTTATAGGCACTGAAACGAAGTCGGTACCGTCCGGCAAGTTGAGCTATGCGGAGTTTTTGGATTGGGCCGATGAGGATACTCTGGCCGAATGGGAGGACGGAGAGGTTATTTTGACCAGCCCGGCCAGCTTAAAGCATCAAAACATTTTACTTCTTCTGGGTAACGTATTAGGTGGGTTTGTAGCCTGGCAAAATCTTGGACTAATTATTTTGCCGCCCTTCCAGATGAAGTTGCCGACTTCGGGCCGGGAGCCGGATTTGCTGTTTGTGAAAACCGAGCATCTTGACCGGCTGCGCGAGACTTTCCTGGATGGCCCGGCTGACCTGGTAGTAGAGATTATTTCGCCGGAAAGCATCGAGCGAGACCGCCAAACGAAATTTCGGCAGTACGCCGAAGGTGGAGTGCCGGAATACTGGCTGCTCGACCCTCTGCAAAATGGAGCCGAGTTTTACAGGCTGAATGCGCAGGGTCGGTACGAGGTAGTAGGGCTGGAGGCCGAAGGGAAATATTACCCGGCTGCCCTGCCCGGCTTCTGGGTGCGCCCGGCCTGGCTGTGGACGGATCCCCTTCCCGCCGCTCAGGACGTGTTGTTGCAGGTCGGCGGGCAAGCATATCTGGCCTACCTGACCGAAAGGTTAGCGCAGCAATCCGAGTCCTAGAACCCCTTCAAATATTATTCTTCTGAAAGTAAATAGTTTACCGCCGTACAAACCGCCGCACGATCAGCCGCAATTCTTCCAGGCGCAAGAGCCAGGCTGCCGCCGCATAGACCCCCCCGCCTAGCCCAACCAGACCCAGTGTGAGAGCCAGCACTACCAGTTTGCCGCCGCTTTCAAGCGGACTACGCAACAACCCGATGGCGACCCACAGCACCAGAGCCATTGCTCCGGTCGCCACCATGATTTTGCCGACCGCCGGAAGCAGTTTGCCCTCGTCGTCCAGGCGATGCAGCTTATGGCGGAGCAGCCAACCCAGCAGGATCATTTCGGCGGTGGTGGAGAGAGCCAGCGAGAGGGCTAACCCGCCCTGCTCCAATGGCCCGATCAGCGACAGGCTGAAAATCAGGTTCAGGGCTACCACGCCTAGCGCAATCACAACCGGGGTGAGGCTATCTTGCAGGGCGTAAAAGGCCCGCGTCAACACCTCGACCAGACCGTAAGAGACGAGGCCAAAGCTAAAAAAGAGCAGCGCGTGGCTGACCAGTTCGGTATCCCGGTTGCCAAAATTGCCCGATTGCAAGAGCGAACGCACAATCGGCCTGGCTAGAAGGCCCAGCCCGACCGAAGCAGGCAGAGCCAGAAAGACCACCTGCCGCAACCCGCCACTGACCACTCGCTTCATCCCGGCCAGATTGCCTTCGCCGAGCAGCCGCGCCATCGTTGGAAAAGCTACGTTTGCCAGACTAAGGGCAAAAATACCGTGTGGTAACATAAACAACTGGTAGGCGTACTCGAAGGCTGCCACCTTGTTAGCTCCCTGCGCCAGGCCCGACCCCAGATTAGTTGCAATGAAGAAATTAGCCTGGAACGCCGCCGTCCCCAGCAGACGCGGGCCAAGCACTTTTGCCACCGTGCCAAGCCCCGGCGCGTCCCGGTCGAGAAGAGGCCGCCAGTAGAAACCGATCTTTAGGAGCGACGGAATCTGGATCAGCGGGTATAATATCGCCCCGACGATCACCCCGATCACGACCCCGTAAATGCCAAACGGCCCGACCAGAAAGACCGCTCCGACAATAATTGAAAGGTTGTAAAAGAGCGGCGCGAAAGCGGGCCAGAAAAAGAGGCCGTTGCTGTTGAGCAAAGCGACGGCAATTCCACCCAGGCCGATAAACAAGGGCTGCAACAGCAAGAGGCGGGTCAGGTTAATGGTTAATTCCTGGGTAGCCGGAGCGTAGCCGGGAGCCAGCACAGTTGTAACGATGGTCGGAGCGAAAATCCAGGCCAAGACGCAACTTAGCACCAGCACTCCCATTGCCCAGTTAACTACCGCATTTGCCAGCCGCCAGGCTTTGGCCTGCTCGTTCTCGCCCAGGAAGCGGCTGAAAACCGGGATCAGGGCCGAACCCAACGCTCCACCGATTATTAGCAAGAAAAGGGTGTCGGGAATCCGAAAAGCCGCTTTGTAGGCGGCGTAATCGTCCTGAGTGCCAAAGGCCCGCGCCAGCACAATCTCGCGCACCTGCCCTAAAATGCGGCTAAGAAAGGTCGCCGCCATCACAATCAGGGTGCTATTGACCAGACTGCGGCTAACACTGGTCGGGCTGTCGCTTTTGGTCGCCTCGCCTGAGCCTGAGCCAACGGCAGGCCGGATCGGAACTGCTTCTTGTTCTTTGATAGTAATTCGCCTGGTTTTCTAATTTATCATTGGCCTTCCAAATCTTGTCAAAGCTGATTTTGCTGGTAAGCCCGCTTTTTGTCAAGCCCGCCCTGTTCCGCCGGGTTGTAAAGAGTTTGGCCGATAGTGTAATATAGCGGGCAAATGTCGAAGCTTGCAAGAGGCGAGGAGGCCCGAATGAGCGAGAAACCTTACAATGTTCCAACCCCCGGAGAGTTTTTCAACTGGTTGAGCCAGTTCACCCAACCGGCCCTGGAAACCGCCACCAAAGCTACCGCCCAATCCCCGGTCGCCCCGCTGGTTGACCCTCTGGCGATGTGGAAGAGCATGACCCAGTACAACGAGCAAGCCTGGTCGCAATTCTTTAAGACGATGGTGGGGACGCCGGAATTTGCTGCCGGGATGGGTCGGACGGCCAGCAATACTTCGGTTGTGCGCGACACGGTACGAAAAGCGGCTAAAGCTTATCTCGAAGCGGCTAACATGCCTTCGCGGGACGACCTGGTTCACCTGGCCGAGCAGATTGTTGCGCTGGACGGCAAAGTTGACGACGTAGAAGATATTTTGCGCGATGCCGACCTGTCGCAATTGTACCGCCGCCTGGATGCTATCATGCTTCGGCTAGATAGTCTTGAACGGCAAAACCGCGAGGCTGAAATGGCTCGTTCTGAGGCTCTGGAAAGTAAGCTGGCCGAACTGGATGCTAAACTGGCCGGGCTGACCGCGCTTGGCAAGCAGTTCGAGCAAATCCAGCAAGCCCTGACCCGTATTTCCGGTTCTGGCACTCACCCTGCCGCCGAGGAGAGCGCGGTCAACCCTCCCGCCTCCGTTCCGGCCAACCCGCCTAAAATCTCGAAACGCCCGACCGCCGCAGTACGCAAAAAAGCTCCGGCATAGGGTGACATTTCCCCAGGCCGGAGCCACATACTAAAATTCGGTCAGAACAGCGGTCAGAGAGAGCTAGGGCAGGTCGAGAGTCGGAACGTAGCGCGGGGCGCGGCGTACTTTGGTAGCCTGCTCGAAGGCATAGGCCAGCTTGATCAAGGTTGGTTCGCTGTAGGCCCGGCCCATAAAGGTGATCCCCACGGGCAATTCATAGCTAAACCCGGCAGGAACCGTCACCAGTGGATACCCGGCTATCGCTGCCGGGGAGGAACTGGCTCCCAGAAAATGATCAGAGTTAAGCAGATCGGTCGGCCAGGCCGGTGTGCCGGTTGGAGCGACGAGAGCATCCAGGTTGAATTTGTCCAACACGGCGTCTAGCCCTTCCTTGCCACCCCTTCTGCGGTTATTTGCCAGCGCGTCCAGGTACTCTTTCTCGGTCAACGGCCCTTTGGCCTCGGCCAGCTCGAAAAGTTCCTGCCCAAAGTAAGGCATTTCGTCCGCCGCAAGCTGGTTGTTAATCGCAATAAGGTCGGCCAGACTGCGCGGGAAAAAGCCATTAGAAGCATAGTTCGGGTCTTTCTCGCGGGTCGCCAGGTAAGCGTTCAGGTCGGCTTTGAACTCGTAGAGCAGTACGGTCAGTTCGTCCGAGCTAGAGTTGATCTCGTCAATATTCGAGAGGTCCGCCGGGTCTACGATAATCGCGCCTTGCGCCGCCATAACCTTAATCGCCTCCTCGACAATCTCATCGGCCTCCGGGCTATAACCAAACAAATTACCTTTGCGAGCGACCCCAATCCGCGCTCCTTTCAAGCCGTTAGAGTCGAGATATTTGGTATAATCGGTCTGGAATTTGCCCTGACTGGCGGCAGTGGCGGCGTCGCGGGAGTCTACCCCGACCAGCGCACCCAGCACGATGGCGGCGTCACGTACAGTCCGCGCATGTGGCCCGATGGTATCCTGGCTGTGCGAAATAGGGACTACCCCGGCCCGGCTTGTCAGGCCCACCGTCGGCTTAATCCCAACCACTCCGTTCTGGTGGGCCGGGCAGACAATCGAGCCGTCAGTTTCGGTTGCCAGGGCCACGGTGCAGAGGTTAGCCGAGACTGCCACCGCCGAACCAGAGCTAGAGCCGCAGGGGTTGTGGGTCAGGACGTAAGGATTGCGGCACTGCCGACCGCGCCCGCTCCAACCGCTACTCGAACGGGTCGAGCGGAAGTTGGCCCACTCGCTCAAGTTCGTCTTGCCCAGCAGCACCGCCCCGGCCTCGCGCAACTTGCGGGCCATCGTCGAGTCCTGGGTCGGGCGCGAACCGAGCAAAGCCAGCGACCCGGCGGTGGTAAACATGCCGTCGGCGGTATCAATATTGTCCTTTACCATGATTGGAATACCGTGCAGAGGGCCACGCGGCCCGCTCTTGCGGCGTTCAGTGTCCAGGGCTTCGGCAATCTTCAAAGCGTCTGGATTAAGCTGGATCACGGCTCGCAGGGTTGGCCCCTGCTCGTTAAGGGCGTAGACGCGCTGGATATAGCGGCGGGTTAGTTCTTTGGAAGTGAGGCTACCACTGGTCATCGCGGCCTGTAGGTCGGCAATCGTCGCTTCCAGCAAATCACTGTCACCTTTATCTATCTCTTTGTAGGGATTGGTGGTGTCCGCCGCCGCGAGGCTAGCCTGGGGAGCCAGGGCCGCGGCCCCGGCTCCTAGTGCGCTCAGTTGCAAAAAACCACGTCGGTTCAAACTGCGCCCATTGCGATTGCTTGACATAGCTCTTTCTCTCTTTCGTTTATGAAGTTTTAGGTTGGTCTGCCAGTAGTTCGAGCGAGGGTATAACCAAAAACCCTGGCCTTTCGAGGCAGGGGTATTGTTCTCTATTAACCGGCAAAAGGTTACACCAAAATGGCGAGCAGGTATACAAATTGTTAGTAGGACACGAGCAGGTATGTAATTAGATGTTTGTGATTATATTCTGTGGGCAGAATTTGTCAATGGTAAACCGATTAACTCTTTACTCGTGGAGGGGAAAATAACTTAGGTATGCACCAGTTTTGCCAGATATTGCATCGCCTGGCGAAGCGATACTTTCGGACTGTACTGATATGTTATTAGGAAATTCACTCAGTAAAACACGGCGAAAATAGTTAATTTTCGCCGTGTTCCTCCCGGTGCATCAGGTTGAATCAGGAGTTAGCTCTGCAAATGAGCAATGATCGCATCGGCATGTTCTTTCGTGCCAACGGCGGTCGGGTCGTTGCGTTCGGGCTTCATGTCGTAAGTGACAGCCTTGCCTTCCTCGATCACCTCCGCGACAGCTTTATCCAGTCGGTCGGCAGCTTCGATTTCATTCAGGTAGCGCAGCATCATCACCCCGGACAAGATCATACCAAGCGGATTGACTTTGTTCTGGTTGGCGTATTTGGGAGCCGAACCGTGAGTCGGCTCGAAGACTGCGATGCCATCGCCGATGTTGCCGCCGGGAGCCATTCCCAGACCGCCGATCAAGCCTGCGCCCAGGTCGGAAATGATGTCGCCGTAGAGGTTGGGTAGTACCAGCACATCGTAATCTTCGGGTTTTTGCACCAGTTGCATACACATGTTGTCCACGATCACGTCGTTGAACTCGATGTCAGGGTAGCTCTTGGCGACCTCGGTAGCGACTTCGAGGTAGAGGCCGTCCGAAAACTTCATAATGTTAGCTTTGTGAACGGCAGTCACTTTGCGCCGGTTGTTGGCGCGGGCATAGTCGAAAGCGAACTTGACGATGCGCCGGGTACCGGTTTCGCTGATCGGCTTGATGCTGATACCGCTATCGGGCCGAATCTTGGCTCCGCTCAACCGCTCGATAGTGCTGATCATTTCGGCTTGCTCCGGCGTACCGCGTTTGAACTCGATGCCCGCGTAGAGGTCCTCGGTATTTTCGCGCACAATCACCAGGTCAACTTTGTCGAAGCGAGTACGCACTCCTTTGAACAGGCGGCAAGGGCGCAGACAGGCGTAGAGGTCGAGTTCTTTGCGCAGAGCCACGTTTACACTGCGAAAGCCTTTGCCGATGGGAGTAGTTATGGGGCCTTTGATCGCCACCCGGTTCTTGCGCACCGAGTCAAGGGTATCCACGGGTAGCACATGGCCGTTCCGTTCCATCTCCTCGATTCCGGCGTTTTTAACTTCCCAGTTGAACACCACGCCGGTAGCATCCAGCACCCGGCGGGTTGCCTCGGCAATCTCCGGCCCGGTACCGTCACCGGGAATCAGAGTTACATTATAGGCCATCGAAAAAGGCTCCTTTCCTTCCCATAGCGAAGAAGTGCATGTAATAAGTTAATCTGCGAGTCCTGAAAACTAACTGTGCCAGAATACCACTCCTGGCCCGGCATTTCAAATAGGATTATGCAATCAAGATGATTAGCCGACCTTATCCAGGCTTCCGTTGAGATGCGGAGGAGCAAAAAGCGGGTTCGAGACTTGCCAGAGGTCGGCGAAACGGTGTGCCGCATGGCCCATCTCGCGGTCGCGGCGGTGGAGCATGGCAATCTGGATCACCACCGGGTCCCAATCGGCAATGGGAATTTCGAGCAGCGCACCGCTATGTAAATCGTTCGAGACGGCAAAGCGGGGCAGGGCCGCCAGGCCCGCATTAAGCTTGACCATTGTTTTAGCCGTTTCAGTGACTTCAATTTCCATCGAGATGTGAGGTGGGTGGGCCAGGTCGCTCAGGCGGCTGATGAAAGTATCGAAAGCGTAGCCCCAACGGTGCATAATAAATTCTTCGTTGGCAAGCTCGGCGGGCGACACTGGTTCGGCGAGGTGAGCCAGATGGTGCTGCGGGGAAGCCACCACGATAATATCGTCCTGGAAAGAGGAGATCGTTTTAAGCTGCGGATGGATCACCGGGCCGATAGCGACCCCCAGTTGCACCACGTCGTCCAGCAACATCTCGATAATTTCGGTGGAGGCTCCCTGCCGCATGAAAATTTCGACGGTCGGGTTGGCCCGGTGAAACTCGTCTAAAATAGGAGCGATCAAGAACAGGCAAATCGTCTGGATGGCCGCCAGGGAAAGCCGCCCGGCCGTGCCATCGCGCACATTCCGCACCGCCTGTTCGCCTTCGTCCAGCACCAGAAGGGCGCGTTCGGCAAAAGGCAAAAACACTTTGCCGCTTTCGGTTAGCTCGATAGTGCGGCCTTTGCGCAGGAACAGGGGGACTTTCATTTCGATTTCGAGGGTCTGGATACGAGCCGTGACCGAGGGTTGCGTAACGAAAAGTGCTTCCGCCGCTCTGGTGAAACTCTTTTCGCGGGCGGCGACAACGAACGCCCGTAGTTGACCGATTTCCATGAACGCACAACTTTCTTCACTGAAGATTGTTAGAAGCTCACCATTTGTAGCTACTGTCTTATAATTGATGCTTGCCAGGCGGCTAAATTTAAACCGGCCAGGCACTAAAAGGAATTGCTATGACGATTATTACCAGGCTCAGGAAAGTAAAGAGCGCAACCTGACGGCCTTTGTCTTGCGAGGTCTTGGCTTTGCGACCTCGTGCGCGGGCGACGTGGGCCACCCCGACCGCTACCAGCATCAGCAGGGGATGAAGCCAACTCAGGTAAAGGCTGCTGGTCGTCCAGCGTTGCTGAAGCAGCCACACCACCAGGCCAATAACCACCTGTATATCGAGAGCCAGGGTATAAAAGAAAACTATGCGGTCGCTCGAACTGTCCCATCGCCGCGAACCAGTTGCCGCCATTACTCCCAGAACGATAACTGCCAGAATCAGGAGCAAAGCCAGCCAACGCCAGTAGCTATGAATGTTTACCAACAATTCCTGCATAAAATCATTGCCTTCTCTCTTTTGTGCTGTACTATATTTAAGCACTTCTTGAGGTTTATTATACCTTAAATTGCAATGCTTTCGCCGATGAAAATGTTTTTTAATAGGGCGGCGAAACAGGTCAGTCAAAGGTGGTCGGCAAACGGCAACATTGTGCAACTTCCTGTCGGATGAGTTAAATTTAGCTCGGCAAGCCAGAGGAAAAACTTTTCCAGTTAGATATGAGAGGCGAGTAGATGAGGCAGCCCAAAGGTAACGATCTAATCATTATTGGCGGGGGTGTAATCGGTACCTGTTTGGCCTACTGGCTAACGCGGGCCGGAGCGCGGGTGACGCTGCTCGAAAGCCAGTCCGAACTGGCCGGGCCAGCCACTGCTTCTTACGCATCCGCCGGGATGTTATCGCCTGCCGCCACTCAGGATACCCCGCCGCCTTTACTGGCCCTGATGCGGCGCGGCCTCGCGCTCTATCCGCCTTTGATCGCTCAACTGGAGGCCGAACAGTCCCAACCCACCGGCTACACCGAGCTTGACCAGTTGCGGGTGGCTCTTAACGGGGCGGAAGTGCGTAATTTGCAAAAGCGGCAGGAATGGTACGTCCAGACCGGCCTCGCCCCGGAAGCTTGCTGGCTGACCCCGGACGAAGTAGCCCGGATCGAGCCACTGGCCGGGCCAAATGCCGGGGCGATCCGGCATCGGGCCGCCGTCGTGCGGGCGGCCTGGTTGACGCGGGCCTTAGCTCAGGCTGCCGCTAAGGGTGGCGCAACTATTCGCGTCGCCAGCGCGGTAGCGTCTTTGCTGAGGGAAGGCGAACGGGTAAACGGGGTTCGGCTGACGGATGGCGAGCGGGTCTATGCCGAGAAAACGATCCTCGCGGCGGGAGCCTGGGCCGGGGAAATGCTGGACTCCTGGCTAACGGAACCAGGCCTGGCCGGAAGGCCCGCCCCGTCTTATGCCGAGATGATCTGGCCGGTGCGCGGTCAGATGTTAGCTCTGCATCCGCCCCAGGCCTTACCGCCCTTGCGTCATTTGTTGGCCGGAGCGCACGGTTATGCTTTTCCCCGTTCGGATGGGAGCGTGGTCTTCGGCGCGACGGTCGAGCCAAAGGCTGGGTTTGCCGCGCATATGACCCCGGCGGGTTATCTGGAACTGGGGCGACTCGTGCATAAGCTGACGCCCGCCCTGGATAACGCTTCGGTCAAGGAAAGTTGGGCCGGGTTGCGGCCTGGCTCGCGTAGCGAACTGCCTTTACTCGGCCCGGTGCCAGGGCTGAACGGGCTGTGGCTCTCGGTGGGCCACTTTCGGAGTGGGGTAATGTTAGCCCCGGCCAGTGCCGAACTGCTGAGCGGAGCTATTTTGAACGACGATCCTGCTTCCCTGGCCGACTTCGCTCCGCCCTAGCCGCCCATAAAGCTAGGCTACCTCGACCGGTTGAGCCGCCAGCAGATAACCGTTAGCTAATTCTCGATATTGCGCGACCTGACCGAGTTGCCAGCTCAGGTCAAAACCAAGTTCGCCCGCCAGCAGAGCAGCCACCTGGGGCGCACATTCCTGGCTGGCTCTGGCATCCAGTAGCAGGGCGCGAGTGCGTCGGGCCAGCACATCTTCGACCGTGCGGGCGAGTTCGTAGCGGGCCGCCCAGACCACCTCTCCGGCCAGGTAAGGCAGGCGAGGGTGCAGAGGCTGATCCCAGCCTGGCCCTTCGGTTAGCACTTGCTTGAGGGCGGTGGTATCCGAGCCGTAAACCTCAAAGGGGTAGGGATCGGGCTTTTCCTGGTAGCCGTGCAAATGGAGCTGCTGGGTCTGGCATTTGGCCGGAGCCAGTTGCCCCACCTCAATCGCTTTGTCCACCGTGTTTTGAGCCATATGGCGGTAGGTCGTCCACTTCCCGCCCGTGATCGTGATCAGGCCGGTGGGCGAAACGTTAAGCGATTGTTCGCGGGAGAGCGAAGCGGTGCTGGCCCCGGCTTCACCTTTGATTAAAGGACGTAACCCGGCGTATATGCTCAGTACATCCTCTCTGGTCGGGTCTTTGGTCAGGTAACGGGCCGCGTGAGTTAAGAGGAAATCAATTTCGGCCTTCAGAGGTTGCGGTTCAAGGACTGTCCCCTTGACCGGGGTATCGGTCGTCCCGACAATCACCCGGTTATGCCAGGGAATTACAAATAAAACCCGGCCATCATCTGTTTTAGGCACCATCACAGCGTGGTCGCCCGGCAAGAAAGAACGGTCTAGCACGAGATGTACTCCCTGGCTGGGTGAAATAGTAGTTTCGGCCTGGGGTTGATCCATCTTCCGCACCTCGTCGGCAAATACTCCGGTCGCATTGACCACAGCCCGTGAGCGCAGGGTAAATTGTTCGCCGGTTTCGGTATCACAAGCCCTTACTCCGCAAACCCGGTTGTTTTCTTTGCAAATGTCTTCTACCTTAAGATAGTTCAAGGCCAGGCCGCCCAGGTCCTGGAAAGTTCGCAAAAGACTAATCGCCAACCGGCTATCGTCGAACTGCCCATCGTAGTAAACCACGCCGCCCTGCAATCCTTTCGGTTCAAGAGTTGGCACGAGTTGGCGGGCTTTTTTGGAACCGATCAGCCGGGCGAAGCCAATTCCCAGCCGACCGGCCATCAGGCTGTACAGAGTTAAACCGGCCCCATAATAAGGGTTTGACCACCACTTGTAGCCTGGCACCACGAAAGGTAAAACTTTCACCAGGTGCGGCGCGTTGCGGCTCAGTCGTCCGCGCTCCTGAAGTGCCTCGTACACCAGCGATAAATTTCCCTGCGCCAGATAGCGCACGCCACCGTGTACCAGTTTGGTGCTACGGCTGGAC
>JBBRBE010000022.1:0-51252 GCA_038206175.1 Chloroflexia bacterium
GGTGGTCAATGTCATCGGCGTGATTCTCACCGTTGTTCAGGCGGATCAAAGTTTCTACAATTGCCATGACGTCTTGCTTGGTCAGGTGGCGTGCTTCCGAAGCCGGTTCCAGCTTGAGACGCTTGTTTAACTTGTAGCGACCTACGCGGGCCAGGTCGTAGCGGCGCGGGTTGAACAGCAGCGAATGCAACAGCGATTTAGCATTTTCCAGCGTCGGCGGGTCGCCCGGTCGAAGCCGCTTATAAAGCTCGATCAGGGCTTCTTCGCCGTTCTTGGTCGGGTCTTTGTCAATTGTCTGCTGCAAAGTCAGGCTGTTCGACATGCGTTCGCCGTGAGAACTGGGCGTAAAAGCCGACTGGTTAGCCTCGGTGAAAAGCTCGATCAAAGCTTCGTCCGAACCGTTAGCGGCCGGTTTCGTACCGTCCTCGGCCAGCACTGCCAGCACCGCCCGCAAGAGTACAGTGACCGGAATTTTGCGCTTGCGGTCTACCTTCACGCTCATCACGTTCTTGTTGCTGGTCTCGAACTCTAGCCAGGCTCCCCGGTTCGGGATTAGCTTCGCACCGTAATATTGGCGACCGCTTACCGGGTCTACATCTTCAATAAAGTAAATACCTGGACTGCGTACCAACTGCGAAACAACCACGCGCTCGGCTCCGTTAATCACGAACGTGCCGTTCTCGCTCATGATCGGGAAGTCACCCATAAATATTTCGCTCTCGTTGACTTCGCCAGTTTCTTTAATCACCAGGCGGACATTGACGCGCAGGGGAGCCGAATAAGTGGCGTCCCGGTCGCGGCATTCCGCATCCGAATAGCGTGGCTTGTCGAAGTGATAGTCCAGAAAATGCAATTCCATACTTTTGCCGGTAAAATCCGAAATCGGCGAAATCTCGTCGAAAAGTTCGCGCAAACCTTCTCGTTTGAACCACTCGAAGCTGTCAATCTGGGTCTGGATCAGCTTGGGCATTTCTAAAACGGTCGGGATGCGGGAGAACCAGTGACGGTCCGGGCGATGCATCAGGGTATCTTCTTTTTCACCTGCACGCAGGACGGGAGGGGAGAAGTCTTCTTGGGCAGTCATGGTCATAAGATTATATAACTCCTTTTATTACATTGCACTTTTAGGAGGTTTACAATGCAATAAGCACGTACTAATTCCTCTCCATATATGGAAGCGACATTTTGAAACTTATTCGGGCCGACTTATCTCAGCAATGAGAACAGTTTCGATTGTCCTTTTATCGGAGTGGGTTAGCAGTGCTTTCCTTCTCAAAGAAATATTGACTTTTGGTAAGTATGGATTATACAGAATTGAGCAAGTCAAGTCAAGGGGAAACAAGCGGATGAGGGCGAATTGCCCACAACTCTAATCTTGCCTTAATACTCCTTATCCGCTTACCCACTTTTGTTGATAAAGTGGGTTGTTTTACCGATTTATCCACATTGTAGCAAGTTTTTGCTAATTCGGCAAGAGGTTGACAAAAATTCCTCTAAAACCTAAGCTGAAACAAGCGGTACGAAACACTGTGCCAAATTTAAGAATTTGCCTCAGGCAGGAGGAACTCCCGGTGAAACAAATTGCTTTCCCGCGCCAGGACGAAGCTTATTTAGACTTCGTGGTTAGCCTCAAAGGAGCGGTAGACCGGCACGCCTACGGTTCACTCCAGGCTCACTTTCAGCAGCACCAGACGAACGCCGAAGCCCAGGCCGAACGCCCGTCGCCAGACGAAATCGCCGAACAGATTGCTCCACTCCTGCCCTACAAATTCAACCGGGCGGTCGCCCGCCGCGCTCAGGAAATGATGTGGAGCGGCGTCATCTCGGCTTACCAACCTTACGAAGCTCAGATGGTCGAATGGGTCAATACGCTTCATCCCGATGCCGGTAACACTCTCTCGCTTGACCCAACCCTGGAACTGCCGAGCTACCTGGCTCAGACCGAATTTCACATCCAACCCGGCGGCTACTACGGCCACGGCGATATGACCGCGATCCAGTTCGAGAAGGGAGCCAGCCTTTACTTTAAAAAAACGACCCTGGCTTTCCGAATCCAACGTGCCCTGGCCGAACGCTTACCCGCCGGAAATTACGGGCGTATTCTCGACCTGGGTTGCTCGGACGGGGGCAACGCGATTGCTTTCAAGCAAGCCTACCCCACCGCCCAGGTCGAGGCCATTGATCTGGCCGCGCCACAGCTAAAACTGGCCTACCAGCAAGCGGTCGAACACGGGGCCGCCATTCACTTCAGCCAGCAAAACGCCCTCAGCCTCAACTTCCCGGCTAATTCATTCGATGCCGTGGTCTGCTATATCCTCTTTCACGAAATGCCCCGGTCTGCCGTCCGGCAGGCTCTGGCCGAGGCCCGTCGGGTCTTGCGGCCCGGCGGTATTATGTACAGTGGCGACGTGACGCCCTTCCGCGAGAATGACCCCTACCGCTCGTTCATCTCGTCCTGGCAAGTTCAGCACAACGGCGAACCCTTCTGGCGCGAAATCCTCGAACAAACTCACCTGCCGACTCTCTTTGAGGAAGCCGGGTTCGAGCGCGTGGCCGAATTTGGCGTGGCCGCCAGCAAAGTCTCGCCTAAATTTCCCTGGGTTACGCTGGGCTACAAACCGGCTTATACCCAATCCCACTAAGTTGAGTCGGCAGGACTATACCCTTCAACAAACCCGTCCTCACAATGACCGGGCCTCTACCGAAGCCGGTGAACAATTTTTATAAAGACTGAGCGAGGAGGTAGCCGCTCTACAAAAGAACATCCCCATGTCCAACTTGAAAGGCCGGTTGTCATTAGGTACTGTCGCTCTCAATCTCTCAATCTCCAATTTCTCAATCTCGCCAGCAAATAAATGTAATGCTTATTATTTTCAGGAGCAAAAAAAATAATGGATACTCAGGATTTGACCCCGACTATGCAAGAATTGAAGGCGGAACTGGCCGCTATGCGAGCCGCCCTGAGCGACCTTGAGGCCAGAGCCGATCTGATAACTACTCCACCGGCCCAACCTGTGAAGTCCAGTTTAACTACCAGTCGTCGCAAAACCCTCAGGCGGTTAGGCCTGGCCCTCCTGGGTGGCGCGGCTACAGCCACCGCGCTCGGTGAAACTTCGACCGTCCAGGCCAAAGCAAGTGTCCATCCGAGTGCCAACGGCATGGCAAATCGGGTTGGAATGTTAGTGGTTCCGCCGGGTGCGCCTAACCCTACCGGCTCAATAACTTCTACCTCTACTTACGGGTTGATCGGATGTGGGGACAAAACCAGCAGTCTGGACACAACCTTCTTCCCTACTGGTAGTACGGGTGTGGTAGGAACTGGAACCGGGGACGGTAAGGCTGGCACTGGAGTAGCCGGTTATGGCAGCTATGGAGTTTATGGCGTGGGTAATATCTACGGTGTTTATGGACAAGGCACCAGCCGTGGAGTCGTAGGTTATGGCGATAACACGGGAGTCGTGGGTAACAGTCCAAAAGTGGGAGTTTCCGGTTCTGGGTCTATAGCAGGCGGCGATTTTAGCGGGGGAGATAATGGTTATGGGGTTGGAGCGACAGCAGGTAGTTCATATTTATTTAATAACCTTCGCTCAAATACCTCGGTCGGTTTGGTCGCTACGGCTGGCAAACGGGTGGATTTAAATAATCTTTTTTCGATTAATCAAAATGTTGGGTTGTACGCCACGGCTGATGATAGCTCAGGCCGGAACCCAACGGCAGCCTATTTTGATGGGCGGGTCGCAGTAATTGGTAATTTGAGCATACAGGGCAATCTTTCCAAATCCTCCGGCACTTTCAAAATAGATCATCCGCTAAACCCTGAGAACCAGTACCTCTACCACTCTTTTGTGGAAAGCCCGGATATGCTGAACATCTATACCGGCCTTGTCACCCTCGACCAACAGGGCGAAGCAGTCATAGAATTACCCACTTGGTTTGAAGCACTTAACCGGGACTTCCGCTATCAGCTTACCTGCCTGGGTCAATATGCCGGGGTGTACATTGCCAGCGAAATAAAAGACCGCAAGTTTAAGGTTGCCGGTGGTCTTGACGGCCTGAAAGTAAGCTGGCAAGTGACGGGCATCCGGCAAGACGAGTGGGCTAAAGCTCACCCTATCCAGGTTGAAGAGGATAAAACTGGCCCTGAAAAAGGCAAGTACCTGCACCCGGAGGTGTTCGGTAAACCGGAGAGATTAAAGATTGGTGGCTTAGGATAACAAAATGTTCGAGGCCAGGAAAAAGACAACTAATTACCAATAGATACAGGAGTTTCTACATGACCGGGTGGTTTAATACTAAAAAGCTGAGCGTTTTCGTAGTGATGACACTGGCGGCTTTGAATTTAGCGGCCTGTGGCGACAGTACCGAGTCCACTCAGCCAACACCTTTAATTTCAAAAATGACGGCGGCTATTTCAGCCGCCCCAAGCCCAACTTTTCGGAGTGCGGCTACTTCTCAGCCCGCACCTACGACAAGCGCGGGAGCCACCACGAGTACAACCGTAATACCCACCACCGCCGCCCTTACAACCACTTCGGTAGCTACCCAGAACGCCTCAAACTCCGCCGGAAACGCACAGGAGCAGGCCAGGAAAGTGGCCGCTGCTATGGAGCAAGTGCAATCCTACAAAATTAACATTACCAATACAGCCGGGGAGAAATTCGAGCAGATTTATGTTGCACCATCCAGTATTTACTCGGCTAAGACTGACTCTAGCGGAAAAAAGCATTTCATTATCGAGCTAGAAGACCAATACTTTGAGAGTGAAGATGGAGTTAAGTGGCAGAAAAGCCAATTTCCTTCGGGTGAGCTTACTAAAGATTTTATTAGTTTGAGCCTGAAGCTTGGAGGTCAGATAACTGGCGGAGCCGACCAAGATTTTGAAGGGCGTAAAGTGGGCCAGCTTGTTTACGATTTTTCAAAAGCTACTGGCTTTGCCACGCTGGGCAAGGGCAAAGTTCTTTACGATAAAACCACATTCCTGATCATTCAGGAGGAAAACGAGACCACCAATTCCAGCCAAACCAGGTCGTCAGTAATCAGTTATAAGGATTATAACAACCCGAATAATAAAATTGAACCTCCCAAACTCTAACCGACGGCCCGCTCTTTTCTCTTCTCCTATCTTATTCGGGGCTTTAATGCGCTCCAGCCAGCACCTGGCCCGCTTTTGGCCCCACCAGGCAGGTCTTTTGGCTGATGTGGTACTCGAATTCTTCCTTGAAAAGCTTCATGGCCGAATTGATCGGCACGGGGGCTGAATCTCCCAAGAGGCAGAAGCTTTTACCGGCGATATTGCTGCCAACGTCTAGCAGGAGGTCGAGGTCTTCAGGGCGACCTTCGCCGTGTTCGATCCGGTGCAACACCTGCACCAGCCACCGCGTCCCCTCCCGGCAAGGCGTACATTTGCCGCAGGACTCCTCGCGGTAAAACTCCACCAACCGCAAAACCGCTCCGACAATACAAGTCTGGTCGTCCATGATAACCACGCCCGCCGAACCCTGCATCGAACCTCGCGCCGCGATACTCTCAAAATCCATCGGCGTATCCAGCACCTCGTCCGTCGGAGCCAGGATCGGGGTGGAGGAACCGCCGGGGATAAAGCATTTCAACTTGCGCCCCTTCCAGATACCACCGCCCAGGTTGTAAATCAGTTCGCGGAAAGTCGTACCGCAAGCCAACTCGTAATTGCCGGGCCGCTCGACGTGACCGCTCAGGCAGTAAACCCGAAAGCCTTTGGTCTTTTCCGTGCCAAATCCGGCGTACCAGGCCGCTCCCTCGCGCAGGATGTGCGGCACATTCGAGATTGTTTCGCAATTATTGATTACGGTCGGGCGAGCATACAGTCCGGCCACCGCCGGGAAGGGCGGACGCAGACGCGGAAACCCGCGTTTGCCTTCCAGCGATTCCAGGAGGGCCGACTCTTCGCCGCAGATATACGCGCCCGCGCCGGGATGTACCACCACTTCGCAGTTAAAGCCTTTACCGCCAATGTTCTGCCCGATTAGTCCCGCCGCCCGCGCTTCTTCTACCGCCCGCCGCAGAACCCGGATGCCACGAGCGAACTCGCCGCGTACATAAATAAAACCATACTCGGCCCCGATAGCATAGCAAGTAATCAGCACACCTTCGATCAGTTGGTGCGGGTTGTTCTCGACCATCTCGTGATCTTTGAAAGTTCCCGGCTCCGACTCGTCGGTATTGCAGCAGACGTACTTCGGCCCCGCCACTTTTGGAATAAAACCCCACTTGTTACCCGCCGGAAAACCTGCACCGCCCCGCCCGCGCAAGCCCGCCGCCTTGACTTCGTTCACCACTTCTTCCGGCGTCATGCTCAGGGCGCGTTCGAGGCCTTTATATCCGCCGTTGGCTCGATAAGTTTCCAGGCGGTGAAAGCCCGGCACGGCCCGATGCTTTAGCAACTGGTACTCGAAAGGGGGTTGCTCGGTAAGCAACCGGGGCGGAGGCGGGAAAATTTGATCCTGGGTCTGCATTCTACTTCTTCAACCTTTTTCTAGTTCTATCGGGCGGATTGACTACCACACCATGCTCTGCGAGGATACGTACATCGCAAACCAGCTTGCCAACACCAGGGCAATTGCCAGCAAAAAGGCCAGCAAAAGCCAGCCGTCCATTTTAATCTTTGGTTTGAACATCGTTTTCTCCTGCCTGGCCCGGCCTTACGGAATAAAGTAAGGGTTCTGCTTGGCCGTCCGCAGCGTGTCCAGAACCTGAGCAAATTGCTCCGGCGTGACGTTGTAAAGGTACTCGTCGTTGACCTGCAAGCAGGGAGCCGCGCCACAGGCCGCCAGGCACTCGATCTTGGCAAGGGTAATCTGGCCGTCCGGGGTCGTTTCGTTCAGGCCGATACCCAGGCGGGCCTGGCCCTGTTCCAGCAACTCGTCCGAGCCGCGCAGGTAACAGGAAATGCTATCGCAGACCTTGACGTGGAACTTACCGACCGGCCTGGGGTTGTACATGCGGTAAAAAGTCATTACCTGCTCGACATCGCCCGGCAAAATCTCCAGAATCTCGGCAACCTGCGTCATCGGCCCTGCCGGGACAAAGCCAAACTCGGCCTGCACCACGTGCAGCGCGGGCAACAGAGCCGACCGGCTGCTAGGGTACTGCTTTTTCAACTCCTGAATGCGCTGCTGCCCGGCCTCGCTCAGGCGGTACTCGACCTCAGTTTCGTGTGTCGTTTCCATCTTACCTTGAAATCTAAATTTCTAGCGGTCTACCTCACCCAAAATAATGTCAATGCTACCGATAGCGGCAACAATATCGGCGAAATTAGCCCGCCCGTCCAGGCTTGGCCCCATTGATTGCAGATTGGCAAAGCTAGGAGCGCGGATGTGCATCCGATACGGCTTGTTCGTGCCGTTGGAAACCATGTAGTAGGCCAGTTCGCCACGGGCCGACTCGACGCGCTGGTAGACTTCGCCCGCTACAGGCTTGTAGCCTTCAGTGTAGAGCTTGAAGTGATGGATCAATGATTCCATCGTGGTTGCAATCTGATATTTCTTGGGCGGCACAATTTTAAGGTCGGCTACCTGCCATTCGCCTTCCGGCAAACGGTTGAGAGCTTGCTCGACGAGTCGAATGCTCTGGTTAACCTCGTTCATCCGCACGATAAAGCGGTCGTAAACGTCGCCGCTCTGGGCAGTCGGAACCTCGAAATCGTAAGTCTCGTAGCCAATGTAAGGAAAAACCTTGCGAATATCATAAGCGATGCCGCACGCCCGCAGCATCGGCCCGGTCACGCCCCAGCTAAGAGCCTGATCCGCCGTGATAGCCGCGACGCCCTTCGTGCGTTCGATCCACAGTTCGCTATTGGTCAGGAGCGAATGATATTCCGGCCAGCGTCCCTTGAAATACTGGATGAACTCGGCCACCTTCACATCGAAACCAGGAGGCAGGTCGGCGTAAAGGCCACCGGGCATGATATAGCTGGTCATCATCCGCACGCCGCTAACCATCTCGAAAATATCCAGGATTTTCTCGCGGTCGCGCATACCGTAAAGGAAAGTGCTTTGCGCCCCCAAATCCATCGCGTGCGTGCCGAGCCAGACCAGATGGCTTGAAATGCGCTGCAACTCGGTCAGCAGCACGCGGGCAACCGTCGCCTTCGGTGGAATTTTGTCCGTGATACCCAGCAATCGCTCCGTCGCCAGGGTAAAGCCCAGGTTATTGATCAGAGGATTGAGGTAGTCGGTGCGGTCGGTCAGAGTTAGAGCCTGATTGTAAGTCTTGCCCTCGGCTTGCTTTTCAATCCCGGTGTGCAGGTAGCCAATGTCGGATTCGCACTTAACCACCTCTTCGCCGCGTAGCGTAACAATCAAACGCAGCACACCATGCGTCGAGGGATGCTGCGGCCCCATGTTGATCGTCATCAACTCTTTTTTGGGGTCGGCCACATCGTTTATCTCTTTGAGATAAGTATCCTCGTCGTCGTCCAGCCACCGCTCTTTAATTTGTAAATCTTCCAACTTCTTAACCTCTTGTTGATCAAGCCTGGGGTGCGCCGTTACGTCCTTCTGCTCTGAACTGGTTAGCGGGCAAGTTCGGGCGGCGTGGGCCGGTCATCGGGTAATCTTTGCGGAGCGGATGGCCTTCCCAATCCTCCGGCATCTCGATCCGGCGTAAATCCGGGTGGCCCTCGAAAGTGATCCCGAACAGGTCGAACACTTCCCGCTCGTACCAGTTTGCACCCTCGAACAGACTTGTCAGCGATGGCACCTTTGGCTTATTGCCGGGAACCTGCACTTTCAGGCGGATGGGCTGGAAGGCTGGTATAGCCATCAGGTGATAAACCATCTCGAAGCGTGGCTCTTTGGGCAACCAGTCCACCGCCGTAATATCCTCGAACAACCGGAAGCCACCTTCATCCCGTAGATAAGATACAACTTCCAGCAAATTGGCGGCAGGCACGATAAAAGTAGGTGTACCATCTGCCGCCCGCATCGGGCTAGGCCGCACGCCCGGAAAACGCGCCGCGTCAATTAGCGAAGGCGGAGCCTCCGGGGTCGGTTCAGGGTGATCGGCGGACTTTTCCGGCTCAACTGTGCCGCCCAAAGTTTGGGTCACGAACTACCTCCGGCATATACTCTAAAGGATCCTGGGGACGAGGCGCACCACTGGCGATCCGCTCTTGCAAAATGCGCACCCCTTCGATCAAAGCTTCGGGGGTCGGCGGGCAACCGGCCACGTACACATCCACCGGCACGATCAGGTCAACTCCCTGTACAATTGCGTAATTATTGAAAATTCCGCCGCAACTGGCACATGCTCCCATTGCGATTACCCACTTGGGGTCGGGCATCTGTTCATAAATCTGGCGAACAGCCGGAGCCATCTTTGCCGACACCCGCCCGGCCACGATCATCAGGTCGGCCTGGCGCGGAGACGCCCGAAATATTTCCGAACCAAAGCGAGCCAGGTCGAACCGACTGGCCGAGGTCGCCATCATCTCAATCGCGCAACAGGCC
Source organism: Chloroflexia bacterium (assembly GCA_038206175.1). GTDB lineage: Bacteria > Chloroflexota > Chloroflexia > Chloroheliales > Chloroheliaceae > 54-19. The sequence continues at coordinate 9,486 of JBBRBE010000022.1, forward strand.
AGGCCAAACAGGGCCGGCCAGAGCGAAGAACTCTGCGCCCAGTTCGCTACTTTGTCCAGATTGGTCGTTACCACCCCGCCAATAGGCGACGCACTGCGGTACGACTGCAAATCGCCCGGCATTACGGCGTTTGTGGTGAAGAAATCTTGCTGGCTAAACTCACCGGCCATGCTGTTACTCCTGAACTACTCCCAATTAAAAGCACCCTTGCGCCACAGGTAAACGTACCCAACTCCCAGCACCAACAGAAAAATACCCATCTCGACGAGACCGAAAATCTTTAGCTGGTTTAATAGCACTGCCCAGGGGAAGAAAGCCACCGTCTCGATGTCAAAAATCAAGAAAAGCATGCCTACTTCCAGGAATTTGACCGGGAAGCGACGAGAAGTTTCTTCGATCTGCGGCACGCCTCCTTCGTAAGGCGCAAGCTTGGCGTCGCTGGCTTTTTTGAACCTGAAACCCGAAAGCAACGACAAGCCGATCATTACCACGGTCAGGCCCGCCGACATAATAAACAGGATTAAAATCGGTACATATCCTACGAGCATGGGTATTAACTCCTGGCCTGGATTGAGGTAGGCAGCCCTCGAACGGGGCAGTCTGTGAGCAGGAAGAGGCTAAAGTAGAGACTACCTGAGGCTTATAGTTACTCCTACAGTATCACATACCGGGGTAGAGATGTCAAGGAATACTGTGAAATTTCTTGCAATCTTTTGAGCCTGGAACAAGGGGCCACCTGTATCATTTTGAGGCCATTTGGCTGTATAATCAAACCGACCGATGATAAATAAGGAGAACGAAAATGAGCTACGAACTGGTCGAGCTAACTTACGAAGGCGATTTTGCGACGGTCACGATGAACTGCCCGGAACGGCGCAACGCCCTCTCCCTACGCCACATGCAAGAATTGATTGCCGCGTTCGAGGAAGCCGGAGAAAGCCAGGCGCGAGGTATTTTCCTGGCCGCCAACGGCCCGGTCTTTTGTGCCGGTCACGATTTTGCCGATCTGGTCGGGCGCGACCTGGCGGCTATGCGCAAACTCTTGAAAGTCTGCACCCGCCTGATGGAAACGATCCAGGCTGTGCCGCAACCAGTGCTGGCTCGCGTTCACGCCCTGGCGACTGCCGCCGGATGCCAGCTTGTCGCAACCTGTGATCTAGCGGTTGCCGCCGATACCGCCGCTTTTGCCACGCCCGGCGGTAAAGGTGGCTGGTTCTGCACTACTCCTATGGTAGCGGTCAGCCGGAACATCGGGCGCAAGCGGGCTTTAGAAATGCTCATGACGGGCGAGCCAATTGACGCCCACACGGCTGCCGATTGGGGCCTGTTGAACCGGGTTGTCCCGGCCCCGCGTTTAGAGGAAGAAGCCCAGCTTTTGATGCAAGCCGCCACGCGAGGAAGTTTGATCTCTAAAAACATTGGCAAAGCTGCGTACTACGCTCAGATCGATCTCGACCAGCCCAAAGCCTACGCCTACGCAATGGAAGTAATGGCGAGTGCCTCCCAGACCGAGGACGCCCAGGAAAACATGCGGGCCTTTATGGAAAAGCGTAAACCGCGCTGGAAACAGCCGCAAAAATGACCGGCTTCCCTGATAAGGGCTAATCTTCTAAAAATAGGGGCAGCGACTAACTGACAAAAGATGTCAGGAAAGGCCGGATAGAATGGGTTGCACGGAAAGGAAACCAAAAACAACAGGAGGTTTTTGCGATGCAACCCTTAAAAGGAAAAGTAGCAGTCGTGGCCGGGGCCACCCGTGGGGCCGGGCGGGGAATTGCCTGTATGCTGGGTGAAGCGGGAGCAACCGTTTATTGCACCGGGCGAAGCGTGCGCGGCAAATCGGCCAGCGGGTCGCGCCCCGAAACCATCGAAGAAACGGCCCAGATGGTCGGCTCATACGACGGCGAAGGTATCGCGGTAAGGGTTGACCACCTCCAGGAAGCCGAGGTGGAAGGACTGTTTAAACGGGTCGAAGCCGAGCAAGGTCGACTGGACATTCTGGTAAACGACATCTGGGGCGGAGAAACCCTGAGTGAATGGGGCAAGCCGTTCTGGGAGTTAGACCTGGCGAAAGGCTTCCAGATGCAGCAAAAAGCCGTCCACAGCCACATTATCACCAGTCGCTACGGCGTGCCGCTCATGTTAAAAGGCGGGGCCGGGCTGGTCGTCGAAATCACCGACGGCGAAAACCTCGACTACCGGGGCAATCTTTTCTACGATCTGGCGAAAACCTCAAACATTCGGCTGGCTCTGGCGATGGCTCAGGAACTCAAACCGCACGGCCTGACGGCAGTTTCGGTGACGCCCGGTTTTTTGCGCTCGGAAGAAATGCTAGAGCACTTTGGCGTCACAGAGGCTAACTGGCAAGAAGGAGCCAGGAAAGACCCCCACTTTATCGCTTCCGAAACGCCTTATTTTGTAGGCCGGGCCGTCGCCGCTCTCGCCGCCGACCCAGACTATCACCGCAAGACCGGGCAAGCCCTGAGTTCGTGGAAATTGTCGGACGAATATGGTTTTCAGGATATTGACGGACGACAACCGCATTGGGGCCGCTATTTTGCCGAGAACGTGGCTAACGAGAGATCAGGCGAAGGAGTTTAATCGTGTCTGCACTAAATATTCTCGCAAGCCTTATCCTCAAGTCCGGCCCGGCTTGCTACAATGCCAGGTAAGAATTATGCTATGAGTTTAGTATGTTGGACTGTTGGTGCTTTGCTACAAGGAGAACTTCATGAAACCAAAGAAGAATGTTAGCCACGCGGTGCTGTTGTCGGCCTTCATACCGGGCCTGGGCCAGTTTTACAACGGTGAGATCGGCAAAGGCATCTTTTTCCTCCTCACCTGGATCACGATGGTAACGTGGCCCTTCGCCGTCACCGACGCGATGGACAGCGCAAAGCGGATTAACCAGGATTTCGTCAACGACCAGGCCCGGCGTAGCCCCCTGGCTCCGGCCCGCACATCCGTTTCGGTCTAATCTCGGCGGCCACATATTCTTATTAAAATAATTAAAAGCCGGGTGGTCTTTATAGCCGCCCGGTTTGGTTCGGTTTTATATCCTAAAGGCTGGACGAGTGACAAGACCGCCCGGCCATGAATGGCCGGGCTATTCCAACGAAGCCCCCTGAACGGGGCTAATGCCCTTCCTTAATCATGGGTCTGCCCCAGCCTTGTGTTTGTATCAGGCCCATTTATGGGTCTTCCTTATACGAAATATCTCTCCCCACGTACCGGGCGGTCTTGTCCCGCGCCCGGCTTTCAACTCAAGCTACCCTATTTACCGCTTTGAAGATGAAAAAGCTTCTCCTGGCCTGGACTTCGGCCCAAAAAAACTAAGCCGCCGCCGGTACATCGTCTTTAAGCAGTTGCGATTCGATCAGTTCGCAGTAGAGCGGCGTGCTGAACATCAGTTCCTGATGTGTCCCTTTGCCCACCAGATGCCCGCCGTCGAGCAGCAAAATGAGGTCAGCCTGGCGGACGGTGCTGATACGCTGAGCGATGATAAAGGCAGTGCGACCCCGCAAGAGAGTTGCCAGAGCTTGCTGTATCTGGTATTCGGTTTCGGCATCCACCGCCGAGGTACTATCGTCCAGAATCAGCAGGGCCGGATCGAGCATCAGAGCGCGGGCGATTGCCAGACGCTGGCGTTGCCCGCCGCTCAATCCGACTCCGCGTTCGCCGATAATCGTAGCGTAACCCTGCGGAAAGCCTGTGATAAATTCGTGGGCCTGGGCTGCCTTTGCCACCGCTTCCACCTGCGCGTCGGTCGCGTCGGGCCGACCATAGGCGATATTCTCGCGAATGGTACCGCTAAAGAGGGTCGTCTCCTGCAAAACCACCCCAACCTGAGAGCGCAAACTCTCCAGCGTTACATCTCGCACGTCCAGGCCGTCCAGTTTGACCGCGCCCTCGCTCACGTCATAAAAGCGCGGTATCAGGTTTATAACGCTAGATTTACCGGCCCCGGTGCGACCTAGCAGGGCAACCGTCTGGCCCGGCATAGCCTCGAACGAAAGGCCAACCAGATTCGGCGTTTCGCTGGCGGCATAGCGAAAAGTCACGTTCTCGAAAGTAACCCGGCCTGTGAGCGGCGGCAAAACTTTCGCGTCGGGTCGGTCGGCCACTTCGATTGGAGTATCCAGCACCTCGAAAACCCGCCGGGCCGAAGCCGACGCCTGGGAAATAGTAGTCAGGCTGTTGCCCAGAATAAAGATCGGCTGCAACAAAAAGCTCAGGTAGGAATTAAAGGCTACAAGCTGACCGACACTGAGATTGCCGCCAATCACCTCGCTACCGCCATACCAGATGACCCCGAAAGTGCCAAGATTAGCGATAAAGAAAATTAGCGGAAAGCTCAAGGTCGTGCCGCGCACGATCACCATATTTTCGGCCAGCAAATCCTCGTTGGATTTGCGGTAGCGGCCCACCTCGTAGTTTTCGCGCCCGAAAGCCTTCACAACCCGCACTCCAGCCAGATTTTCCTGCAAAATAGTGTTCAGGCCACCCAGCTTTTGCTGCACGCTGCGAAAGCGCGGCCCGACCGCCCGCAAAAAGAAAACAAAAACTACCGCTATTGCCGGGATTATCGCCATCGCCACCAGAGCCAGTCGCCAGTTGGTCAGCAGCAAAATTGTGGCACTCCCGATCAGCATTACGAAAGCATTGAAAAGTTGCAGCAGACTGGCTCCGGTAAAGTTCCGTACCTGATCCACGTCGCTGGTGACGCGGGTCATCAGTTGGCCGGTTTGCGATTTATCGTGGTAGCTAAAGGAAAGATTTTCAAGCTTGGCGAAAATACTATTCCGCATATCGTAGGCGGCACTCTGGCTCGATTTCTCACTCCAATAACCCTGCCCAAAAGTGAACAACCCCCGCAAGATAGCCACACCCAGCAGAGCCAGCGAAGCGTAGAAAATCGCTGTCAGGTCACGCGGGTTGATCCCCTGATCGATCACGATCCGCAAAATTTGCGGGTTGAGCAGGTTCAGGGCCGTCACCAGCAGTAATGATATAAACGCAGCCAACGCAGTACGCCAGTACGCCCGCAAATAGCCCAACGCCCGCCCTAAATCGCTCATCGCCGCTCTCCTTTTAATTATCAGTTAATTCTAGGGCAGTATAACCCAAATAGAAATAATAGCAAAGAGTATTTATAGTTGCCTTTTGGCCGTGGCTGCGGTAAAATTAAGACAGGTAATTTCAAGTAAAGCCTGTCTACATCAAACCAAATACGTCAAATAAGTTTCCCGAATACACGAGAATAAAATGTCCTACGCCAACAAAGTTCTGCGCGTCAATCTTACCACCCGCAAGGTCGTGAGTATTCCTTTACCCGAACCGCTCAAGCGTGATTTTTTGGGCGGGCGCGGTTTCGCAGTAAAAATGCTCTATGAACTACTGCCCAAAGGAACCGAACCGTTTTCACCCGATAACCTCCTGATCTTTGCCACCGGCCCACTCAACGGCACAATGGCTCCCGCCGCCGCCAGCCTGTCGGTAGTCGCCCGGTCGCCCCTCACCGGCCTTTTAGGACTGGATACGACGGCAGGTTTTTGGTCAAGCGAACTTAAGTTTGCCGGTTACGATATGCTGGTGATCCAGGGCCGGGCCGAAGAACTGGTTTACCTTGAAATTGACGACGACCGAGTAGAAATCAAGTCTGCCGACTGGTTGCGCCGCCGCACCACTCACGATACGATCAATATGCTGCACGACCGCCTGGGCGACGATTTCAAAGTGGCGACGATTGGCCCGGCGGGAGAAAACGGCGTTCTTTACGCCAGCATCGTCTGCGACCACCTGGACAAAATTAGTCGCACCGGGCTGGGAGCCGTGATGGGGTCGAAGAACCTCAAAGCGATTGCAGTCCACGGCACGCAGGACATCAATCTGGCGAATACCGACCGCTTCCTCAACAAAATGAAGGAAAGCCACAACGCGATCAAGAACGACCGGCTATTCGGGCCGATGAGCCGCTATGGGACGACTGAGTTGGTCAACATCGCTCACGCCGCCGGAGCCTTGAGTATTCGCAACGGCCAGGACGGAGTGTTTAACCGCATTATTGGGGTCAGCCGTAACACGATTGATAATCTCTCTCGCGGGCCGGATAAACGACTGGTAGACCGCGCTTGCAGCTATTGCATTATGCCCTGCAAAGCCTTTATCGAAACCACTCGCGGTGCCGAAGCCACCCGCCGCAACCGGCCTCACTACCTGACCATTGGAAGCCTGGGGCCGCGCATCGGCCTCTCCAGCGCGAACGCGATTATCGAGGCTAATCATTTGTGCGAAGAAGTCGGAATTGACCCGATTTCCTTTGGAGCCTCTGTCGCTTTCCTGATGGAATGTTATCAGCGTCAGCTTTTCGATCAAGACGTGCTGGAATGGGGTAGTAGCGAGGAGCAACTCCTCGATTTGATCCGCGAAACAGCCGCCAAGCAAGGCGTCGGCGAACTGCTGGCTATGGGCGTGCGGCGGATGAGCGCACTGTTCCCCGGCAGCCGAGATTGGGCGATGGAAGTCAAAGGGCTGGAACTACCGGCTATAGATGGTCGGGCCGCTAAAGCGCACGCCCTGGCAATGGCAATCAGCAACCGGGGTGGCGATACCGGCTTGCATATGCCTCAATTCGAGATTTTAGAAAAAAGCGAGGCCGAAGCCGAAGATGTGTTCGTTTTTGGTTCGGCGGCTAACCCGCTGGAATGGCACGGCAAGGCTAATATGGTGGTCTGGCACGAATATTTTGCCGCTCTGCTAGATTCAGCCTCGGTCTGCAAGCATTACGCTTTTACGGCCTACTCGCTCAAACCAGGCGATATTGCCGAATTCCTGACCTACGCTATCGGCACGCCTCTGCGGGAAATGGATGTGATGATGATCGGTGAGCGGGTCAGCACGGTCGAACGAATGTTCAATTTACGCTTTGGCATGAACCCAACCATTGACGACACGCTGCCTAAACGTTTGCTTAACGACCGCTTATCGGACGGTCGGGCGCAGAACCAGACAATTGAACTAGGCCGGATGATTCAGGAATATTACTTCCTGCGAGGCTTCTCGGACGATGGTTTGCCGCGAATGGACACGCTGCAAAACCTCAATATTATAGGCGAACGCACCCCGTCCCGTTGATAAAGTGGCTCAGACCCAAGCCTGACAGTGATTTTAACCGATTAACCCTAAAATAAAAAAGAAGTGGCAGAAAAATGCCGCTTCTTTTTTATTTCCAGAGAGAAAGAAATTATTCTGGCAACTGCATCAGCCAATCGGCTAAAGCAGGGCTAGTTTCGATACTGGCCGACAATTCCTCTAACTGTGCGAGGTTGCACCGAGCCAACCGTCCCGCCAACTCCGAGGGCAGGGCTGGGCCGAAACGCAACCGGGCCAACCGGGGCAGCATTTCGCGCAACTGCTTTAATTCTCCCTCGGCCCGGCCTTCTTCTAACCCCTCGGCCCGACCTTCGGCTTGCCAGGCTTCGGCTACCTCACCGGCCAGGGTTTTCGCGTCTAGTTTTTGGTCGAACAGATCGGCTACTTTACGCCGCCAGCCTTTTAGAAAAAGTTCGCAGTCAATTGTATCCTGATTGGAAAACTCCTGAGCTTCGGTAGGATTTTCGGCTCGATAGACTCTAATGGTTTGCTTGAGCGGATGGACATCCCACACGATTGAGACACCGTTAGCGAGATACTTTTCTCGTTTAATCCGCGCATCTTCCAGCGTGTTAGAAGGAGAATGTAATTCGACTACCAGTTCTGGCCCGCCTTTGATCAACTTGCGCAGCTTAGGCCCGCGCTCCACCAGCCCATTTTCCAGCCGATCCCAGGATATTAAACAAACATCCGGCTTGATCACCGAACCGTCGGCCAGTTCGCATTCGACCTGGTCGGGTAAGCCTTGCCCGAACCCGGCTTGCCGGGCCGATAAATCTAAGGCGACCTGAATGTTAGCGGCAATCTGTCGTTCGTCAATATCGGTCATTGTTTGCCATACCAGCCAGCCGTTAATAAGTTCAATCGGTTCCTCCTGCAACAAAGCGTCAACGTTTTCGACGGTGTACGGCCCACGCGAGCGACTGTAAGCCTCGGCAATACCTTGCGGCCAGTGTCCGCCATATCTTTCCCCGCTCGGCTCGACTTGAACTGCCGATTGCTCGGCCTGCTCTTTTTCGCTGGTAGATAATACCATCGCAACTTCCCTTTGTCCTTCTTCGCTTCTTCGCTTCTTCGATTGAAAGCTTCGCGCCCTTCCACTATAATTATAATCCCTCTTAGAAGTGTAAAGCAAGAAGCTAAAGCCTGTACAATGTAACAAGCGGTCGTTAGAAAACCCAAAGAAAGCTTTTATCAAAGATGGAAACGAACACCCTGAATATGGCTCCTTATTTTGTCGAAACCGACTGGTTGGCCGCGCATCTGGACGACCCGCAGGTGCGGATTATTGATCTGCGTTACTACTGGGACCGGCCTGGGATCGAAGCGTACCGGGCCGATCACATTCCGGGGGCCGTCTACTTGCAGTGGGACACCGAACTAAGCGACCCCCAAAACCCGGTCAAATTTATGCTCTTGCCGCCCGAAAGGTTGGAAAACCTTATGGGGCGGCTAGGGGTGAATAACTCGATGACAGTCGTGGCTTATGACGACGAGGGCGGGCATTTTTCTTCAAGGTTGTGGTGGACGCTCAACTACTACGGCTTCGCGGGAGTGCGTATTCTGCACGGTGGCCTCCCTAAATGGAAGCGTGAGAATCTTCCCCTTAGCACCGACCCTTCCGTCCCCGAACCGCGTACTTTCAAGCTTGACCCGGCCCAGCGGCAGGAAAAATGGCGGGCCAGCGCAACCGACGTACTAGATCACCTCAGCGACCCGGCGACGGCTGTGGTGGATGTGCGCCGTCCTAGCGAATACCGGGGCGAGGAAGTGCGGGCCGCACGAGGCGGGCATATACCCGGCGCGGTCAACCTGAACTGGTTGAACAATCTCGACCGCGAAACCTGGACTTTTAAAGACGCTGCGACCCTGCGCGAGCAATTCGAGACGGCAGGGGTCACGCCGGATAAGCATGTTATCACTTACTGCCAGGGCGGAGTACGGGCCTGTCACGCAGCCCTGGCCCTCAAAATGCTTGGTTACAACGATGTGACTGTCTACGATGGTTCCTGGGAAGAATGGGGCAACGACCCGACCTTGCCGGTGGCCCAGGATGAAATGTGAAAAGGTCTGACGGAACCGTTTTTCGCATAAGATAAGCGTGAAATGTTAATTATATGAGGGTTGGAATAGATTATACTCCGGCGGTGCGGCAGGGCGGCGGTATTGGGCGGTGGACGCGCAGCCTGGTAGAAGCTCTTTTCGGCCTGGAAGAAAGTCAGGCTCTGGAATGGGTCTTGTTTTATGCGGGTGGAGGACTAAAACCTGAACAGGTCAGCTTTGTCCAGAGTCAGAAGCGGCAACACCGGGCCGGAGTCCAGTTCGCCCGGTTGCCTTTTTCGGAGCCGACCCTGACCCGCTTATGGCAACGAGCGCGATTGCCTCTTCCCCTCGAACTGGTCGCCCGCTTCGAGCGGCCTTTTGGCCGCGACCGGCTTGGCAAGCTCGATTTGCTACATTTCCCCGATTTTGTAGTGCCGCCCCATCGCCAGGGCCGCACCCTCGTCACAATCCACGATCTTAGCTTTCTGATTACGCCCGAATGCGCCGAAGCAAAGCTCCGCCAATACTTGACCGAGGCTGTGCCACGTAGCGTGCGCCGGGCCGACCGAATCAGTGTTGACTCGGCGGCAATCAAGCGCGACCTGATCGAACGCCTGAAGGTGCCGTCCGAGAAAATCCAGGTCATTTATGGCGGGGTTGGAGCGGAATTTCAACCCCTTGAGGATAAAGCCGCTCTGGAAGAAGTGCGGCAACGGCTCGGTCTGCCGTCGCGTTTCGTGCTGTTCCTCGGTACTATCGAACCACGCAAGAACCTCGTGCGCCTGGTCGAAGCCTGGCATCGCCTCAAGGATACCACCGCAGGGCGGGGTCGCAAACTGGTGTTAGCCGGGCGGCGCGGTTGGCTGTACGAGCCGATCTTAAAGCGCATTGCCGAACTAGGGATGAGCGATCAAATCGTCTGGTTAGATTTTGTGCCGGAAAAAGATTTACCGGTTCTGTATAATCTGGCCGACCTCTTTTGTTTCCCCAGCCTTTACGAAGGTTTTGGTATCCCACCCCTGGAAAGTCTGGCCTGCGGCACGCCGGTCGTGACGGCTAACAATTCTTCGCTGGCAGAAGTTTTCGAGGGAGCCGCCTTGATGTGCGATGCTACTTCGGTTGCCTCGATTGCCGACGCTCTCCAAAACGGTCTCGAAAGCGTGGATGGTGATGGACAACTGTTAGCGGCCCTTCGCATAGCCGGACTTGCACGGGCCGCCCAGTTCACCTGGGAACGCGCCGCCCGCGATGCGCTGACTCTCTACCGCGAGATAGGAGCGGAAGGTTAGTATTAAGGATTGTCTTAATCCTTTTCAGCTTTTTAATGACAAAGTATCCCTTCTTGTAATATAATAAGGATATGACAAAGAAGCAAGCTGCTCCTAGCCTGAAGCTATTGCTCCCACTTCCACCTAGTATCAATACTCAATATGCCACAGTCAACGGGCGGCGGGTGCTGAGCGAGGAGGCCCGGAAATGGAAGCGAGAAGTTGAGCGACAAATCGAACTCCTGGATCAACGAGGTCAGCTAACGGATGGGGCGCGGACAGATTTCGCTCGTTCGTATCTGTCGGTTTTCTTAGATTTCTATTTCACCACGCCTCACAAACGCGACCTGGACGGCGGCTTGAAAATTTCGCTGGACGCCCTTTGCCAGGCTCTCGGCCTGAACGACAACCGCGTGGTAGATATTCATCTGGTCAAGAAGATTGATCCTTTACATCCCCGGCTAGAAATTGTCCTGGAAGGAATTGTGGATTGGCAGTTCGATACCGAGTACGTTTACCTGGACCCAACCACGCCTTTGCCGGAAGATTAGGAAATCGTAACAGTATTGCAATCTTTTGCCAGTTGTTATTAATTAGTTTTAATATATAATAAGTAATTATCAGATGTCCTTTTTCGGTCATCATTAGGAAAGGTTTAGCGGCCCCATGCCGACTGTCAGTAACGAAGCCATAGTAATTTTGGATTTTGGTTCGCAATTTACTCGCCTGATTGCCCGTCGGGTGCGGGAAGCGCAGGTTTATTGCGAAATCCTTACTCACGAAGCGGCCTGGGAGCGGGTAGTCGCGCTGAACCCGCGCGGCATTATTCTTTCGGGCGGGCCGGCCAGCGTATATGAACCGGGCGCACCTCAAATGCCGGACTGGGTAGTTGAAAGCGGCTTGCCGGTACTGGGAATTTGTTATGGGATGGGTTTGTTGGCCCGCGCCCTGGGTGGTCAGGTCGAGCCATCGGCCCTGCGTGAATACGGCCAGGCCGATGTAGAGGTTTCGACCGGGACAACCCTGTTTCAGGGTATACCTTCCTCCTTGAGCGTGTGGATGAGCCACGGCGACAATATTGCTGCCCCGCCCCCCGGTTTCGAGATTACCGCCCACACCCGCACCACGCCCGTCGCGGCGATGGAAGGACGTAGCCCAAACCGGCAAGCACCGATCCTGGGGGTGCAGTTTCACCCCGAAGTAAACCACACTCAACACGGCGCGGAGATTTTGCGTCACTTCTTGTATGAAGTATGCGGTTGCCAGGGCGATTGGACGGCGGACACCTTTATCGAAGCCAGTCTTGAAATGATCCGCGAACGAGTAGGGCCAACCGAGGGAGCCATTTGCGCCCTGAGCGGCGGAGTAGACTCGGCGGTGGCGGCCACGCTGGTAGGGCGGGCCATTGGCGACCGGCTAACCTGCATCTTTGTCAATAACGGTCTCTTGCGCCAGGGCGAAGCCGAAAGCGTGGTCAAGGTTTTTCGAGACGAATTAGGCTTACGCCTGATTTACGTGGATGCCTCGGCCCGGTTCCTGGAACAACTGGCCGGAGTGGAAGACCCCGAAACCAAACGCAAGATCATTGGAACCGAGTTTATCCGCCTTTTTGAGGCCCAGGCCCGCCAGTTAGGAAATCCTAAATGGCTGGTGCAGGGTACCCTCTACCCGGACGTAATCGAGAGTGCGACCGCCGAAAACAGCACCGCCAGCCGAATTAAAACTCATCACAATGTCGGCGGCTTGCCCGCCGATATGGAACTAAAGCTGATCGAACCCCTGCGCTATCTTTTCAAAGACGAAGTGCGGCAGGTTGGGCTAGAACTTGGCTTGCCCCACGAAGTCGTCTGGCGACAGCCTTTCCCCGGTCCTGGCCTGGCCGTGCGCGTGCTGGGCGCAGTCAGCGAGGAACGCCTGGCTGTGCTGCGGGCGGCAGACGCTATCGTGCGGGAGGAAATTAAAGGAGCCGGACTGGATGGTGAAGGGGCCGGAGCGGTCTGGCAGTATTTCGCTGTCCTGACCCCCTTGCAAAGCGTGGGTGTAATGGGCGACGGACGAACCTACAGCAACCTGGTGGCAATTCGGGCCGTCAGCAGCAAAGACGGCATGACGGCAGACTGGGCGCGTCTGCCTCACGATCTGCTGGCCCGCTTGAGTAGCCGGATTGTCAACGAAGTCGGCGGAGTCAACCGAGTCGTCTATGACATTACCAGCAAACCACCGGCTACAATCGAGTGGGAGTAGTCTTCGTAAAGGCGTCTGACGACCAAGAAGGCGGGGAAATAAAAGAATTGGAATTTCCCAGGCAGGTTAACCTTAACCATAATAGCAATCGGAGCTAATTAGGGGTTTACAATAAATGTAAAATAGAGTTAAAATAGTCTGAATTGCATAGCATTCTGATAAATAACTTTATTTACTTCCGTACAGGTCTGGCTATTGATAATCTTAAAAGACTCGCAAAGTTCCAATTTGAAAAGTTTTTTAATTCTTAATCAAGTGGTTGCCCTTAAGGCAGTGTGAGCTAGAGATAAGGTTTGTATATTTTCCTAAAAGCAATCAAATTGCTGTGGATGTAAGATGAACTAACTACAGGATGGAAACGGCATTCTGTAATAAGGTAGGGAAACGATGAATTTACCAACAATTCTGGTGGTTGACGACGATCCACATATTTTACGGCTGGTACGCCAGGCTTTGGAAGTGGAGGGGTTTGAGGTTAGCACAGCCCTAACCGGACAGCAAGCCCTAAACAAACTGACCCGCGAGTTGCCGAGCCTGGCAATTGTAGATTTGAAGCTGCCCGATATTGACGGTTTCGAGGTTTGCCGACGTCTTCAGCAATACGCGATTGTACCCGTAATTATGCTGACCGGGGTGGACAACGAAGATACAATCGTAGACGGCCTCGACCGCTACGCCGAAGATTACATTGTCAAGCCTTTTAACAACCGCGAGTTAGCTGCGCGAGTGCGCCGAGTTTTACGCCGCTTTGGGGATGTGCAAACAACTGGTTCTTCCGCCGAGATAGCCGTGGATGAAGGTCTTAAAATCAATTTTGGACAGCATTGGGCCGATGTGCGCGGCCATCACCAGGAGTTAACTCCGACCGAATCGAAGCTGTTGCACATGTTAGTGCGGCATGCCGGGCAAGTGCTAACCACCGACTCACTTCTAGCCCGTGTGTGGAGTCCTGATGAAGAAGTTTACGTCGAGGGATTGAGGGTACATATTCGTCGCCTGCGCGAAAAGATCGAACCGGACGCCTCGCGTCCCACTTATATTTTGACTGAACGGGGTGTGGGCTACCGTTTTAAGGGCTTTACGCAGAGTCAGGAAAACGCACCGGAGGGCAACTTAAACTCTTCGAGTGCCAGTCCCGTCGTGCATTGAGATGAGCTATAGTATAATCGGTGTCTAAAAGACAACCCGGATAGGGTAGATAAGAATAATGAGTGAAGTGAAAACTAATGTTAGTAACCGGGGCGCAGGGTCGCGTCCCGGTGCGGACGAAGAGGTTGGTTTCCTGCGCAAAAGGGTAGCCGAACTCGAAGAACGCACGCAGCAGCTTTACCAGCAAAATTTCTTGTTGCAACAACGTCTTTCGGCCAGCGATCTGGACGACCAGGAACGGGCTGAATTTATTTCGCACGTCGCTCACGAACTGCGTACTCCACTCACTTCGATCAAGGGTTATGTAGACCTTGTATTAGAGGGTGAGACCGGCCTGATCAACGATATGCAGCGTGAGTTTTTGGGCGTAGTCGGCTTGAACACCGAAAAACTCGCTCGGATCATCGGAGAATTGCTGGACGTATCCCGTTTAGAAGCCGGACAGATGAACTTCCGGCCTATGCTGACCGACTTTCAAAATCTTGTCACTCAGACCTGTGCCGAAGTACGCCCTCAACTCGAAACTAAAGACCTTAAGTTCGAGGTACATGTGGACGAAACCGGGCCGCTACCGGCCAGCCTCGACCCGGAGCGGTTCGGTCAGGCTTTGCGGGCCATAATCGCTTACGCCGGGCAGGTTACGCCGCCGGGCGGCACAGTTTATCTGGAAGTTGGACGGGACGAAACGGGCGAACTAGGCCAGATCAAGGTCGAGGACGAAGGGCCGGGAATTGCCCCGGAAGAAGTAGAACAGGTCTTCAACAAGTTCTGGCGGCCTCAAAGCCGGGTCTGGCGCGAAGGAGCCGATGTCGGCCTGGGACTGGCAATCGCTCGTAGCATCATTGATATTCACGAAGGGACAGTGCGGGCGGCTAATCGCCCTGCTCCGCTGCCCGGCTCGATGATCATAATTACTATTCCACTACTTAGCCAGGCCGTGGCGGCCCTGACCGATTTTGGCGAGGAGGAAATTGACACCGACCCGCATTATGCCGCGCTCGTTATCACCCAGAACCCTGATTTTGGCCGCGTAATGCAGGAAACCCTCGGCCAGGGCGGGTTCCAGATTATTATCGCCAGTGATCGCTCGGAACTGGTTTCGGACACCCCTAGCTGGCAACCCGATTTGATTATCAACAACGGAGCGGAGCCAGACCTCTTACGGGAAGAAGACAGCGCGGTACTTGGCCCGGCCCTCAAAGGGGCGGCAATCCTGACCCTCAATCTCTCGCCAGTCGAGCAGCGCGTGATTGCTGCCGGAGCCAAAGCCGTCCTACCCTGGCCCGCTTCCGACCGGCTAATCCTCGACAACCTCGAACAGACGCTGGGTTCGGATAAAAAGGGTAGCGACCTCAACACCTTCAAAACAATGCAGACAATCTTGCTGGTTAGCCCCTCGGCGGACGCACTGCGAAGCCTCGACCGACTGTTGCGCGAAGCCGGTTATACGAAGGTCTACCGGGCAATGCGCGAAGCAGATGCCCTCACGCTGGCCCGCCGCTATCGTCCCAACTGGCTACTGCTGGATGTTCCCGACCCGCTCGATAGCGACCTGGATACTCCCACTCTCTTCGAGGAATTGCGCCAGGATCAATTGCTTTCCAAGACACCGACGGTGGTTTTCTTACGACCCGACCAGATCGCGCCTGACCCCTCACCGGACTACCGGCCCAACTTTGTGGGCAAGGGGAACGTGCGGCGGGTCGGCACCGGCGAATTAAAAGCGCGACGGAGTGGTTCAGGCGAATTACGCCTCAATCCCGACGGTAGCCCGCGCCCGCCCGGTACGGATGAATTGAAAGGCCTGTATTACAATGTCGTACCCAAACCGTTTTTGCAAAAGCGTTTGCTGAAGGTGGCGCGTCGCCTGGCCGGACGACGCTAAATTAGGCCTTTTATACTGTATATTTATTGCGGCAAAGATGGCATAATTAATATTTAGTAGAACCGGGATACAAATAAAACTGGGCTAAAAAATAAAACAATATTCGATTAAATATAATTATTTTGAAAACGATTATGCACAATATCGGTATTGCCTCTGCCCAATGGCGGGTCAGGCGATTCCATTAAGGTACTTTCCCCGGAAGAAGTATAGAAAACCTTAAATGTCACGCCGCTCTTTAGGAGAGCTAAAATAAAGATTTTACCTTGCGTTTTAGCTCATCGTTATGCACTCACACAGGCGGGGCCAATCTATAATTTTCTTTACTAGAAAACGTGCGTGAGAGAGGAAATACAAATAGCATGAAGGTTTTGGTAGCAGACGACGAAAAAGATATTCGGAGGCTTGTGGTGTTTACCCTGGAACGGGCCGGATTCGAGGTAATCGAGGCCGAGGACGGTCGGCAGGCTTTGCTCTCGGCGCAACAAAACCACCCGGATGTAATTCTGCTCGATGTGATGATGCCTTACATCAGTGGCTACGATGTGTGCCGCCTGTTGCGTAAAATGCCTGAAATGGAAGAGACGCCGGTGCTGTTCCTGTCGGCTAAAGCCCAAAACTATGAAATCGGCGAAGGGCTGGAAGCGGGCGGTACCGATTATCTGGTTAAACCGTTTATTCCACGCGAACTGGCCGCCAAAGTCAAGCAAATGGTGGGAATGGAGTAACATAGCAATGGCGGTTAGAACCAGCCTGAAAGCTCAGCAGTTTAGCGAGTCAGTTATCCGCGAGATGACCCGGCTTTTCCTGGCCCACGAGAGCCAACCGGGAGTTGAGCCAGGGGTAAATCTGGCCCAGGGTTTTCCCGATTTTGCGGCACCCCAGGCCATGAAAGCGGCGGCGGCAGCGGCAATTGAAGCGGACATAAACCAGTACGCGATTACCTGGGGCGCAAAATCGCTACGCAACGCCATTGCCGAAAAAACCGCACATTTCCGGGGCTTCCGGCCCGACCCGGAGCGCGAACTGACCGTGGCCTGTGGCGCGACCGAAGCAATGATGGCGGCGATCCTGGCAACGGTTGATCCGGGCGATGAAGTGGTGATTTTCGAGCCGTACTACGAGAATTATGGCCCGGACGCCATCCTGAGTGGAGCCGTTCCGCGCCACGTCACGCTTTACGAACCGGATTGGCACTTCGACCAGGCCGAGTTAGCGGCAGCGTTTAATTCTAAAACGCGGGCGATTATCATCAATACGCCCAACAACCCCACCGGCAAAGTCTTTAGCCGGGCCGAGCTTGAATTTATCGCCGGGTTGTGCCAGAAATGGGACACCCTGGCGATCACCGATGAAATCTACGAGCATATGGTCTATAGCGGCGAACACATCAACCTGGCAACTCTGCCCGGCATGTACGAGCGGACAATC
The DNA here is from genome assembly GCA_038206175.1 of Chloroflexia bacterium. GTDB lineage: Bacteria > Chloroflexota > Chloroflexia > Chloroheliales > Chloroheliaceae > 54-19. The sequence continues at coordinate 26,658 of JBBRBE010000022.1, forward strand.
ACCATTAGCGGCCTGTCCAAAACTTACAGCGCAACGGGTTGGCGGATCGGCTGGCTGATTGCACCGCCTGAGATCACCAACGCTATCCGCAAAGTCCACGACTTCCTGACTGTTGGAGCCGCCGCCCCTTTGCAAGAAGGTGCCGCCCACGCGCTGAGTTTTCCCGACGAGTATTACCACAATCTGGGTAGCCTCTACCGCAACAAGCGGGATTTTATGCTGGATTTCTTGCGCGAGGCCGGGTTTTACACTTACGAGCCGCAAGGAGCTTATTATATTATGACTGATGCCGCCGACCTGATGAAACGGGTTGGGCAACCGGACGACGTAAGCTTTGCGCGTTGGATGATCGAGCATCTGGGGGTGGCGACTGTGCCGGGAAGCTCATTTTACCGTGACCGGGAGAAAGCTCGGACTAAAATTCGCTTCTGCTTTTGCAAAAAACCCGAAACCCTCGAACGCGCCCGGCATCTGCTGCTGGGTCTCAAAGAGTTTTAGACACACACAAATAGTCTCAACAGTCTCAGAAAAAGAAAAAGCCGGACACGCTCCGGCTTTTTTTTCTCTTGCTCTTACCCTCTAAAGATTAGGTTGAGGCGGAGTGAGCAATCCTTGCAGTTGATCAATTATCTTCAAAACCGAAGTTGGTTCGCTCTGGGAAAGCGTTTTTAGCTGCTGGCGTAGACTCTCCAGCAGAGCTTTGCTGCCTTCGACGGCCTGTTCGAGCCGGGCTTTATCCACGATAGCCTGAGTTATCATGGTCTGGCTGCGGGTAATGTCATTGTAAAGAAGGTTCAATTCACGATGCAATTTGCTCCGTTCGTGTTCGGCCAGTTGCCTGGCTCCTTCTACATCTTGCAATAAGCCAGCCTGTTGTTCCAGGTCGTTCAAGAGTTGCTGGTTGCGGCTGATCTGACCCAGGGCGTGACGGTTGGTAGCTTCCATTTGCAGCAAAATACGGTCAGAAATATTGCTGACATAACGCACCTGCTCAAACGGTTGGTGCGGCATCGCTACAACTTCTTCGACCGACTGCGCCACCGCGCCGCCAGCCTGAGTTGCCAGGTAGCGGCTGGCAAAATCTACCACTTCGCGGTCGTAACTCCAAATACCCTGAAAAGGGCGAAAACTATCGCTGACCTGGGCGGATTTGAAATGGTCTAGTTCGGGACTGACGCTAACTTCTTGCGAAGCCAGCACTACTTTGAAACGCGGTTCGTTGATCACCACGAACCAATCCTGGTCGAGAGCCTGGGCCTCGGAAAGCGACCGGCCAAACAGGGCCACCGCCCGTGCTTTAGTCCGCAAGAGGTCATAGCGGGGTCGTTCCGGCTGGTAGTAGCGAATATCCTGGAAGGCCGCAAAAATTACCGGCGAAAGATTGTTTCCCAGCACTTCATCTTCGATGGCGTGACTAAGCATGGTGAGCGTCGCTTTGCGCTGCAATTGCGGCTGTAGCTGCTCCCCGAAATTGTGGGTCAAAACATTATACAAAGAAGCTTCTTGCTGTTGTTCCATAGCCCTTGCTATTCTAGCAGAATGAAGGCCGCCTCCAAGCTCAAAAATTTGAAAGCAAGCTTTTAGTTATGCTCTTCTATTATTATTTATTATAGGTCTGGCATCGGGGCTTAACCCCTTACCGGCTTTATCGCTCAGTAATTGACGGGCTATCGAAGGCCGCGTGATCAACCGTTATACAGTCTTATACAATAGTTGCACAAGCCGGTCAAGAGTTTAGATTGTGGTTAGCGTGAAGAGCGTGTTATAATTACATAGTTATTATTTTTTAATTAAACAGAGAAATTCTTTGCAGATGCGAGAAATTACCCAGACCCGGCAGACTTACGACGCTATTGCCCTGGAATTTGCGGCCAAAAACTACACTATTGATATGTCTCCCCAACGCGAACGCTTCCTTAAACTCTTGCCTTCCAGCTCTACTGCCCGGCCATTACTCGACCTGGGTTGTGGGCCGGGCCGCGATACCCTGGCTCTGGCGGCAAACGGTTATCGTGTGGTCGGAGCAGATATTTCGGCAGCAATGCTGATCGAAGCACAGAGGCGCGTGCCGGAAGGTCTGTTTGTCGGGGCCGATATGCGGCAGTTGCCTTTTGGCGCGGGTGTTTTTAGCGGTGTGTGGGCTTGCGCTTCGTTCTTGCACTTGCCGAAAAAGTGGGCGGGCCTTGCTCTGGACGAAATGTACCGGGTGCTGGCCGGAAATGGAGGTCTTTTCCTGGGGGTCAAGCGCGGTCTGGACGAGGGCTGGCAAGGAGGAGTTAGGCCGCGCTTCTTTGCTCTTTACTTGCCTTCGGAGATACGTAATCTGGTGGAAGACCACGGCTTCGAGGTGCGTGGAATGGCTGAAAACTTCTCGGCGACTGCCACCGAAGCGGACGGTAGCCCGGTACGCTGGATTAACCTGTACGCCCTCAAACCAGGAACCTCGGCCAGGGCCGGACGATGAGCCAGCCCAGCATGGAAATAGAAGCGATGCACCTGGGCGGTCAGAGGCTAGAGTGGGGGCGGCGCACCTACCTGATGGGCATCGTGAACCTGACGCCGGACTCGTTTTCGGGTGACGGGCGGGCAGGCGACTTTGAACAAGTCATGGCTCAGGCCCGCTCGTTCGAGGCCGAAGCTGATTTTCTCGATCTGGGAGCGGAAAGTACCCGTCCCAACGCCACCCCGGTGGCCGCCGAGACCGAACTGACCCGCCTCTTACCGGCCTTAAAAGCTATTCGCCAGGGTAGTCGGCGGCTGATTTCGGTGGATACCATGAAAGCGGAAGTAGCGAAGGCCGCGCTAGATGCCGGAGCGCACCTCGTCAACGACGTAACCGGGCTGGCCGATCCTGCGATGGCCGCACTGGTAGCCGAGCGCGGGGTGGGAGCAATCGTAATGCACTCGCGGGGGACACCGCAGACAATGATGAACCTGACCGATTACGGGGCTGATCTGGTTGGGACGCTGATTGAGTGGTTTGAAGAACGGTTGGAAAGACTGACCCGGCAGGGCGTGCGCCGCGAGCAAATCATCCTCGACCCTGGCCTGGGCTTTGCCAAGACCGCCCCGCAAAACCTGGAGATTTTGCATCGCCTGGCCGAGTTTCGGCGGTTGGGCCGTCCGCTCCTGGTCGGCCTGTCGCGTAAAGGTTTTATCGGCCAACTCGTAGCCGGGCCAGACCAGACGCTTCCGCCCGGCCAGCAGCGCGATTTTGGGACGGCGGCAGGGGTAGCCCTGGCCGTGGCCGGGGGAGCCGATATCGTGCGGGTACACAACGTGGCGGCCCTGGCCGGAGCAGTCCGGGTAGCCGATGCGATAGCCCGGTTTGGAGCTTGAGGAACGGAAACGAAATCGAAACCGAAACGGAAGGAGGCAGCCAGCATGGATTTTTTTCTAAACGACGAGCCTTTGGGCGGTGGCGAAACAGTGACAATGCTCAAAGAAAAGCTAACCCCTTTTTTTGACATCCTGGCCGAAAACGTTAAAGGCAGTCATCCCGGCGGGCGAACCCTGGAACTGGACGTGCTGGCCCGGCCTAAAGAAGCTCTCGTCAAAGACGGTTTCGCTAATATCGTGGTCGGCTTTACCCTGCGTCAGCCTCTGAGCGGGCCGGGAGCGGTGCGAGATGTGCCGCGCAAAGCTAAAGACCTGATTGACCTGGCTCACACTAAATATGGAACGCAGGGAGCTTTAGGGCTGATCCTGGTCTACCCAGGCTTCTGGGCGCATTTGCGGGCCGACCAACGCCAGAAGCTTGGCGATGGTGCGGGCCTGTTCGAGCGGGTTATGGGCCAGTTCAACGTGGGAGAGCTAAAAGTCGAGGCTAAAAATCTGGTGGTGATGTTTAACGGCCAGCGTTACTGGGACTCGGTTTTTGGCGTGAACGGCGAACGCAACCCTAATTTTACGCCCCTCGTTTTTTGACCCCTCCTGACAGCCCCTAACAATGCAAAACCTGCGCTTCGAGTTTGAAAGGAAAATCTAACAGATTCTAAAAATAAATCGGTTAGAAGCATTTTACAAACCCGTACCATCGTCTACTTGAAAATAGGGCGGCGGTGTTTTACTATAGATCACAGCTAGACCTGGTTTTTCCAGGAGTGAAGTGTTGAGGCGGTTACTCATTCTAGCCCCGATATTTGCTCAAAACCCACTATATACTTAACATCGGCAGCTTATTTAACATCAATGGTACTATTTCGTCCTGGAGCCAGACCCCTATGAGTAAAATATTAGTGATCGAAGATGAAGCGACCGTCCGCGCTAATTTCGTCGAACTATTGCAAGAAGAAGGTTTTCAAGCTTTAGGAGCGGGGAACGGAGAGCAGGGAGTAACTTTAGCTCAACAATACCGGCCCGATCTGATCGTATGTGATGTGATGATGCCTGGCCTGGACGGTTTCGGGGTGTTGACGGCTTTACGCCAGGATATAGAGACCGCCCCGATCCCCTTCATTTTCTTAACCGCAAAAACTGACAAAGCTGACCTGCGCCAGGGCATGAATCTGGGTGCGGACGATTACCTGACCAAACCAGTTTCGCGGATAGAACTGCTCAAGGCGGTGAATATTCGGCTGGAAAAACAGGCCACTCTGAATATACACTTCGAGAAAAAGCTGGACGAGCTAAGGGGAAACCTGGCCCGCTCCTTGCCTCACGAGTTTTTTGCCCCCCTGACGGTTATTTTGATGTCGTCCGAACTATTGCTGGAAGAAGCTTCGCCAGAGCAAAGCCAGGTGCTGGGCCGGATTCATAAAGCTGCCGAGCGGTTGCAACGGCTGATCCAAAATTTTCTGCTCTACGCCGAGCTTGAAATTATCGTAACCGACCCGGAGAAGATTAAAGCACTTCAGAGCGGGCGAAGCGAAACATTTCGGGGTATTGTAGTAGCGGTGGCCCGGCAACGCGCCCGGAGCGGCGGGCGGGAAGCTGATTTGCAGATTGAAATGGAGGAAGGAGGCGTCCGCATCGGCGAGGAAAGACTGGAAAAGCTGGTCGAAGAACTGGTGGACAACGCCTTTAAATATTCGCAACCCGGCACGCCCGTGGTAATCAAGAGCCAACCCAGCGGCGAAGGCCGCCTGACTCTTTCAATCGAAAACAAAGGCCGGGGTCTGAGTGCCGAGCAAATCAGCAATGTGGGAGCTTACATGCAATTCGACCGCAAGTTTTACGAGCAGCAAGGTTCAGGGTTGGGCTTGGCTCTGACCCAACGAATAGCCCAACTCCACGGCGGCGAACTCTCTATCGAAAGCGTCCCCGGCGACTACACGATAGTACGTGTCACCCTGCCTACGGCTTGATTGCTGCGGCCGCCTTAAACTGTAAAGGTTGGGCTATCGTTGCACTCCTGCGAGATCAAGGAGTGCTTGAAGCTAAATCCCTAAACTGTCTTTCGTGACGTACCCGGCAAAGTAACCGCCCGCCCCGATCACGGCGACAGGTTCGCCTTTGCTGGCCCGCGCCGCTTCCCAGGCCAGGCCAACATCCTGATCTATCATCAGGGCGTTGATAGCCCGGCGCGGCAGCATGATTTTCTCAAGGGTCGTGGTGGTTTGCTCGGCCTGACCGACTTTACGAGCCAACCGCCGGTTGAGCATCCCCTGCAAATAGCCCTCGCGCAAGACAGGCAACCAGGCTTTATTATCATCAAGGCCCAACTCCGCCGATTGCTGTAGAAAATCTCCCACGGTTGTATCCGGCGTCCAGGCCTGGGGTGGGCGGGTCATCACCTGGCCGACCGGCACACCAACTACCTGGGCCGGGGCAGGCGCGACCTGGGGTCGCACCGGGAGGGATTGCTCTACCTCGTTTAGCTGCGCCAGCGACCCTCTAATAATCCAAAAAGCAATCAAGCCACGGAACAGTACGGTGATGCTATCAGGCCGGACCGAGAGCAACTCCTGGACGGCCCACAATACCAGGAGACCGCCCACCAGACAGCCAGCCACAGCCACGACCCGGGCCGCCAGGAGGGTGTTTTTGGTCAACCAGATCACCCCCGAACGCAAAGCCTGACCACCATCCATCGGGTAGCCCGGCAAAGCGTTGAAAGCCGCCAGCAAAAGATTGATCGTCGCAACATAATTAAGGGCGACAATCCAGACTGTTGGGAAGTCTCCGTAACTATAAGTAGAATTAAAAATCAGCCGGAAAATACCCCACAGAGCCAGATTCGACAGTGGCCCCGCCGCCGAAATCCAGAAATTCTTGCCTTCTGAAGTCGGCTTGGAGCTAAAGAAAGTCGCACCGCCAAAGAAATACAACCGAATGGCGGTTACTTTCGCCCCTAGCAACATTCCAACGATAGCATGACTTAGCTCGTGTATCAGGATCGAGCCGACAAACAGCACACTGATCAGAGCTATATAACTCCATACTTCCGCCGTAGACCAGGGGTAGTTGCGCTGCAACGATTGCGCTTGCGGCACGAAAAAGAACAAAATCATCAGCACCACGCCAAGATCGAGGGTTACATCCACTCCTCGGAACCGCATTAGCCGAATACCCGCGCCGCCGCCACCAAACATAATATTAGAAACCTTTCTTTGAGCCATTAGCGGTCAAGTAGCAGCCTTTACCCTGTTCAACTCAGGCTGGCTGATCGCTGACCGCTAACGGTAGATGAGAGCTAACCCTTGTAAGTAATCTTGTAGAGCGCGTTAGTTGTGTCATCGGTCACGAAAAGACTGCCATCGGGGGCCACGATAGGCGCGACCGGACGGCCCCAGTATTTGTCCGCACCAACCAACCAGCCCGTAGCAAAATCTTCGTAACTAACCGGGCGACCGTCCTTGACCCGCACCCGCACGACTTTAGCTCCTGTCGCCGGACTGCGGTTCCACGAACCGTGAAAAGCTACAAAAGCGTCACCCTGGAAGTCCGCCGGAAATTGCATAGTGCTGGGCATGTAAAAATCCAGGCCGAGCGGAGCCGAGTGCGCTTGCATCGGAAGGGCGGGCGGGACGGTATCTTTACAAAAATCAGCGTTACGTCGGCCAAAATTCTGGTCGAAAAGCTGGTTCGAGTAGCAATAAGGCCAGCCGTAATGCTTGCCGTCCTGAATGATGTTGACCTCTTCGGGCGGAATATTATTGTTCTCCTGGGTCGAACTACCCAGGTTGTCCCGGCTGTTTTCGACGCCCCACAACTCGCCGGTCGGCGGGTAGAACAAAATACCAACTTCGTTACGCAGACCACGAGCAAAAATGCGCTGGCTGCTACCGTCCTCATTATACTGCGTAACCGCCGCCCGTCGCTCATCGCTTTCTTCGCAAACGTTGCAGGACGATCCGGCGGCAATATACATCTTGTTATCCGGCCCGAAAGCTATCGAGCGGGTAGAATGTCCTCCGCCATTAGGGAGGTTCGGCACAATCACTTCTTTCTTGTCGCCGCGAGCTTGCCCGTTCTGATATGGAAAGCGGGTTACTTTGTTATCTTCGGCCACGTAAAGATACATCTGCCCGCCGACGGCGTGGAAAGCCAGACCGTGCGGCCCGTTCAAGCCTTCGGCCCAAACTTGCCGGTCGCCGGTCGCCCCGTTGTCTTTGAGGGTGACAACTCGCCCGCCGCCGCGCTCGGACACGAACAGACGTCCGTCCGGGCTGAAAACACCGAAGCGGGGCGTACCCTGAAGCTGGGAGTACAGGCTGATTTCGAAGCCTTGCGGCAGACTAAGCTTGTGTGGCTCGGCAAAAGCTCCACGCTTCAAGGCGTCCGGTACATTCAGCGTCACCTCGACCAAACCACCCGCAGGCGTTCCGGCTACCGGGGCCGGGCCTGCCGGATAGGTATTACCAACCGGGGCATTCGGCTTAACTGCGGCAACCGTCGTGGCGGGCGCAGCCTGGGTGGTCGAAACGGCGACAGTGGTCGCAACCGCACTCGTGGCGGCAGCAACCGTCGTAGCCCCATTTGTGGTGCTAACGGCGGCACTGGTGGTAGCCGCTACTGTGCCTGTAGTAGCCGCCGCACTTGTACCGGCATTCGTCGTGCCGGTAGCCGCAGTTGTAACCACGCCAGGGCTGACCGTACTTGCGACCGGGGTTTGGGCCAGGGCCGTAACGGTCGGGGCAACCTGGGTCGAAGTCGTACCGGCAGTATTAGTATCGTTTCCGCAAGCAGCCAGCAGTCCGGTCAACATCAGGACAACCAGCAGGAGGCCCAACCCGCCCCTCTTTGTCCCTTTAGATTCTTTCAAACTATCGAAATCCAAAACTTACTCCCTTCAAACTCGCCTGGACGACTCCATATGGCGTCTCGCTGTTTCTTCATATGCAACAATTATACCTGTTGCAAAGGATGTAACCAAGTTAGAAGGGAATTAGACCAGCTTGTGCCAGGCCAGTTTGCTATCTGAATTGCTAGAACCCGCTCGGAATAGTAAACTCGACTGGAAAAACAGCCTTTTCTAAAACAAGCCTGATCGAAAAAAGGAGGGAACATGCACGCGATACGTATTTCGCAGTATGGCGGCCCAGAAGTGCTAGCTTACCAGGAGCTAGAAACACCTACACCCGGCGAAGGCCAGGCTCTGGTCAAAATTGGGGCAGCTGGCATTAACTTTATTGATGTTTACAACCGTACTGGCCTTTACAAAACGCCACTACCTTTCACGCCCGGCCAGGAAGCCGCCGGAACAGTCGAGGCGGTCGGGCCGGGTGTAACCGAGGTTAAACTGGGCGACCGGGTGGCGTATTCGTCGGTCATCGGCAGCTACGCCGAGTATAGTCTTGTACCTGCCGCCCGCCTCGTGCCGGTGCCAGATCACCTGGATGATAAACTGGCGGCGGCGGTGCTGTTGCAGGGTATGACTGCCCATTACCTGTGCCGCTCGACTTACCCGGTGGCGGCGGGCGATACGGTGCTGGTTCACGCGGCGGCGGGCGGGGTCGGTCTGCTCCTGACCCAGATGTGCCACAACCTGGGGGCGCACGTGATCGGCACTGTTTCAACCGACGAAAAGGCGCAACTGGCCCGCGAAGCTGGAGCCGACGAGGTAATTTTGTACACCCAGGCCGATTTCGAGGCCGAAGTCAAGCGGCTGACCGAGGGCCGGGGAGTGGCGGTAGTGTACGACTCGGTGGGTAAAACTACTTTCGACAAAAGCCTGAACTGCCTGAAACCTCGTGGCTACATGGTACTCTACGGCGGTTCCAGTGGCCCGGTTCCGCCTTTCGACCCGGCTATTCTCAACCCCAAAGGCTCGCTGTTCCTGACTCGCCCCTCGCTGGCACACTACATCCTGGATCGCCCAGCCTTGCTCGAACGAGCCTCGGCGGTGCTAAACGACATCACCGCAGGCCGCTTGCGCTTACGGGTCGAGCATACTTACCCTCTGGCCGAGGCAGCCCAGGCTCACCGCGACCTGGAGGGCCGCAATACCACTGGCAAATTGGTGCTTCTACCCTGGTATCGCCCCTGAATAACAGAAAAGAGAGAAAATGACCGTAATTGCGATGCTTCGTTTTCTCTCTTTTCTGTTATTCTCCCAATCTATTTTTCCATTATTCTCTTAATCAATTCTGTAAAGTCAAACTGACAAAACGGACCCAATTTCTTAACAAAAAGGCTCTTGACAAAAGCTGGCTACTATTGTATAGTAAGCAATGAAAGATAAGTAAGCGACCCGCAACAAGCTGGCTGCTCACAACTACATTAGAAAGTTTTGCTTTAACATAGAGATACCTTACAGCTAAAAGGAGATATTTAATGGCAAAGTGGATTATTGACGGCTCGCATTCGTCCGCCGGGTTTTCGGTCAAGCACCTGATGGTTTCGACCGTGCGGGGTCGCTTCGCGGAAGTGCAAGGGGAGATTGATTTTGAGCCGGGACAGGCCGGTAAGGATTACGTCGAAGCGACCATCAACGCCGCCAGCGTCAGCACTAACGACGAGAAGCGCGACGGCCACCTGAAGTCGCCCGAATTTTTTGAAGTCGAGAAATACCCTACGATCACCTTCAAAAGCAAGAAGGTTGAATGGGCCGGACAGGAAGAGTTTGTTGTAACCGGCGACCTGACCATCCGCGACGTGACGAAGGAAGTTACGATGGATGTGGAGTATTCCGGCCAGAGCAAGAGTCCTTTCGGCGACACACGGGCCGGTTTCTCGGCCCGCACTCAGATCAACCGCAAGGACTTTGGTTTGAACTGGAACGTAGCCCTGGAAGCGGGCGGCGTGATGGTCAGCGATAAGGTACAGATCGTGCTGGATGTCGAAGCAGTTTTGCAGACCGCCCCGGTTCCGGCAGGCGCAGCCTAAGTTAAACTAAACGTGGGTAAGAGCCTTGAAGCCTGACCGAATGTTTCAAGGCTCTTACCTCAAAGTTCCACTCGCACCGGCGAGCGTTACAGGCTAAAACCGCCATGAATATATGCTTGCTGGCGGTTAGCCCAATCTTTATGATTTAAGGATCAGGCTTGTAACCCAGGTTTTTTAACCCGATATGACCTGAAAATATTTTTAGTATCTATAGTAAACAATAGTAAACCACCATCGGTATATTAAATTTAAGAGGAGGGCGGAGATGATCACACTTCGCAAAGCCGAGGATAGGGGCCATTTTGATTTCGGCTGGCTCAATACTTATCACACTTTTTCTTTTTCCCAGTATTACGACCCGCAATACACTCAGTTCCGCACCTTGCGCGTCATTAACGAAGACCGGGTACAGGGCGGGCAGGGTTTCGGAACCCATCCGCACCGGGATATGGAAATCATTTCCTATGTGCTGGAAGGCGCGCTGGAACACCGCGACAGCATGGGCAACGGTTCGGTAATCCGGCCCGGCGATGTGCAGCGCATGACTGCCGGTTCGGGCATTACCCACAGCGAGTACAATCACTCCAAAACCGAAGGGGTGCATTTTCTGCAAATTTGGATCACGCCCGTCGAGCGCAATTTAGAACCGGGCTACGAGCAGAAGAATTTTACGACCGAGGACAAGCGCGGCAAACTCCGCCTGATCGCTTCGCCCGATGGCCGCGATGGTTCCGTGACGATCCACCAGGACACCCAGGTATACGCGGCAGTGCTAGATGCCAACGAGGAACTTACCCAACCCCTGCAAAGCGGGCGACACGCCTGGGTACAGGTCTTGCGCGGCAAAGCTCTCGTGAACGGCAAGCTGCTTGAAACTAGCGACGGTGCTTCCCTAAGCAACGAGCAGGTCATCTCGCTGGCCGCTAAAGCTCCCGATACCGAAGTGCTGCTTTTCGACCTGGCCTAATTTTCAAGAAATAAAAATCGCTCGAACCGGGTTCGAGCGATTTTTATTTTCCCTAAATTCCAAGCTAAACTAGACTAACCGAAGCACTTAAAGCGCACCTGCGGTTTGCGGGCAGCGGTAGTTTCGTCCAGGCGCAAAACCGGGGTGGTGTAAGGCGCGTTTTTAACCAATTCCGGTTCTTCCTCGGCTTCACGGGCGATCCCTTTCAGGGTCGTGATAAATTCGTCGAGGGTCGTTTTGCTCTCCGTTTCGGTCGGCTCGATCATCAGGGCTTCGTCTACAATTAAGGGAAAGTAAATCGTGGGCGAGTGGTAGCCGAAATCAAGTAACCGCTTGGCGACGTCGAGAGTTTTGACGCCCGTGCGTTGCTTGAGGCGTTTACCGCTCAGGACAAACTCGTGCATACACATCCGGTCGTAAGCGACATCGAAGACATCCCGCAACTGGTTCATCATGTAATTTGCGTTTAGCACGGCGTTTTCACTGATCGCCCGCAACCCTTCGGCTCCGTGTACCCGAATGTAGGTGTAAGCCCGCACGTGCATGCCAAAATTACCCCAGAACGAGCGCACCTTACCGACCGTTTCAGGCACCTCGCGGAAGAAATAGCGTGGCTGACCGTCTTGCTCGGCTTTGTCTACCACGGGCGAAGGCAGGTAAGGCGCGAGATGGGCTTTGACGCAAACCGGCCCGCTACCCGGCCCGCCGCCACCGTGCGGAGTGCTAAAAGTTTTATGTAAATTGATGTGCATCACGTCGAAGCCCAGGTCGCCCGGTCGGGCAATCCCCAGGATCGCGTTAAAATTCGCTCCGTCGCCGTACATCAAGCCACCTGCTTTGTGGACGATTTCGGCTACTTCCACCAGATTTTCGTCAAACAAACCAAGCGTATTAGGATTGGTCAGCATCAGACCCGCCGTGTCCGGCCCGGCCATCTGGCGCAGGTGTTCGAGGTCAACGTTGCCACGGGCATCACTCTTAATCGTCACGACCTGAAAACCACACATTGCCGCCGTCGCCGGGTTTGTACCGTGGGCCGCATCCGGCACTAAAATTTTGGTGCGGGCCAGATTGCCCCGCGCCCGGTGGTAGGCCCGGATAGTCAGCACCCCGACCAGTTCACCTTGCGCTCCTGCCGCCGGTTGCAGCGTGACGGCCTCGAAACCGGCGATTTCGGCCAGGTAACCCTGCAATTCGTACTGAAGCTGCAAAGCTCCCTGTACCGTTTCTTCTGCCTGCAAGGGGTGAATATCGGTGAAGCCGGGCAGTCGCGCCATATCTTCATTTACTTTCGGGTTGTACTTCATCGTACAGGAGCCTAGCGGATAAAAACCTACGTCAATAGCGTGGTTCAGGCGGGAAAGATGGGTAAAATGGCGCACTACATCCAGTTCACTCACTTCCGGCAGACCCAATCGTTCGGGGTCGCGGGCAATCTCAGGCGGGATCGGCGTAACGGGTACATCTAACTCCGGCAGCGAATAGGCGATCCGGCCAGGCCGACTAATTTCATAGATTAATGGTTCCAGGACGGCAGTCATGCGGCACCAACTCCTTTTTAGGGTTTCTTTTCTCGATTTTGGTCGTATTATAACCCAGCCCTGCATTGTCGGCAATTAAAGTCCCAGCAGTCAGCACGGTCATTAAAAAGTCGGAGCGACTCCCTAAAGACTTATTGCGCGACCACAAACCAGGCCGATTGTTCAAGCTGGCTCGTCGTGGTATGGCCTCTGCAATCGCGCTCCCAGAGCAGCCTTGCAAACGGGCCTGTTTATGGAAAGACTTATTACAATTGACAAACCTAAAGCTTACTTCTTAAAATAAAACCTCTAAAATACTATTTAGTTAGCAATCAAATTAGCAATCAAAGGAATATAAGCTGATGGTTATCAGAGTGTGGACGTACCGAGTCGAAGCGGAAGAAGCCGAGCGGTTTGAGGAGTTCGAGCGGCAGTTCGGGTTGCCAATGGTACAGACCCAGGAAGGTTGCCTCGGCGTCGAGTTCTTTCGTCAGTACGACGCCGAGGCAAAATCGGAAGCCGACCAGAGTGACTATTGCATGATTTCGCGCTGGGATAGCCGTCCAAGCCTGGAAGCGGCCCTGGCTTCGACAGCCTGGCGCGAAGAAATTGCACTGTTCCAGGCTCAACGTTTTAGCGATAAACCTGGAACCTTACGCCATTACGAGCAAATTGCCTGAGCGGGTCAGGCTCAAACTAGCAAAGTGAGCGGGTTTTGCAAGATGCGCTTTAGCTCCTGTAAGAACTGGGCCGCAACCGCGCCATCGGTGGCTCGGTGGTCGGCGGAAAGCGTCACACTCATCTGCTGGATCACCTCGAACTCGTCCTGGCCTCCTTCGGACGAACCACTTTTCACGACGACGGTCGGCTTGGTCGAACCAACCGCCAGGATTGCGGCCTGGGGTGGGTTGATAATCGCCACGAAGCTTGATACATCGAACATACCCAGGTTCGAGACCGTAAAAGTGCCGCCCTGGAACTCTTCGGGCCGCAAGGTTCCGGCACGGGCTTTTTCGGCCAGAGCGCGAGCTTCGGCAGCGACCTGACCGATGCTCTTCTGGTCTACGTCTGGCACAACCGGCGTAATCAGCCCGTCTTCCAGAGCCACAGCGACGGCGATATTAACCCGGCTGTTGACCCGAATCTTGCCGTCTACGTAAGAATTGTTCAGAGCCGGATACTTGCGGAGAGCCTTTGCCACCGCCTTGAGTACCATATCGTTGACCGAAACTTTGCTGCTCCCGCCGCTCTGCGTGATCGCCCCATTGACTGTCTGGCGCAACTTGAGGGCTTCGGTCATATCAATTTCACTCGACACATAAAAATGCGGCACGTTTTGCTTCGCCTCGGTCATGCGGCGGGCAATCGTCTGGCGCATGCGGCTGAGCGGTTGCTCGACGTAATCCTGACCGGGCGCAAGGGCGGGAGCCGACAGGGGAGCGGCGACGGTCGCCGCTTGCGGAGTGATCGCGGCTTCCGGCGGCGCGAACATCGGTGCAACGGTTGGCGAAGAAATCGTTGGAGGCAGAACCGTAGCTGCCGGAGCCGATTGAGCGTAATTCTCTACATCGGCCCGCACAACCCGCCCGCCGGGGCCGGTAGGCGATACAGCAGAAATTTCTACGCCAAGCTCTCCGGCAACCTTGCGAGCTAGCGGACTACTCTTGACCCGACCGTTAGAACCGGTGCTGCTGGCGTTGGCCGGGCCAGAACCATTGCTCACCGGGGCGGCAGGAGTTTGAGGTAACGGCGCGGTGATAGCCTGGGTCTGAGCCGCCGCTTCGTCTCCTTCTCCGCGACCAGGAGCGGAAGGGTTTTGTTGTCCAACCTTCTTCATCTCCTCGCCCGTCTCCGACGGAACCGCTGCCCCACCCGGCCCACCTGCCGCCGAAATCGGAGCCGCCAGGTTGATCAGCCCGGCAGGAGGGCGACGGCTGAAAGTGCTAGAACCGGGGCCAGTCGCCGGGACAGCCCGTTCGGTTCCATCGGTGGCGGCTTTGCCTTCGGCCAGGCGTTGCTCCTTCGGCGCGGCGTTCATAACCTCTTGCAAACTGATCGAGGCGTCCGGGCTGAGCGACTCGCCACCTTCGCCCGCGCTCTTGCGGGTAGCCCCGGCGTCGCTGGCCGTATCGCTTGTGGCTTCTACCGCCGCCATGTTACCGCCGCCCGAACCATCCAGGCCCAGAGCTTTCCAATCCACTTCCTCGTTCTCGTCAGCAATCACCGCCACGACCGTCCCGACCGGCACAAGCTGACCGGGCTGGACTACAATCTTCTTGAGGATGCCGTTAGCGAAAGCTTCCATTTCCACGGTAGCCTTATCGGTCTCGATTTCGGCAATCGTCTCGCCCTTGCTGACTTTATCGCCCTCTTTCTTAACCCAGGTCTGGATCGAACCTTCGGTCATGTCGTAGCCCATCTGGGGCATCGTCACAGGTGTAGCCATCTAATCTCCTCGTTTGGGCCAAAAGCCAAAAATTATCTAGCGGTTCAGAACTTCGTGGACAGCCTTAATCAGGCGATTTTCGTCCGGCACGACCATTTGCTCCAACACTTTGCTGTAGGGCATTGGCACTTCCAGCGAGGCGACCCGACCCACCGGGGCGTCCAGATAATCGAAAGCTTGCTCGTAAACCTGAGCCGCCAATTCCGCCCCCATTCCCAGCGTCCGCCAGTCCTCGGAGACGACCAGGGCGTGATTAGTTCTCATTACAGACTCGATGGCTGGCTCCATATCGAGCGGGCGGAGCGAGCGCATATCAATCACCTCGGCCTCGATACCCTCCTGAGCCAACTTCGCCGCCGCCCGCAACGCCATAATCGCCATACGGCTGTAGGTAATAATCGTAATGTCGCGGCCCTCGCGCAGAACCTGTGCGCCTGACAGGGGCAACATAAAATCGTCGCCTTCCGGTACTTCGCCCTTGATGCCATAAAGCAGGCTATGCTCGATAAAGATTACCGGGTCTTCGCCTCGAATGGCCGTCTTGAGCATTCCTTTAGCGTCCGCCGGAGTGGCCGGAGTAACCACTTTGAGGCCCGGCACGTGGGCGAACCAGGACTCGAAACTTTGCGAGTGGGTCGCTCCAAGCTGGCCCCAGCCCGACACGGTACGAATCACCATCGGGACTTTAATCTGCCCGCCGAACATGTAGTGCAGTTTGGCGGCGTGATTGACGATCTGGTCAAGAGCCAGGACTGCAAAGTTGATCGTCATAAGTTCGGCTACCGGGTGCATGCCATCCATGGCCGCCCCGATAGCCGTACCGACAATACCCATTTCGGCAATCGGAGCGTCAATGACGCGCTCCGGGCCAAACTCATCCAAAAAGCCCTTAGTCACGGCATACGAGCCGCCGTAATGCCCAATATCTTCCCCGATCAGGTAAACTTTATCACTCCGGTGCATTTCTTCGCGCATCGCCTGGGCCAGAGCTTCGCGGTAGGTTATCTCAGCCATGTTCTCCTCAATATTACTAAGGTTAGCGAGTAGCTTTGAGCAGTCAGATCAAGAACCCGGTACCAGCGTGCCGGGTCTACTCGCTAAATTCTAATTATTCTCGTCCACGTAGATGTTTTCAAACAAAGCTTGCGGACCCGGAAACGGGCTGTCCTCGGCAAACTGAGCCGCCGCCGCGACGGCAGCCTCTACTTCGTCTGAAACACGTTGGGTATCTTCCTCGGTAAAAACGCCTCGTTCGATCTGGCGGGTGGCGTGGATTGTAATCGGGTCGCGTCGTCCGCGCACCTCTTCGATGTCGCTTTTGGTGCGGTAAAGCTGCGGGTCGGCCATCGAGTGACCACGGAAGCGGTAAGTCATCGCTTCTAACAGGGTGGGGCCGCCGCCGGAGCGAGCACGTTGCACCGCCGTGGCGACGTGCTCGCGCACAATATCAATGTCCATACCGTCGAAACGGTCGCCGGGCATGCCGTAAGCGCGGGCTTTCTGGCTGATTTCGGTCATCGAGGTATGCAGTTTGAGAGGCGTACCCATGCTGTAAAGATTATTCTCGACGAGGTAGATAATTGGAAGCTGGTAGAGCGCGGCCATATTGAGCGATTCGTGGAACATGCCGATGTTAGTCGAGCCGTCGCCCATCACGCAGACGACTACTTCGCCCTTCTTCTGGAACTTGCTGGACTGCGCGATGCCGGTCGCCAGGGGTAAATGCCCGCCTACAATGGCGTAGCCGCCCCAAAAATGCCGCGAGACTTCGGCCAGGTGCATCGAGCCGCCTTTACCACGGGACAGGCCGGTTTCTTTGCCATACATCTCAGCCAGGATGCGGCCCGGTTCGCAGCCCTTCGCAATGGCGTAACCGTGGTCGCGGTAGTGCGTCACCAGGTGATCCAACGGCTGAAGCGAGGCACATACCCCGGTTGCCACGGCTTCCTGGCCGATGTACAGATGCAAGAATCCGCCGATCTTACCCTGGGTGTAGGCTTCCGCCGTCTTTTCCTCGATCCGGCGGATCATGAGCATCTGGCGGTAGAGTTCAAGGTTTTGCTCTTTGTCGAGGGCTTGCTGTTTGGTGGCAAGCTCGGAAACTACTGTCTGACCGGCTTCTTTGCCGTTGGTAGTGCCGTTGGCGCGAGTTGCGCCGGTCGCTTCAGTTTTCGCTGCCATAACCTTCTTCTTTTCTGTTTCATCCAATAAAAAGTGCCCGACCCGCCGCCACTTCCCCGGCAGGCACTCGCACAACGGCTAAATTATAGCATAACCTCAAGCCTGGCTACTAGCCGCCTCCACAGCTATAACAGATGTCAATGGTCTTGCCCGGAAGTATTCAAAAGCGGGCCATGTTTGGTGTCTAATTCGCCCGCCTCTTGACAATTTTGCGGCTCTTTTGCTAATATATAACAGGTTTCGTACATTCGTAGTAAATGTGTTGTATTTGGATAACTTCAAACTATTGGGGATGCCCATGCACCCGCGTTCGATGCTCTTTACCCTTTACGGGGTTTATATCCGGCATTTTAGCCCTGAAATTCCGCTCAGTACCCTCGTGCGGCTGATGGCTCCACTGGGCTTTCAGGAACCGGCGGTACGCGTGGCCCTGACCCGCCTGGCCCGGCAGGATTGGATCAGCTTGCGGCGCAGTGGGCGCAACTCCTATCTCTCGATGACGCCACGCGGCCTGGAACGAGTGGACGAAGCCGCCAGTCGGATTTACCGCCTCCGCCCGCCGCGCTGGGACGGTCAGTGGCTGATTCTGACCTATACCTTCCCGGAAGAGCAACGCCTGACCCGCGACCAGTTGCGGAATGAGTTAGAATGGTGGGGCTTTGGGACGCTCGGCACTAGCACCTGGCTTTCGCCCCACGCGCTCGGCCCGACCCTGCAAAACCGGCTGCAAGCAGCCGAAATTGCGCCCTACCTGGACTATTTCCAGGCCCGCTATGTCGGCCCGTCCACGAATCAAGAACTGGTCAAGAAAGGCTGGAACTGGCAAACCGTTAACGGACGCTATCGCCAGTTCCTCGAAGCCTTCAAGCCGGGTTACGCGGCAGCGAAAGCCAATTTGCCGGACGAAGAAGGCTGCTATGTCGAGCGTACCCGGCTTGTTCACGAATACCGCAAGTTCTTGTTTGTCGATCCGGGTCTGCCCGAAGAACTGCTGGGCGAGGACTGGCTGGGCAGCGAAGCCTTTAGTCTCTTCCAGGCTTATGATCGGCTTCTGGCCGAGGGCGCGGGACGCTTCTTCT
This sequence comes from Chloroflexia bacterium, assembly GCA_038206175.1. Taxonomy (GTDB): domain Bacteria; phylum Chloroflexota; class Chloroflexia; order Chloroheliales; family Chloroheliaceae; genus 54-19. The sequence goes on from JBBRBE010000022.1 coordinate 45,120, forward strand.
ACCGGGTGCTGGCCGACTCGCCCGGCCCGGTGCTTTCGCCCGCTCAGGTCGCCCAGGGCTTGCACGCCCAGATGAACCCTTTCGGGCCGGGACAAGTTGAGCCGCCAATACCGGAAAGGATTTAGCTTTCATGCTTACATTTAGCGAAACCCAGGCTGCTGCGGCTTTGAAATCAATTGCCCGTAATCAGGAGATCAAAACTTATCTTCAGCAATCGCCGGAACTGTATCCAATTTTGCTAAAGGCTGCCAAACGTTTTGTTACCGGCGACAAACGAGAGGATGGCTTGAATACTGCCAGTAGGCTAACAGCTCATGGGTACCATATTTCGCTTGAATACATTGGGGAAAATACGCGCACGCGGGAAGAGTGCGTAGAGGCTAAAGACGAGTTTCTAGCCTTAATCGAGGATTTAGGAGACCGAGGCTTGCAAAGCACCGTCTCGCTTGATCTTTCGCATATCGGCCTGATGGTAGACTCAACTCTAGCTTTCGACCAACTAAGTCAGTTAGCCCTGGAAGCCGAACGACGCCAGCTTTCTATTATAGTAAGCATGGAAGAGTCGGCCAAGAGGAGCCAGATTTTAGAAATCTATCGTGAAGTGAGCAAGGCTTACCCCAATGTTGGGGTAACAATTCAGGCGCAGCTAAAACGGACAGCTACCGACCTGAAAGAATTGCTGAAATATGCGGGCAAAATACGGGTAGTTAAGGGAGCTTATCAAGAGTCTGATGAAATTGCTTTCTCACGAGGGGTAGAACTAAATCAGCGTTACTTGCAGTTGGTTCAAACGCTGGTGGAGTCTGGTCATCCTACCTCGATTGCAACCCACGACCAGCTTTTGCTCGAAGAAATAGAACAACGTGGCTACCTTCAAAAGCCGCACTTGGAAGTGGAAATGCTTTACGGGGTTCGCCCAGATTTGTTGCGCCACCTCAAAGATGTCGGCATAACGGTTCAAATTTATTTAACTTATGGAGTAGAATGGTACTTGTACCTGTGTCATCGCCTGGCTGAATATCCGTCAAACCTTTATATTGCCCTGGCGGACTGTGTAAAGGCTGACCGCAGCGAAAACGGCCCCGACGCAGGTGGTTATTATTAGCTCAACGTTGAGAAGAGGAAACCGGATGTTTTGGAACGAAGAAATCGAAACGCTCGACCGGCCCGACCTGGAAGCTTTGCAGCTTGAGCGGTTGCGCGGCACGCTCAACCGGGCTTATCATCAAGTACCGTTTCACCGCCAGCAATTCGAGACTGCCGGAGTTACACCCGAAAGCCTGAAACGGCTGGAAGACCTACAAAAATTTCCTTTTACCAAAAAAACCCACCTGCGCGAAACCTACCCGTTCGGCCTGTTCGCCCTGCCACTCGATCAAGTCTCGCGTATTCACGCCTCTTCCGGCACACGCGGCAAACCGACCGTGGTCGGCTACACCAGGACGGACATCAACAACTGGTCGGAAGTGTGCGCTCGTTCGCTGGTCTGTGCGGGCGGGCAACCCGGCGACGTGATCCACGTTGCCTACGGTTACGGTCTGTTTACCGGCGGGTTGGGCCTGCACTACGGGGCAGAGTTTATGGGAGCCTGTGTCGTCCCGGCTTCGGGCGGCAACACGCCCCGCCAGGTAATGTTGTTGCAGGATTTTAAGGCGGTCGGGCTGGCCTGTACGCCCTCTTACGCGCTCAACATTGCCGACACCATGCGCGAGATGGGGATCAGCCTGGACTCGTTGAACTTGAAATACGGCATCTTCGGGGCGGAACCCTGGACTGAGGAAATCCGAGCTAAAATCGAGGTCGAACTGGGCCTGACCGCTCTCGACATCTACGGCCTGAGCGAGGTGATGGGGCCGGGCGTTTCGATGGAATGTCCTCACAAAAACGGGCTGCATATCTGGGAAGACCATTTCCTGCCTGAAATCCTCGACCCTGAAACTGGCTCTCCTATGCCCGAAGGCGAGGTGGGCGAACTGGTCTTTACCTCGCTGACCAAAGAGGCTTTCCCGGTCGTGCGCTACCGTACCGGCGACCTGTGCGCCCTCTACCGCGACAAGTGCGCCTGTGGACGCACTCACGCCCGCATGTCCAAGCTCAAAGGGCGGATTGACGATATGCTAATCATCCGGGGCGTGAATGTGTTTCCGTCGGAGATCGAACGGGTGCTGCTTGATTTCGAGGAGTTAGCTCCCCACTACCAGATCGTTCTGACCCGGCCTGAAAACCTGGATGTCGTGACGGTAATAACCGAGGTTACGCCGGTCTTTTATGAAAAGTATATTGGAACCGACCTGCTGCACGATGACCACGAAGCCGTTAAGGTGCTGAGCCTCCGAGTGATGGGCAGCCTTCACAACGCGCTGGGCGTCTCGCTAGAGCTTAAAGTCCACACACCCCGCACCTTGCCACGCAGCGAGGGTAAAGCGGTACGGGTGGTGGACAACCGGGGCAAATAAGCTAATATTGAGGTTACGAGCTAAAGTTGAGCTTAAAAGTTAGATTATTGGCAAACGAGGAGGTTTGAAGATGTACAAGATGATCGCGCTTTATACCGAGCCAGCCGAAGCGGACAAAGCCGCCTTCGAGGAACACTATTTCAGCACGCACGTCCCGCTTGTCCAGAAGTTGCCCGGCCTGGTGCGGGCGGAGGTGGTGCGCTTCACCGGGGCGATGGGCGGCGGCAAAGCTCCCTACTATATGTTAAGTGAGATGGTTTTTAACAGCAAAGATGAAATGGACGCAGCGATGGCAACCCCGGAAGGCCGGGCGGTCGGCAAAGATACCCGCAATTTCCCGCCGGGCATTCTGACCATCACGACCGCCGAAGTGGTCGAGTAGCCGGAAGGAGAAGCTGTACAATGACCCATGCCGCAACTCATTATGAGACAATTCTTTATGAGATGAGCGGGCCGGGCGTGGCTCGCCTGACCCTGAACCGGCCCGACGCCCTGAACGCTTTCACCGGCCTGATGCTGGCCGAACTGACCCTGGCCTTGAAAAAAGCCGTCACAGACGAAACGGTGCGTTGCCTGATTGTCACCGGGGCGGGCCGGGCTTTTTGTGCCGGGCAGGACTTGCGGGCCAACCCGGAGTCTATCACCGACCTCAAAACCTGGCTCGAAACAACCTATCGCCCGATGTTAACCGCTCTCGAAGCTCTTAAAAAGCCGACGATTGCGCTGGTTAATGGCGTGGCGGCGGGGGCAGGTTTTTCGCTCTCACTGGCTTGCGACTTCCGGGTAGCCTCTACCAAAGCCCGGTTTGTCCCGGCTTTTGGCAAAATCGCTCTCGTGCCGGACGGCAGCATGAGCTACTACTTGCCTCGACTGGTCGGGTTGAGCCGCGCCCTCGAAATCGTGGGGACAAGCCGCAACCTGACCGGCGAGGAGGCTCTGGCCTGGGGTCTGGTCAACCGGGTCGCGCCGCCCGAAACTCTGGAAGAAACGACGATGACGCTGGCCGGGCAACTGACCCAGGCCTCGCCCCTGGCCTACGCCCTGACCCGCCAGATGTTCCACCGCTCGGCCAACCTTGACCTGACGGGCGCACTGGCTCAGGAAGAGGAATTTCAGGGCCGGGCCGGAGCCAGCGAAGATTTCAAAGAAGGTCTGGCGGCTTTCGAGGGCAAACGTGCGCCCAGATTTACTGGCCGCTAAACCGACCAAATACAGTACAGCGATCCCAAAGGAGTGAGAAAGATGACTTTGTTAGTTAAAGACGAACGCGAGATTGAAGCCGAGATGATGGCGATTATCGAGGCGGGCGGGAAGCTTGAAAAAGACAGTCCGATGACTGCCGAATACCGCGAGAACCTCTTGAACCTTATGACGATGCAAGCTGATAGCGAGTTGGCCGGTTCTTATGGCTATATTCCCTGGATTACGAAAGCTCCAAACATCGAGGAAAAGCTGATTACGGCTAACATCGTGCGCGACGAGGTGCTACACGGCAAGCGTATGTACAAATTGCTGGAAGAACTGGGCGTAGACGTGAATATGCGCATCGCCGAACACGACGAAGCTTTCCAGATGCGCCTGGATGATTCCGAGGCTAACATCGGCACGGCCCGCAAAGCCAGCGACAAACGGGTGAACATTTTCTACTACCCGATTGACACCTGGACGGACTTTATTATGTTCAACTTCTGCATGGATCGCGGCTCGGCTCATCAGCTTGAAGACGTCAAATCGTGCAGTTACGGCCCCTGGGCGCGGACGATCCAGCTAATTTTCAAAGAAGAAGTGACGCATATCGCGCACGGCGATCTGTGGGTGAAACGGCTCTCCGCCGACCCTGCCACCCGCGAAGATTGCCAACAAACCTTTAACAAGTGGTACCAGCGCACCATGAACATCTTCGGGCGGTCTGGCTCTTCCCGCAACGTGCTTTACCGCAAGCTTGGCCTGAAACGGCGCGACAACGACGAAGTACGGGCCGCTTTCGACACCGAAATTCGCGGCCTCGCTACCAAATTCGGCCTGAGCGTCCCGACCTGGACGCCGAACTGGTAAGCTTGCCGGTTTGGATTAGAGGGTAAAGGTAACTGTCTAGCCTTTAACGCCCTACGCTGACCTGTCATTCTGAGCGTAGCGAAGAATCTTCTTGATCAGGCAGATTTTGCATAGTCGAGAAGATTCTTCGCTACGCTCAGAATGACAGGTGTGTATTTTTATTATTGAGTTACTATTCGAGGCTAAATCCATATAAAGGCAGCCAGTACATTCCTGATTTTTCCTGCAACTGTATTATTGCAAACTTCCCAAAAGATTCACCCCGCGTGCAATCACTACTACAACAAGTGCTAACGAAGTTAAAGATTGAAACATCATAATGAGTTTTGCCCATCTCGATAGAACAGGAGTATCAGTAGGAGCAAAGGAAGTACCTGTGGTAAAAGAAATAAAGAAATAATCAAAATAACTAGGTTTCCAATTAGGGTATTTGAGATTGCCATAACCTTTCCGGGATGATAAATAGAAGTAAATAGGCAAGAAGCGATGCTGCGCCACTTGCGGATTTGTTCACGGATGACAGCGGAGATAGCGTAGAGGAAGATTAGATAATATTCAAGATAAGAAACAGGCCAAGCTTAATAAGCTGGCCTGGCGGCTAGGCCGCCAAGCGGTACTTTAACAAACGGCTATCAATTTGACGGTTGACCAAGCCACTGGCTGCTTGAACCCTTTGGGTATGGAGCAGTCGGTGATGGCGGTCAGTGTGGGCCAGGGCTTGATAAGTTCGTATCCTCCCGATGGTATGTTCCACCTCAATCCTTATTTTGGCGTAAGCGGTGTTGTAAGCGACATCTTCTGGCGAACGGGCCTGGTCTCTGGGCTTGCGGCGTGGAGTGGAGCCTTGCCCCGGTAAACGGGCGGCGGGGCCGACATAGCCCAGGTCACCCATTAAACCGCACTGCGGAGGCAAATCCGGCAGTAGGCCGCTTTGCTCGAGTAAGTTGAAATCGGCGGTCGGGCCGAGCACACTCGGGCTGACGTGAACCACCCGCCCGGTTTTAGCCTCAATCGTGATTTGACTTTTGAGGGTGTGCTGTTTTTTCTTACCACTATAGTAAGTATCAGCCTCCTCACGGCTCTTGGGGCGTTGGACTTTTTGCTCGAAGCTATCCACGATTAGGGTCAGTTCGGGCAGTTCTTTTAGTAATTCGGGCAAGTTGAGCCGGTGTTTTTTACCAGGGTCAGTCCGTTTCATTTTATCGTTACCGTTACGAGCCAGGAGCGGGATAAGGCGATGGATCAGCCTGGAAACGGTCGAATCGCTGACCCCAAAGAGATAGCCGAGCAATTCGTTGGTAGGATAAATCCTTAACCACACGATGCTCAAAAGAATTTGGTCACGTTCATCCAGGCGGGCTTTGTCACCGCCGCCGATGGCCCGTTGGCGTTTGGGTCTACTCAAACGGGCCAGGCGGTGGGCCTGGGCGAGCGGTTGGACTTCGAGTAGCAAGTTTTGAAACTCGACCAGGCGCAAGCCCGTCAATTTTAAGAAAAGGTTAGGATGTTTAGAAAGTTCGGCATAGCGCAGCAGCATAAATTACTCCTTAATGGCCCTTAATTTTAGATTTTAGATTTTGGGCCATTGTACCAGCTTTCTAAACTATTGTGAATGTTATCTA
>JBBRBE010000023.1:0-49798 GCA_038206175.1 Chloroflexia bacterium
GCGAGGGGCCGGAAGTTTCCAGCAAGTAGCGCGAAAACAGCCCGCGTTCGAGTAACTGGTTCCCGTCGAAGGCCAGCACGATCTGGCTGGTCACTCGCGCTCCGTTTCGCTCGGCTGGGACGACCCGAATGACCGAATTAAATGAACCATTGAAATAGCCCGGCGGCGTTTCGCCCAGGGGTTCGACGGTGTTTTTGATGCGGATAACGCGCTGCGCCGGGTCGTAGACCGGTTCGATGTCCAGCACAGCGTCAATTCCAATCGCTAGAATCTGAAAATTGAAGAACGCCCGCGCCCGGCCTGTCGTTTTGCCCACTTGAATTTTTGTGACATACGGAACCTGGCTTAGAAGGGTGCGAATATCGCTCAGGTACTCGTAACACTCCTGGGGTGTAGCTGGAAGGGTATAACCACGCTGCACCTGTCCTCTTAATACCAGCCCATCCGCCTCGTCAATCGCCATTAGTCGAAATCCTTTCCTAGAAATAGAAATAAAACTAACCTGAGTCCTCAATCTACCGTCAGCCCTATAACAACCCGGAAGCCTGCCATTCCTCTCGGCGTGCCGCCAGGCTCAGAGCCAGGGCCGGACGGCGGCGGGCCAGCCGTTTTTCCAGCCCTAAGCCACGCTTCAGGCCGACTTTGCGGTAGACCGAACGGAAAAGGCTTTCCCGGCTTAGTTTGAGGTAATCGCTAAACCAATGGCCGATCCCGCGGAGGCCCAGCACTTGCAGGGTGAAGGGAAAGACACGGGGAGACCGCCAGGCTGTCGTCAGGATCAGGCGATTGTAGTCGCGCCAGCCGAACCGATCCTGGAAAAAGCGGCGGGTCAGGCCCGGCCCGATGTCGGCCAGGGCGCGGCAAAAGACGTTCATCATACGGTTAACATCGGTCGGTCGGGTGGTTGGGTTGGCCGGTTGCATGAAGCGGCTAAAAACCCAGACCAGGCTGATGTTGCTCTGGTGCGCCCCGATTTGCCGCAAGTGCTTTTCTTCCAGCAGATCGTGATCGAGCGCGAACGCTAGCAGATGGGTCAGGCGTGGCAGGTTTCGCACCTGAGAGCCAAAGCCGCAAAAAGTCAGGGCCGATTGAGGCGAGGTCGCGTCGCCTACCGAAATAATCCCGCGACGGCTGGCACTTCCGGCTTTAGGCCGGTGGTGGCGGGCCGGAATGTAGCCGTAAACCGGCTTGAGATGGCCGAAGTCCGGCCCCAGGTCTTTGTAAGTCGGCAACAGTTCAAAATAATCCTCGAACAGATCGAGCAAGCTTTGTCCGGCGGCCAGTTCAGGCTTTACAAGGTCGTAATAGAACAGGTAAGTCGTCATTTCGGAGTCGTGACCTGGAAAACCTTCCCAGATCAGTTGGCGGCCTTTCTGAGCGTGAGCCACACTCAACAGCACGTCCCCGACTGCCGGGTTGACCTCCTGCTGACCTTCGCCAGTCTTGAACCCCCGCGCCGTGGAGCCAACCGTCGGGCAGACGCCATCGAAAGGTTGCCCGTCCTGCAAGACCAGCGAAAGCGGCGAAATCGCGCCCAGCGCGTTTACGACCAGTCGCGCCCCCAGCCGTTCGAGCTTTCCTTCGCGGTTCGTCAGTTCTACCACACTACGCACCGGCCCGGCCTGGCTGACCAGAACCGCTTTGAGGGCGCGAAAATCGAGCGTGACGCCGCCCGCTTCCTCGAACCGGGCGCGGGCCATTTCCAGCAGTTTGCCCAGGTCTATCGCCACGTCCAGCACTCGGTCGAGGTGCAATTCGGCGGCAGGTTCCGGGATGCCTTCGGCGTGAAAGCGCACGATGCCCTCGGCGTAGCGTCCGGCGATAGCTTCTTCCAGTTCGGCCCGGCTAAACAGGCCCGCCGCCACAAATTGCTCTAGCTCTTCTTCCGAAATGTTCCACTCGCGGTGACTCGTCCCGACCCGACGCTGGTCGAACACGGCCACCCGGTAGCCCTGCCGGGCCAGCACCGCCGCACTGAAAAGGCCCAGCACGCCTCCGCAATAGACCAGATCAAAATCCGCTTCGGTCGGCGGTAAGGCCAGAGCCGGAAGGTAGCGCAGGATGTCGGTTTCGGTGGGGGCTTCGCCACGGGCGACCCGCTGCCAGCGTTCTTGCAGAGCCATAATGTATTCCAGGTGCAACAGACCGCCTTCCATCTCGCGAAAAGCTTCGATAGTGCGCGGATAGCGAGCTTGCAGTTGTTGGGCCAGGCGGGTGGGGTCGGTGGGACGGGAAGGCTCCAGCACTGCTTCGGCACTACAGGGGGCGCAAGCGTCAATGGGGGCCGGGGTAACAATTTTATCGGGCGAAATGGTCATCCAGGGCAAACCTTTCTAAATCCTGTTTCTAGCTCTTCAAATCCACCCCGATTATAGCACGGCCCGTTTTGCCCTGTCATAACTCACCCGTATCATTCAAGCCTAATTTGTTATTCTGGGCGATCATCAAGTAGGCTTTTGAGTTAGCACCGCTCGGAGCGAAGAAGATTCTTGAAATACTTCGATCCAGCTTGTTCAAGAGCTTACAAGTTAAGGATTTGCAGAAGGTGTCAGGGTTATTTCGCGTCTGGGCCGCCCAAGAATGAATACCGCCCAGGAATGAATTCCAGGCTAAGTTATAAATGTCGGTATGAAACCGACAGCAAGAAGCTTATTTTGAGGTTTGGGCAATCGGTTTCAACCGATTTTGGTAACTCAGCCTGGAATTCATTCCTGGGTGGTTTTGGGCGGTCTTGGCCCCACTACAAGTCATAAGCTTCAAGGTTAGCCTCTACAACCTGAAATTAAGCTTAATAACGCCGTTTTGGTACTTTACCAGCTCATCCAAACCTTAACTTGTAACCAGTTGGCTTAGCCATCGTTCAGAATGACCAGTGGCCGGGTGGCGCGGCGGGGTGAAACAATTTCGGTTGCGGGCGTGTCTGAGAGAGCAGAGGACGCGAGGATGGTTTCTCACAGGGATCAAGTAGTTTGGAGGATTTATTTTATGGTCAAGCTTCTGGTCGGATTTGTGGTGCTGCTCCTGATTTTTGTGCCGCTAGAGCGACTTTTTACTTTGCGGAAGGAACAGCGTATTTTTCGTAAAGGCTGGCTAAACGACCTGATCCATTTCTCGGTCAATAATTTTCTGGTGCAGCTTGGCCTGATTTTCCTGGCGATTCTCTTCCTGCCCTTCCTGCGCCGCCTGGTGAATGCAGATTTCCAGGCCAGCGTCGCTGCCCAACCGCAATGGTTGCAATTTGTGGAAGCGGTGCTGATTGCCGAAGTGAGCTTTTATTTCATTCATCGGCTCTCGCATACCGTTCCGTGGCTCTGGAAATTTCACGCAGTGCATCATAGCATCGAGGAGATGGATTGGCTGGCCTCGGCCCGCCTGCATCCGGTTGACCTGATCATTGGCAAAGGGTTTGTAGTCGTTCCGCTCTACCTGATGGGTTTTACGGCCTCGACCTTTGGCTTTTATCTCGTCATTTCGGCGTTCCAGGCTATTTTCGTCCACTCGAATGTGCGAATTAATTTTGGCCCGTTGCGCTGGCTGATCAACACGCCCGAACTGCACCACTGGCATCATAGCGACGACCGCGGCACGCATAACAAGAACTTTTGCGGCCTACCTCTGGTTGACTGGCTCTTTGGCACGCTCTACCTGCCCACAGGCCAGATGCCGCGCAAGTACGGCATTCAGGAACTTATCCCCCAGCACTACCTGAAACAACTGACTTATCCCTTCCATCGCTCGAAGGATCGACTTATCGAGCCGAACCTTAAGTTCTAAAGATCGGACTAACTGCCACCACGGATACGAATGAAGTCTTGGTGGTCTTCAGCGTATCAGGTTAAAGGTCAGTCACTAAATTAAGGGTCAGGCGGGAAGCAGGAGACCGCCCTCGACAATCTGGCTGAACATCGCGGCGATTTGCTCCGGGCCATACGTACCACCGGCCCGGTACCACTGCGACATCCAGTTACACATACCCAGGATGCCAAAGGTAGCGATTTTAGGATCGAGGCCGGGCCGGAAGAAACCTGCCGCCTGGCCTTCCTCGATAATTACTTCAAACAGCCGCTCGTAAGCTTTCTTGCGGTCGGCAATTTCGCGGGCGAACGGGCCGTTCAGGTGGACTTCTTCGCGGTAGAAGACGGTCATGGCGGGCGAACGGTCGGCGGCAACCGCGACGTGATGGGCAATCGCTCGTTCGAGCTTCTGGGCTGGTGGCATTTCAGCTTCGGCGATGCGGCGCAGCGGTTCCTCGGAGACGGTCAGTACAGTCATGAAGATTAGCTTGAGGATTTCTTCTTTGTTGCGAACGTGGTAGTACAAGGCTCCTTTAGTCACGCCCAGGCTCTCGCCGATGTCGTCCAGGCTGGTCGCCCCGAAACCCTGGCGGGCGAACAGCCCGGCGGCAGTTGCTACAATAGCTCGCTGGCTTAGCCGCACACGCGGCGGGGTGTCTTTGCCTTCCGCCGGGGTTTTGCGGCCTGGTCCGGCGGTGCTAATCTTTTCACTCATTGCTGTGTTTATCCAGTTCACTAAAATTCTACCGCTCGTTCAAATTTAACCAGATTTTAGACCTCCGACTCCGAGATGTCAATTCGTAAGGGCAATTGTAATCTTACTTTGCTATAATAAAACTATCGGTTGGGATTTGTATCACTTTGACCGATTTATGCTATAATATTTCAGAACAAAAGATTTCTTTTTCTGTTCCAAAACCTTATTATCTGAGAACTTAGTTTGCGGCTGAGGAATTATAATGCGTGATAAGCTCGTGATGGTCGGGGGTCTGGCCCTGGCCGTGCTTGTGGTCGGCCTGTTGGTGCTGGGTAGCAAAAAAAGCGACCGCGAAGTTTCGATCTGGAGCGTTGGAACGAATAACAATGGCGCGGTGCAAGCCCAGGTAATCGGCGGAAGTAACGTCGCCGTAATCGGTGGGACGCAGCAGATGGCGGCGGGGGCGGCAAAATCGTTACGCTTTCCGGCTATCTCGCAGCGCGATAAGAGCCAGTACGCCAACGAGCAGGAATGGCGCACCTGGGCCGGAAGTGCCTGTTCTGCCGCCGCAATTTCTGCCGTCCTCAACGGCTATGGAAAGAGTGTACGGGTGACAGACGTGCTGGCCTATTTGCAGAGCCAGAACGCCATCAAAGCCGGGGCGGGCCTTTACCGCTACAACGTGTTCGAGACAGTTGCGGCCAAATATGGTTTGAAAGCGACTTACAGCGACGACAAGAATACCGATAGCCATTTCGAGCGCGTGCTGGGCTACCTCAAAAGCGGCTACCCGGTGATCCTCAACGTGCTAGACCCGAATTACTTCCCGGCAGGTCACTTTATCGTCGCTACCGGTGTCAACGACGACGGTACGATTGCCATTCTCAACCCCGACCCGACCTCGGATAAATCGGTCGCCCAGAACTGGCCTGCCGAGGGCCTCAAACTCTATTTCAGCCGCATGAACCGCAGCGCAGCCATAATGCCCTAGCCAAAATATTAAAAGAAATAAAAAAGCTCTCCTGCTGGGAGAGCTGTTTTATTTCGTAACTGTTCCCTCAGCCTCGCTTGCTGTAACGTCCTGTCATTCTGAGCGTAGCGAAGAATCTAGATTCTTCGCTACGCTCAGAATGACAGGGCTGAGTAGTTACTTTATTTCTTAATTTATTACCCTTGTTTTTTCCTGCTCCATACAATATACACCGGGTCGTTGGAGGTGAAGAACATTGAAAAGGTGGCGCGTCCCTGGCGGTTAGGCGGTTGCTGAAAGACCTGCGGGAGTTCAAAAGCTCCGCTTTCGGCGAAATATTGCTGCACCAGAGCGACTCGATCTCCTTCGTTCAGTTCCCGCCAGATTTGGACGGCTTTAGTCGGGAACATCCGGTTCGAGAAAGAGACGATGTAAAGACCACCCGGTTTGAGTACCCGCCCGACCTCGCGGAAGACCTCGACGGGTTGACGGAGGTATTGCACCGAAACTGTGTTCAGAACGGCATCGAAGGAGTTGTCCTCGAAGGACAGTTTGGGGTTCTTGTTCAGGTTCTGCACGACATATTCGTCAAGCTGATTGTTGGCTTTTAGCTCTACTTCGTTCATGCCGTGGCCGACCACCCGGCCCGCTTTGTAGTCGGTGGGCAGGTGGCTTTTGTAACTGCTCATCAGGTCGAGGATCACTCCGCCGGGCGGCAGGTGTTCGGCGTAAAAGCGCGAGAGCGTGGCAATGAAATGATCGTCCACATGCACTACCAGGCGTGGGTCGCGGTAAAAGCCGCCGTCGTCGCTTTCGTCCACCCGGTTCCAGTTAGCCCGGCGCGAAAGGTCGAACGGCTCTGCCGGGTTGAGAGATTGAGTCATAGGGGGTTCCCAACTTTCTAGTTCTTATTTCACAACAGGCTAAGTGTATCGGAAGGGCCGACTCCAAAGCAAGCTCAAAGGCTAAAAGTTGAGTGAAAGTTCTATTATAATTGTGCTACCTGGTGCAAAACGCCTCATACCTTCTACTGATGAATTTTTGATCTAACCTTTTTTAAGTAATTTCTGTTCCTCTTGTAGCGTTACTACAAGTAGACGATGTTTTCCTCTCTATTTCGTAGTGATACAAAGGGGCCGATTTTGACAGCTTAAATTTCGGTTCATCATTCCCAATCGAAATAGTAATACTGGTTTGTAACTATTCAGCCCTGTCACGCCCTGTCATTCTGAGCGTAGCGAAGAATCTAGATTCTTCGCTACGCTCAGAATGACAGGGCGTGAGCGTTGGGAGGCTGGGTGAACAGTTACACTGGTTTTTAGTTTGCTTGTTGGTGTAGTGCTGACAGCTATTAAGGAGGGAGGTAATTATATGCCGCGCCAACGTTTTAAGCTACTTTTAATTGGCAGCATTGTGAGTATAACTGTATTAGTTATGTTATTATTAAGTATAATTATATTTAACACCCCTGCTGATCTAGAGGTAAAGTCTAAGGCACCTTTGGGAGCGAGTGTTTCGCAGGTAAACGTTGCTGCTACTGCTACCAGTCGAGTTTTGGCTACTTCTACACTTTCAGACGTGATAATTGTTACTCCCAACGTGCCTATTGACAAACTTGTTTCCCTTCCTTCTCAAATGACTCTTCGTCGCACTGATGCACCTCCATTGATCTCATTAGATGAGGCCCGAAAAGCAGTTTACAACCGAGGAATTATCTGGGCTACCGGAGGTCAGGTTAATGGTAAAACAGTGAACTTAACCGCTGCTTATGGTTTAGTTGATTTAGGTGGGCGCGGACCTACTGGTGAGTGGTTTGGTAGCCGCAACATACCAATGACTACCTGCGATAGTGGCGGTAATTGTACCCCTACTGGTAAAGTATTGGATCATTACGAAAACCGCCCAGCCTGGATTCTTGACTATGGAAACACTTATATGCGAGTATCTGGCCCACCACCAGAGTATTGCAAACCGGTTGCGTGTACTCCACCTCCCCCTAATAATCATTCTGTTTACGTGATTGATGCGGAAACAAGAGCGGTTATTGAGGCTACTTTTTACTACGGCACTTAGTTTTAGACTAACAAAAAAGGAGCAGCACAACGCTGCTCCTTTTTTGTTTCCTGAAGTTTCAGTTTCATTGAAACCATTTGTTAACCGGGTCAGAGTGTGCTTCAGTCCTGGCTGGCTGGGCTAATTTTGTGGGAAGGAGTTGCTCTAGTCCTTGCTGTATGAGATGATACATTTCAGGTTTATTAGTCTGATTTATAAGGAAAGATTATGCTCAGGACGGTAAGGGCCACTCGCTACGTCACGCCGTTGCGCGAAGGCGGGTCGCTGCCCGCGATTGTGGAAGCGGACGACGATGGAATGTACGTCGTGAAATTCCGGGGAGCCGGACAGGGGCCGAAAGCCCTGATTGCCGAAATGGTCGGCGGTGAGATTGGCCGTGCGCTGGGCCTGACCGTGCCGGAACTGGTCTTTATCGAGATTGACCCCGACCTGGCGCGAGGCGAACCCGACCAGGACATCCAGGACTTGCTCAAGGCCAGTGCCGGTCTAAACCTGGCTCTGGATTACCTGCCCGGTTCGGTAACGTTCGATGCTCTGTCCATTCGCAACAACAACCGGCCCAAAGCAGCCAATTTGCAAAGCCTGCTGGCCGACATTGACCCGCTACTGGCTTCCTCGGTGGTCTGGTTCGACGCTTTCATTACTAATGTAGACCGCACACCGCGCAACACCAATATGCTGTTGTGGCACAAGCGGGTCTGGCTGATTGACCACGGCGCGTCCCTGATTTTCCATCACGCCTGGGCCGACTACCTCACCCGCAGTCGGACTCCCTTCGGGCCGATCAAAGACCACGTGCTGCTACCCTATGCCGCCGAACTTACCCAGGCCGATGCGACTCTCCGTCCGCGCCTGAGCCGGACGCTTTTCGAGGAGCTTATTGGCCTGATTCCCGCCGCCTGGCTCGACCCGGCCCAGGCGGGTTTCGAGGACGACGCGGCGCAGCGGGCGGCTTATGTGGCCTATCTCGAAAGTCGGCTCGAAGCCGCCCCGATCTTCCTGGAGGAGGCTTTGCATGCCCGCGCTCAACTCGTATAATTACGCCGTCGTGCGAGTGATGCCCCTGGTCGAACGCGGCGAATTTATCAATGCCGGGGTGATCCTCTATTGCCGCGCCCGCCGCTACCTGAAAGCGCAGATTGCCCTCGATAAAGCTCGGTTGCTGGTTCTTTTCCCGCGGCTCGACCCGGAAGGGTTGGAGACAATCGAAACTTACCTTGAACTGATCCCGCTGATCTGTGCCGGTGGCTCCGAAGCCGGGCCGATTGGCGAGATGACCCAGGGCGAACGCTGGCACTGGCTGGTCTCGCCGCGCAGCACCATTATTCAGGTTGGCCCGGCCCACTCCGGCCTGTGCGCCGACCCTGCTCAGACCCTCGAACGGCTGGTGCAGAAAATGGTTTTGACCTGAGCCAGGCCGCGATTTTAAGTACAATCGCCCGGAGTCTGAGATGGAGTTGGAAAGTAACAGGCACTGGCGAAAGTTCAGTGGCCCAAAAATAGCCAAATTGTCCTAAATTAGGTGCAATAAAGGCTATCCGACTATTGCATTTATGTGATACAATTAACATAACGACACGACATAACATGAGGAAAGTGTGATTTGTCGGTCGAATCTTCCTGGCTTTCATGTTCGCAGATGAAAGTTTAGCCGTTTGCAGACCAGAAAACAAAAAGCTACTTCTACATTCAAAGTACACCCGGCAGGGCCAGCCACACCTGGGCATCCATCACGAAAGGACATGTGGGGTATGAGCGGTATACGCGCAGTATTTAACGGAAAGTGGGGTTTGCGCCAGTCCCTGGGTCTGGGAATTATCGGGGCAGCCCTGTTATTGTCATTCTTGCTGGTCAGTTGCGGCAACGACCAACCGGCCCCGGCCAACGGCTCCGACCGGGTGAATTTGCCTGCGAACCAGGCAACGGTGCAAACGACGACGGTTCCGCCTACTGCTGCTCCGGCAACTTCGCTGGTAGTGGTAGCGGCCCGGCCTATCCCGGCAGGGAGCATCCTCACTCCGTCCGACCTGACCCAGGTTTCCAAGCCTCGTTCGGAAATTATCGCCGATCAGGATATATTGGATTTCAACGATGCCGTCAACAAGATCAACCGGGTATCCTATAACACCGGCCAACAACTCAAACGCGGCGAACTTGTCGAAGGCTCTTTCTCGAACTATATGCGCCAGTTGGTCACGGAAAAACGGCTCGAACCGGGCAAGAAAGCTTTCCCTTACGCCACCAACGACCTTTCGGCAGTGCAGGGATTGATCCAGGAGAATGACCTGGTAGATATTGTGGCAACCTACGTGGTAGAGCGGCGTATAAACGCTCCGGTCGGAGCGCAAGCCACCAATACCACCAATGGAATTGTCATTCAGGCTCAGACTAACCCCGGCCTGGAACTGACTACCAAAACGATCCTGCAAAACGTCCGGGTGCTTAAAGTAGTGCGGTTGCAAACCCGTACCGTGGATGTCGCGGCGCGGGCTACGGCTACCCCTAACCCCGATACGCCGACGGCAGTAGTCGCGGTGCAGTCCACCCCGACGCCTACCCCAACCCTGCAAGCTCTTTTCGAGAGTGGGGCCGGGTTTGAAGTCAACACGGTGCTGATCCTGGGTGTGACCGACCAGGAAGCCGAGGTACTCAAGTTCACCCGTGAGTATCGCATTAGTGGGACTGCCGGACGCCTGAGTGCGAACAATCCCAGTGTGGGTGTGACGGACACCAGCCTGACTTCATTCCTGGACTCTAACGTGGCGGCTCCACGCGGTATCCCGGTGGTACATTTCGCGCTCCGGGCTAAACCCCAGGACCCGGCCAACCCGGTTGACGCGGCCCTCTCCCGCGAAACGACTTCCGGCGTGACCTTCCGTATCCTGGTGCGCGATTACGGGTTGCCCATACCGGAGTTAATCTTCGTTTCTGGTACGCAGTAAAAAGATTACAGGCGCAGGACGGAGGACGGAAGGAAACTTTCGTCCTCCGTCCTGTTTCGTTAGAATTAAGCGTGTTATTGCTTTAATTGGCAAGATTTTACCCTTCGGTTTCGGCTCGCTGCCTTTAGTCCGGTCTTATCCCCCCTATATGTACTAGGTAAAACTCAAGCCGATGTATTGCAAGCGCAAGGTAAAGATGTTATTATCAATACAATACTGGATGTAATGCTCCAGCCCTTTTCACCTGTCCTAATCCGTATGCGAATAGTTAGGCTAAGGATAAGTTAATTTATGACCGACCAGCAACGTAAGATCAAGCTACTCGTAGTAGATGATATTGTCGAAACCCGCAATAACTTAATTAACTTGCTTTACTTCGAGCGCGACATCGAGGTAATTGACTCTGCCACCCGCGGCCAGGAAGGAATTGACAAAGCCAAGAAACTCCAACCTGACATTGTTTTGATGGACATCAACATGCCGGACATGAACGGCATCACCGCTACCGAAAAGATTTTGCAGCAGGTGCCGGGCGTGGCGGTGATCATAATGTCGGTGCAGGGCGAACAGGACTACCTGCGCCAGGCGATGCGGGCCGGAGCGCGTGAGTTTTTGGTCAAGCCTTTTTCCGGCGACGAACTGGTTAGTTCGATCCGGCACGTTTATCAGGACGAGCAGAGCAAACGCCGCTTCGCCCCGACCGTGCAATATAACCCTAACATGCCGACTGCCGATGGCGGAGGCGGCGAAGAAACTCAGGGTGAGATTTACAGCATTTTTAGTCCTAAAGGAGGCATCGGGCGGACGACCATCATCACGAATCTGGCCGTGGCAGTCAAACAGATCAGCAAGAAGCGGGTGGCTCTGGTAGACGGTAGCCTTTTCTTTGGCGATGTGGGTATCATGATGGATATTCGCAACACCAAGACTATGAACGACCTGCAAGGCCGGATGGAGTCGTTAGACAGCCAGTTGTTGCAGGACGTAATGCTGACCCATTCCAGCCAGATCAAAGTGTTGCTGGCTCCCCCCAAGCCCGACCAGGCCGAACTTATCACTGCCGAGGACATCAAGAAGATTTTGCGCGAATTGCGCCGCAACTTCGATTATATCTTCGTAGATACTTATCCCTCGCTCAAAGAAGAAACCCAACTTAGCATCCTCGATATGAGCGATTATATTATGACCGTGATGACCCTTGAAATGACCGCGATCAAAGATGTGCGGCTTTTCCTGGAAGTAACCGAGATTCTCGAATATCCCAAAGACAAAATTGTGCTGCTCTTGAACCGAGCCGATAGCAAACACGGCCTGAAAGCGGAAAACCTGGAAAGTACAATTGGGCATCACTTCGCGGCCACCCTGTGCAGCAGCGGTGCGGCCCTGACCCTTTCGGTCAACCGGGGTACGCCCCTGGTGATTGACGCCCCGGATAATCCGTTCTCGAAGGACATCGAAAGCCTGGCCCGTAAGATCGTCAATGGCACGTTGGGTAAATCGCCTGAGGCCGCCAAGAAGAACGGTGCAAAAGCGGCCGGTAAAGGTTTGTTCGGCGGTATCTTTAGCGGCAGCAAAAAGAAATAAGCGGGTAATTTTAGTAAGCGTATTAAAACTGTAGTAATCATTTGTAGTAACGATCAAGGCTGGATGAATTATGTCACTTCTCAAGCGCATCGGTGGCCCGGAAACCACCGAGACGACCACTACCACTACTCATTCTCAAAACGGTAACGGAGCAAGTTACACTCCCCCCCCTTCTTCTAATTCGGCTGGCCTGGCGGGTCAGGGAGGCGAAGGCGGGCCAAACCGGGCGGGTGGCTTGAGCCGTCTCAAAGCCGAATCGGGCGTAACCGTGCGCCCTGGCGATGTCACCAAGCAAGAGAAAGTCGCCGTCGAGATCAAAGGGCGTATTCAGGAAAAGCTGATTGCCGAACTCGAACGCAAGAAAATCCCGGTTACGGACGATGTACAGGTTAAATATATTACCAAAGAGCTTTTCGACGAAATGCTGGCTCAGGAACCAGTTCCGCTCAGCCGGGTGGAAAAGCAGACGCTGCTCGATTTGATCCTGGCTGAAATTATGGGCTTTGGCCCGCTCGAAACCCTCCTCAGCGATGATAGCATCAGTGAAGTTATGGTCAACGGTCCGCGCCAGGTTTACGTTGAAAAGAAGGGTAAGCTGATTCGGACTAACGTTACTTTCCAGAACAACGAACACGTCATGCGGATTTTGGAAAGAATCGTTTCGCCGCTCGGTCGTCGGTTGGATGAAAGTTCCCCGATGGTGGACGCCCGCCTGCCCGATGGTTCCCGCGTGAACGCGGTTATTCCACCTCTGGCAATCAAGGGGCCGACGATCACCATTCGTAAATTCTCTAAAAAGCCCCTGACTATCGAGGATTTGATTCGCTATGGCTCGATGACGCCCAAGATCGCCGAGTTCTTGAAGGGTTGCGTGGAGGCCCGGCTTAACGTGGTAGTATCGGGTGGTACGGGTTCTGGTAAAACGACCTTACTCAATGTACTGTCAAACTTTATCCCCGACGACGAACGTATCATCACGGTCGAGAACGCGGCGGAATTGCAGCTAAGCAACGAACATGTAATCACTCTTGAGTCGAAGCCGGCCAACGTCGAAGGACGCGGTGAAGTCTCGATCCGCGAACTGGTCATTAACTGTCTGCGGATGCGCCCAGACCGCATTGTAGTTGGAGAGTGCCGTGGCGGGGAAGCCCTCGACATGTTGCAGGCTATGAACACTGGTCACGACGGTTCGCTGACGACCGCTCACGCTAACAGTCCTAAAGATACAATCAGCCGTCTTGAGACGATGTGTTTGATGGCCGGAATGGACTTGCCGATCCGGGCTATCCGCGACCAGATTGCTTCGGCGGTCAATCTAATCGTGCAGCAAGAACGTATGAAGGATGGAACCCGCAAAGTCACCAGTATTACCGAAGTGGATGGGATGGAAGGTGACGTAATCAAGATGAACGAAATCTTCCGTTTCGAGCAGACCGGCCTGGATGAAAACGGCAAGGTAATGGGTTCCTTGCGGCCTACCGGGGTGCAACCGCGCTTTCTGGAGCGTTTCGAGCAGTTCAATATTTTCCTACCACCGGATACTTTCGGTTCTAGCAATCAATTACGGCCTTTTTAGGGTTTTAGGTTTTGAATTTTGAGTTTCGGGTTCTGAGTAAAAAGACCAGACAAGGGTAGAGTTAGACCGACAATTTTGCCGGTCTTAAACTCACCACTCAAACCACCCCACTCAGACTCAGCATTCTGAACCAGCAGGGAGCATCATCAAGATGGCGTCTTTATTTAAGCGGAAGAAAAATGTCAATACGCGCCTGGTCGAATACGCCGGTAACGCTAAAAAAGGGGCACCTCAAACGGCGTCCAGCACGCGGGAAGTCGTCAACGAGCGCATTGACAAGGCTGTCCGGGGCAAAGGCTTTGCGATTAACATCGAGCGCAACATTGCCCGCGCCGACCTTAAGCTGACGGTAGCGGAGTTTATTGGCCTTAAAATTATTAGTACCGCCGCCGGGTTTGGCCTGGGTGTGTTTTTGGGCAGTGGCCTCAAGCAATTTTCGCTGGTGGTAGGGCTTCTGATCGCAATCATCTTTATGTTCGTCCCGGATTTTTTTGTGAAGCGGCGGGGCAATAAGCGGATCAAGGATTTTAACAACCAGCTTGGCGATACTATTACGCTGGCAGCTAACTCGCTGCGGTCGGGCTACAGCCTTTTGCAATCAATGGAACTAATTTCTAAGGAAGCTCCCGCCCCGATCTCGGACGAGTTCCAGCGGGTGATCCGCGAGATCAGCCTGGGCCTGAGTACGCGGGAAGCCCTGGCAAATATGTTGCGGCGGGTTCCTAGCGACGACTTAGACCTTTTGATTACGGCCATTAACATCCAATCCGAAGTCGGCGGCAACCTGGCCCAGATTCTCGATAGTATCGGTCACACTATCCGCGAACGAGTGCGGATTAAGGGTGAAATTAGGGTGCTGACCGCCCAGCAGAAGTATGCCGGATATATCATTTCGGGTATGCCGGTGGCCCTGGCGGGAGTGCTGACGCTGATTGCGCCGACTTTTATGTTTAAGATGTTTGTATGGCCCTGGATTTGTATGCCGATTTGCGGTTTGATCCTGATCGGGATAGGTTTCTGGGCTATTATGAAGATTGTAGATATTGACGTTTAATCTCGATTAGTTTCGTTCGATTTACAGGGTCGGCCCGCGCTGACTCGGCAGTTGCACGTGGCAGGAGCAGGAGAAAGAAATGCCGTTACCAGTAATGATCGGAATAATCGTAGGGGCTATTCTTTTAGCCTTGATTATTGGGGTGACTATTATCGGTCGCGCCCGCGCCCGCAACCCAAAGGCAATGGAAGCGCGACTGGCAAGCATCATTGATAGCCCGGTAACACTTGAAAGACTGGAACTTGAACAGCCTTTCAGCGACCGGGTGCTGAAACCGCTGGTCGGGATTTTTGCCCGCCTAATGAGTTCGGTTACGCCCGCCAAATCGCAGGAACGGCTGCGGCGCAGTTTGCAGATGGCTGGCAACCCGAACGGCCTACAGGCAACCGATTTTATGGCTCTACGCCTTCTGGCGGCGGTTTTGCTCGGTGGCGTGGTGGTCTTTCTGACGATAGCCGCCAAGCAGTCCCCGGCAATTACGCTTATAGGCGGGGTGGTTTTCTTCATGCTGGGCTTTTTGTTACCGGCTTACTGGTTGGGCGGCAAAATCAAGAAGCGCAAAAAACATATCTTCCGGGCGTTGCCGGACGCAATTGACCTGTTGACGATTTCGGTTGAAGCCGGTCTGGGCTTCGATCAGGCTCTCCAGCGCGTAACCGAAAAGTGGGACAACGAGCTTTGCAAAGAGTTTAAGAAAGTGCTGAGCGAACAGCGCGTGGGTAAACCTAGCCGCGAAGCCCTGCGCGAAATGTCCTACCGTTGCGATGTGCCGGAACTGAGCGTTTTTACTGCCGCCGTGGTGCAGGCTCAACAGTTGGGTGTAAGTATGGCAAAGGTCTTGCGTATCCAGGCCGACCAGATGCGGATTCGCCGCCGCCAGATGGCCGAAGAAATGGCCCACAAAGCCCCGATCAAGATGCTTTTCCCGATGGTGTTCTTGATCTTCCCTTCGATCTACATTGTAATTCTAGGGCCAGCCGTCCCGACTATCGCTCAATCTATGGGTTTTGGTGGTTAGTTCTACCGGCTAAAAACAAGAAAACCTATCTATCTATCTATCTATGGTTAATAAAATGGAAAAAATGCATGTTTTTTCCATTTTTATTAACCAAATTTTATTAAGCAAAATTAGGGAGGAATGCAGAGTGAGGCAGGTACAGGTGGTCAACCGGACGCGAGACGTACTCGTAGCCAGCCACGCGGAAATGGCCGAGGGCGTCTGGACGCGCTTTGTGGGCCTGATGGGGCGACGCGGACTTGAGGCGGGCCGTGGACTGGTAATTTACCCTAACAATGGAATTCACATGTTTTTTATGCGGTTTTCGCTGGATGTCCTGCATGTCAGCAAGGACGGTACCGTTTTACGGATCGTCCACGGCATCAAGCCCTGGCGGGTCGGGCCGATTGTCAGCAAGTGCAAATATACGGTCGAATTGCCCAGCGGTACCGCCGTCCAGACCGGCACCGCCGAGGGTGACAAGCTAGAGCTTGTGCCGGTTGCAGCCTAGTTCTACAGGCTGGCCTGGGCAATCAAGAAGAAGTCACGGGTCTGGCGGACGCTGGTCTGTGGGAAGAGGCGGGCCAGGATGCCTTCAAGTTGGGCCGGGGCGTAATTTATTTTGAGGACATCGTAGGTCTGGCCGTTCAGTAGGGGTCGCCGGGCGACCGCCTCCGCCGGAACGCCTTCACGCAGAGCCGAATCGAAAACCAGCAAGTTGCCACCGGGCCGCATAATGCGTTTGACCTCACCCAGGAAGGGGTAAAGCCGTTCGCGCTGGACGTGGCTGAGCCAGAAACCCATAAAAATCAGGTCAAACGCGCTATCCAGGAAGGGCAGGGCGTAGGCATCTCCCCGCACAAAGAGGGTTTTGGTAAGGTTGGCTGGGTCGTCTTCTTCCAGGCGGACGCGAGTTTCGGCCAGCATTGCTGCCGAGTAATCGAAGGCCACCAGTCGCCCGGTCGGTTGCAGGCTATGGACGAAGTAGGGCGACCATTTGCCGGTGCCACAGGCCAGATCAAGCACCCGCAAGCGCGGTGCCCGCGCCAGTCCGCCGCCAAAGCGGGCGGCTTCTCGCCCTAGTTCGGCCAGTTGAGCGTGCCAGGCCGGGTTCGTGCGCGGGTCGTGGTAGCGTCCCCGCCGGTCGTACCAGTCGTCATATTCAGGGGCGCGTCGTTCGTAGTAAAGTTGCATCGAGCGGTCGAGCGGGGTTTTCTCAAACATATTGAAACTGACAGCCTTCCTATACTTTTAGGTCATTGTATCTGGCCCAGGCTTATGCTACCATCAAACAAAACGCCAATAACGTTGCGCACTATTCTAGCCTATCGGGTGGTCTTTTTGTCGGGTTTACTCTATATTGCATATTGTAGTCGTAGCAAGACACTTTTTCAAGGGTCTGGCAAGCAGTAGTTAGGCGAAGCAGGTCTGAAGATGATCGAGTTGTACGAAGTCTTTATTCTAATCGGCTATTATGTCGGGGTAGCGGGGATTGTCTGGCTGATAGGGCGAAAGGTCGGACGGGCGAAAGACCTTGAAAAAGAATTTGACGGCTTGTATTTCTTGCGCTGGGCCTTTGGTACGGCGGCGTTGGCCCAGTTAGGGCTGGTCGTAATAGTTTGCGCTTTATTCTGGAAGAGACAGGCGTTAGCAGTTGGCATCACCACGTTGATCGGCATGCCCGGATTGGCGGTAGTCGTTATTGTGCTGCAAATTGTTTTCTTCCGGCGTTACAACAGTCTTCGCAATCTGCTTCGCCGCCTGGAAAGGCTAGGCCCGGCAGACCGGGCCGTGCTGCTGGAAAGCCTCCCGCCCGAAACTTATGCCCAGGTGCCGGGAGACTACCGCATTGTAAGCTGGGAGGAAGAACCCAAGCGCAAAGGGTAACGGTAGTGGTAACAGGCTCTTTCGGGACTTTCACTTCAAACCCACCCTTTTTGTGGGGGTGTTATACCGGCGGCAGATTGCCGACTTCGCGCCAATAAACTCCCTCGGCTCGCTTCAAGAAATTCAGGTCTACCAGGTAGCGACGCAAGGTGCAATGGTCATATTCGTAAATTTCTTTCAGAATTGAATCTACCTGGCGTTCGGTGTAGCGCAAACCTGGCTGGAACTGGCGGGCTACTTCTTCAACTACCCAGACCTGGCGTTTAAGCCCGCTAGGAAAACTGACCAGCTTGCCGTCTTTGAGAAAGCGACCGAGTGTTTTAGCGCGTTCGTCCTGGGCTGGCCCGACCTGAGCAGGGCGTAGTTGGACCGTCATCTTGTGCAAAGCTGCGATCATCTGTGGCATTGTTTTGAAGTAGTCCGCCTTCAGGCTGACGCGGTATGGCACCGGTTCCCGTCCCGGCCCTGGGGCTTGCCACTGGTCAATCTGAATCAAGCCGCATTCGGCCAGTTGCCGTAAATCGCGTTCCGAGGGCAGCGGGTAACTCTGGCTGTAGCCGGCAAAATCCGCCACGGTCAGCGACTCTTCAGGGCGGGCCGCCAGATAACCCAGGATCGCAACTCGCCCCGGCGAGGCCAGGGCGCGGGCCAGGGCAAGCGTTCTTTCAAGCTCGACGGCCTGGGCCTGGGTCAGCTCAAGTTGTACTTTTTCGTCCAAATTCTCAATCGAACTCACACTGTTTCCTTCCGGCTAAACAGATCAATCCTTGCTTTTAGCTTAGCTGAATGTATTGTATTCAAAGATTTCGAGGCCGTCAAGTTATTCTCTTCAACTCACCCAGGTATTAGAAAATAGCTTTATCTTATGACCATTTTTTCTATAGACGAATTGAACGACTTGCTAGAAGTAGCCCTGCGTTCCGGGCAGGTTGGGCCGCTGGAAGATTATCTGACCGGGCGAAGCGGCTTGCCCGGCCCACGGATGAACCTGGCTCTGGCCGGAGCGTTCGCCGACCGAATTGGACAGCTTGTGGGACAGCCCGATCCGCCAGTTGCCGCGCTCGAAACTTTGCTGGACGGTTGGGCCGGGCTACCCCTGGAAGCCGCCCCGGTGAATGATCCCCGCGAAATGCTTCCGGCTGTGGCGGTCTTAGCTTATGGTCAGGTCGGGGTGGTCAGGCCGGACTGGTGGGAGGACGAATTGGGCAAGCTTGGCCGGGCCGCTTCTAGCCCGCGCTGGCGCACCCGCGAAATGGTTGCGGCGGCTTTGCAACGCCTTCTCGCTCACGACTGGCCGCGCACTATCACCGAACTGGACGGCTGGCTCTTATCGGACGATCCACTGGTAATCCGCGCAGTGGTGGCGTCTCTGGCCGAACCGCCCCTGTTGAAGAAAAAAGCCCGCCGTGCCGAGGAGAGCCTGGCGATCCAAATTCGGGTGGTCGAGCGGTTCACCGCGCTGTCGCCTGAGTGCCGCCACTGTGAAAGCGTGCGCGTTTTGCGGCAAGCTCTGGGTTATACCCTGAGCGTGAGCATCGCGTCTTCTCCGGCCAAAGGTTATCCCTTCGTGGCGAGGCTTGCCGCCTCGTCCGACCCTGACATTCAGTGGATCGTCCGCGAAAACCTCAAAAAGAAGCGACTGGCCGGGTGGGAAGCCTGGATCGGAAAGGGGCCGGAGCCAGCGCAGGGTGATGGGTGGGCGGTCGAGGGGCAGGTAAAGAAAGGGTCATTGAATGAGTGAATTTGAGCCGAACGCCACACCGAGAAGCTCGAACTCAGCCGTGGCCCGGCGTCTGGTGCGGGAGAGTGCCGGTATCCAGGCGGGTGAGTGTGTGACAATTTTAGGCCGGGCGGACAGCCTCGATTTCTGTGAAGCTATCGAGCTGGAATGTCGGCGTCTGGGAGCTTTTCCGCTGGTGATAGTCGGCAGCGATGCGGCACTTCTGGCGGCT
Source organism: Chloroflexia bacterium (assembly GCA_038206175.1). Lineage (GTDB taxonomy): Bacteria > Chloroflexota > Chloroflexia > Chloroheliales > Chloroheliaceae > 54-19. The sequence goes on from JBBRBE010000023.1 coordinate 19,527, forward strand.
CTGGCCGATCCTGCTCTTAGCGAAACGGCTCTGGCGGCGGCCAGTCCGCCCCTTCTGGCGGCCCTGACCGCCTCGCAGGTGGTGATCACGACCTTCTTCGAGCGGGGCAACCCCGCCGATTTTAGCTCTTGCGACCCGGCCCGGTTGCGGGCGTTACGGGCCAGCGAAGAAGCTTCCAGCAATATTATTTTTGATGGTACGCGCCGCTGGATCGGTACCGAAGTGCCTACTCCCGGCCAGGCCCAGGCTCTTGGAGTTGACTGGACGGTTTTACACGATCTTTTCTGGCGGGCGATGTCGGTAGATTATCGCCCAATTGGAGTTCAGGCCCAGGCCCTGGCCCGGCGGTTAGCCCAGGCGGGCCAGTTGCATCTGAGCGATGCTCAGGGCCGCACCGACCTGTGGTTGCGGCGTGGAACCGGCGGGCGTCCGCTCGAACGAGATGATGGCGTAATTGGCCCGGACGACCTGGCCGAAGGTGCGCTTTACCTCAACTTACCTTCCGGCGAGGTCTGCTTTGCTCCCCCCGAAGATAGTGCCTGGGGCCGAGCCTATATCGAGGTCGCTTACTGGCAGGGTCAGGCGGTGCGCAGCTTGAGCCTGGAATTTGAAGGCGGAGTCGTGCGGGCAGTGGCGGCGGAGGTTGGCCTCGAACTCTTTCGGGAAGTAGTGGCGGAGGCGGGGGGCGATTCGGCTCGCCTGGGTGAATTTGGGATCGGTCTTAATCCGGCAGTTGACCGCGTGACCGGCCTTACTTTGTTGGACGAAAAAATGATCGGTACCTGCCACCTGGCTCTGGGCGAGAACCGCGCCCTCGGCGGCCAGAATAACAGTGCGCTACACTGGGATTTAGTAGTGCAAAGGGCTATTCTGAGAGCCGACGGTGAGATTTTGTTAAAGGACGGTCAGCTAATGATCTAGTTGACATAAATAAAGAACAGTAAAGATGTAATAGCCTTCCGTTTAGTGTATAATGAGGTGATAGGTGCCAATAAGCCTTCGGGCGGCAGAGTGATATGAAGGCGGGCGGCCCAGAAGCGGTCACGCCGGGCAAATTGAGGACAGTTACAAAGTTGAGAATTGACGAAAAAAGTCGAGCAAGTCGCCGCAAGCGGGAAGGCCAGGCCGATCAGGTTACGCCGGTTCTGGCAAACCTGACTCCCCCGCAAATCGTAGCCCAGTTGGACAAATACATTGTAGGGCAGAAGGACGCTAAACGTGCCGTCGCCATTGCCCTCCGCAACCGCTACCGTCGCCAGCAATTGAGTGAGGAAATGCGCGACGAAATTGCTCCCAAAAATATTATGATGATCGGGCCAACCGGGGTCGGTAAAACCGAGATTGCCCGCCGAATGGCTAAGCTTATTGACGCGCCCTTTATTAAAGTAGAAGCCACCAAGTTTACCGAAGTCGGTTATGTCGGGCGCGATGTAGACTCGATTGTGCGCGACCTGGTAGAAGTCAGCGTTTCGATGGTGCATGACGAAAAGTTGCGCGAGGTGCGTCCGCAAGCCGAAGGAGCAGCGACCGAAAAGCTGATCGGCTACCTGGTGCAGCAGCTTTATTACAAAGATAAAGATAAGCACAAAAAGAAAACTCATCCCCTGCCCTTGCCCGAACCGCTCAAAGTCCTCGATAAGCCGGGCGAACCTGAAGGAAGTCAGGCTCTGGCCCTGGTAATCGGAGCGGAGGGTAAAGCTGCCGACGGAAGCGAAGTCGAACGCCCGCCTCTTTCGCCGGAGGAATTGCGCCTCCTGCAACGCCGCCGCCGCCGGGTGGAAAATATGTTGCGCCAGAACAAGCTGGAAGACCAGCAGGTCGAGATTGACCTGGACTCGGACGAGCCGTTTAGCGGCATGATCGAATTCGTGGCCGGGCTGAACAGCGATGATTCGGGCGACAATTTCCAGGATTTTATGGATAATATCGGCTCACTCACCCGGCGTCGCTCGCGCAAGGTTTCGGTCAAGGAAGCCCGGCGCATCCTCACCAACGAGGAAGCCAATAAACTGATTGATTTCGACGGGGTGGTGGATGCTTCGGTGCAGCGTACCGAGCAACTAGGGGTCGTCTTTCTGGACGAAGTAGACAAAATCGTGGGCAACGGCAACGAGTCGGGGCCGGACGTATCGGGTGAAGGAGTACAACGCGACCTGCTGCCTATTGTGGAAGGTTCGAGCGTGATGACCCGTTACGGCCCGGTCAAGACCGACCACGTGTTGTTTATCGCTGCCGGGGCGTTTCACAACGCCAAACCTTCGGATTTAATCCCGGAATTGCAGGGGCGGTTCCCCCTGCGGGTCGAGCTTGAAAGCCTCGAACAAGCAGACCTCAAGGAGATTCTGGTCAAACCTGAAAACGCCCTGACCAAGCAGTACACCGCTTTGCTCGGTACGGAACAGGTCACGCTTGAATTCGACGATAGCGGCCTGGACGAAATTGCTCATATCGCCAGCGAAGTCAACGGCAAAACCGAGGACATCGGGGCGCGGCGGTTGCACACGATCATGGAGCGGGTGCTGGAAGAGATTTCGTTTGATGCCGCCGATCATCCGGGTGAGACTTTCGTGATTGACCGCAAATACGTCCTCGAACGAGTGGGTGATCTGGTCGAAGACGAAGATTTGAGCAATTACATTCTTTAGCCTTCCTAAAAAAGCCTGGCCCCAGGCTACCGAGGGGCCTGGCAGGAGAAATAGTTCGCATGGAACTTAACAGCACCGAAATTCAGGCTATCATCCCGCATCGCTTTCCTTTTTTGCTGGTTGACCGCATTATCGAGGTGGAATGGGGCAAGCGGGCGGTGGGCCTGAAGAACGTTTCGATTAACGAGTGGTTCTTCCAGGGCCACTTTCCGGCCTACCCGGTTATGCCGGGCGTGTTGATCATGGAAGCCCTGGCGCAGACGCTGGCGGTGGCGGTGCTGGGTCAGGAAGAGTTCAAAGGGCGGCTGGCTTTTTTCGGTGGCATGAACGAAGTGCGTTTCAAGCGGCAGGTTGTGCCGGGTGACACCCTGCGGCTGGAAGCTGAAATAACCCAGATACGCGGCCCTGTTTGTAAGGCAACCGGCGTCGCCACCGTGGGTGGTCAGGTGGCGGCCCGTGGCGAAATGACTTTCGCGCTCGGCCCAGCCAGCCAGGGTTAGGCTCCGTGAATACCCACCGAGCGACTGTTAATATTTAATATTTGTGGCTAACTCTTTTTCACTCTACCGCTTGCGCGAATTTATTATCACATTCGTCTGCCGCGTTCTCGGCTTTCTTTTCGACTTACCTCGCCGGATAACCTTCCAGCCACAGCCAAACCTGGCCGATTTGCCGCCAGGAGCGCGGGTCGCCTTGATCAAGCCGTGCTGCCTGGGCGATGTACTGCTGGCGACGGCTACAGTCAGGGTGCTGGCCGAGGCCCGGCCCGATTTGCGGCTGGATTTTGTGGTGGGCGAATGGTCGCGCCCGGCCCTGGAAGGTAATCCCCACCTGGTCCGCCTCGTTCCGACCAGCACAAATGGCTCCGGCCTGAGCGGACGGGCGTACCTGGCTCTGGTAGGCCGGTTGCGGCAAGAAAATTACGCTGCCGCCCTGGTGCTGGATCGTTCGCCCCGGTTGACGCTCTTGCCCTGGCTGGCCGGTATCCCTCTGCGGGCGGGCCTGGATAACCGGGGACGCGGCTTTGCCCTGAATTTACGGGCGACCCAGCCGTCCGGCGTGCGACACGAAGCCGAGGTCTACCTGGATGTAGCGCGGGTGCTGGGACTGGTGCCGGTTGCACCGCACCTCGAATACTCCCCACCGCCCGCCGCCCGTAAGAGTCTGGAGCAAAAAGCCGCCGCACTTGGTCTAAATCTGGCTCGGCCCCTGGTCGTGATCCATCCGGGCGGTGGGCAGAACCCGGATACCCAGGTGCTGTCGAAACGCTGGCCCGCCCAACGTTTTGGCGAAATTGCAGCGCGACTGGCCCGGCAAGGCCTGCCCGTGGTGGTGATCGGCGCGGCTAGCGACCGGGCGGTAGTTGACGGCTTGCTCGAAGTCGCGGCGGTGGCCCTGGCGGTTGCACCGGACGACCTGGCCCCTCCGGTGCTGGATGCTTGCGGGGAGTTCGATCTGGCCGAAAGCGGAGCGTTGCTGAGCCGGGCAACTCTCTTTGTCGGCAACGATACGGGCGTGATGCACCTGGCGGTCGCCTGTGGTGCGGCGGTCGTCGCCATCTTCGGGCCGAGTAGCCCACTCGCCTACGGCCCGTACTCGTCGCGAAGTCGGGCGGTGGCTCCTGTCTTGCCGGGTGTTGCGGCAGGGCTACCTCTCAAAGAGTACCAGAGCCTGTCGGTGGCGCAGGGCGGCATCGAAGCGGTCACGGTCGAAGCGGTCTGGCAAGCCGTGGTAGAGGTCGGCGGTGGAGCTGTAAGCCACTAGAGCCTGTAGGCTACGCTAGATGGTTTTATAGGATAAATTCAAGAATTGCCTAAATAATTCACAAACTATAGAAAGCTCCTTGAGCGGCTAAGGAACATTCATAATTTGTGAAATTTTTACGCGATTTCCAAGCATTCATAATCATTCTGGACTAAACCGCATGTTGAAAGCTAATTTGAAGCGGATCGCCCGGCGGACGCTCCTGTGGAACTTGCAGATGGTCGCCCGGCCCCGTCTGGTCTACCGACCATCCTCGACCGACCTGACAATACCGCCGAAGAAACTCCTGCTGGTGCGGCCTGATCACCTGGGCGATGTGCTGATGCTGACTCCGGCCCTGGCTCTCTTGCGGCAAGCTCTGCCCTACACCGAGATAACCGCTCTGGTCGGCCCGTGGGGAATGGCTTCGCTGGAAAATAACCCGGATATTGACCGGGTGCAACGCTGCGAGTTCCCTGGTTTTAGTCGTCAGGCCAGGCGAAGTGTCGTGGCTCCTTATCTTTACGCGCTTGAGCAATCGCGGTTGTTGCGAGCGCAAGGTTATGACGCGGCGATAAACTTTCGCCACGATTTCTGGTGGGGAGCATTATTGCTTTACCTGGCCGATATTCCTCTACGGGTAGGCTACGAGTGGCCGGAAGCGCACTCTTTCCTGTCCGCTCGCCTGCCGCTCCCCGACCGAAACGGCCTGGCGGGAACTCCGCTTGTACCTTTCGGCCAGACTCCTCAGCACGGCGCGGCTCTTAACCTGGGTCTGGCCCAGTTTCTCCTCCAACAATACGGCCTCGACGCCGCGCTCGATCCTGCCGGGGAGGGCTTGCATTTCTACCCGTCGGCGGAGGACGAACGCTACGTGCGCTGGCTGCTTTCGGAGTGGGGCGTGAACGCGGGTGATAAGCTGGTGGCGATTCATCCCGGCACGGGCGCGACTCTCAAACTCTGGACGGTCGAAGGGTTTGCTGCCGTCGCCGATGCGCTGGCCCGGCGTCACGGGTTGCGGGTAGTGCTGACTGGCGGCGAAAAAGAGAACGTGCTGCTCAAGAATATTGCCAGAGCCTGCCAGACCGAACCGTTGCGGCTGGATACCGGCGGTTGGTGGGGTCGCCTGGCGGCTTTGTTCGCCCGGTGCGACCTGGTGGTAGGGCTGGATAGCGGCCCTTTGCACCTGGCTGTCGCTGCCGGAACACCCTCGATCCACCTCTTCGGCCCGACCGATCCGGCCCTGTTCGGGCCGTGGGGCGACCCGGCCCGCCACCGGGTGATCCAGACCCAGATTGACCTGCCTTGCTGTCCTTGCGGCGTCCTCGATTTCGAGCGAACCTGCTGGAAAGGCGGCTATTGCCTCCGCACGATCAAAACTTCCCAGGTTTTGCAGGCTGCCGACGAATTGCTGTCCTCCAACCGCCAAAGGTAGGGCCGGGTGGTCTTGACCACTGCCCGGTCTTTGACTGAAGCCCTAAAACTCAAATCCTCTTCACGGGTTTATTTCTTAAAATCCATCCGGGCCGAGTGGTATTGCTTTAGCCCGATTTTCCCAGATTAAGCTAGCTATCAATAAGAATGTTCTCATAATTGTCTCATCCTCTTCTTAATAAGCTCCGTTAAACTCTTATATGTAAGACATTATCAATAATAAATAATTTTACAAAGCTAAGGGGAGACTAAAATGAAAGCTTATGTTGAACATGATGATGACATTCCGATTGGTCGCGTTCTAACGCGCCGCGAAATAATCGGGCTGCTGGCGGGTGGCGCGGGAACGCTGCTGCTGGCGGCCTGTGGCGATGCTACCTCGACTGCCGTGCAAGGCCAGGTTACGGCGGGAAGCGCAGCGACGACTGCCGCATCCTCGGTGACGACTGCCGCCGCGACGACTGCCGCCGCAACCCAAAGTTTGGCAACCAGTGTTGCCGCGACGACGAGCCAGGCGACTGCTGCCGCAACTACCGCCCAAACTACGGCGGCAGCGGCTACCACAATTTCGACCCTTGCCTGCGTGGTGAGTCCTGAAATGACTGAAGGCCCGTACTTTGTAGACGAAAAAATAAATCGCTCCGATATACGCTCCGACCCGACCGACGGTTCGGTGAGGGAAGGTGCAACTTTACGGTTAGTATTTAATATTGCGCAGGTTGGCACAAACGGTTGTACTCCCTATGCCGGAGCCTATGTTGATATTTGGCATTGCGATGCGGCGGGGGTTTACTCGGACGTTCAGGACAACATGGCCGGAGCCAGTGCGGCAAAAAAAAAGTTCTTACGCGGCTATCAGGTAGCGGATGCTAACGGCAAGGTTGAGTTTACCACTATTTTCCCTGGTTGGTATCGAGGTCGAACGGTACATATTCACTTCAAAGTTCGTAACGCGCTTGGCTCGGCCCAGACCTATACCTTTACGTCGCAACTCTTTTTCGATGATTCCGTGGCCGACCAGATTTATGCTCAGGCTCCCTACGCCAGCAAAGGTCAGCGCAGCACGAAGAACAGCAACGATGGCATCTATCGAAACGGCGGAAGCCAGATGTTGCTCAAGCTTGCCAAAGAGGGGAATGGCTACACCTCGACTTTTAATATCGGGGTTAAGAAAGCCTGATCATAGCGAACTTGAAGTAAGCTAAATGAGGTCTAATTCAAGAATTGCCCAAATACTTCATAAGTATTTCACAATAGGTAGACTGGGCGGTCGACCGCTAAGGAAAGTTCTCCCTTTGGCAAATATAGCAATTGTTAAGGTCTAATGTATTCGTGTCCGGGGCGAAATAGCTGGCCTGTCGGCGGCGAAGTGTGACTTTTGGTACACTTGACTTTAAGAGATTGTGTGCTACAATAGGGTTATGGAGTTTGTTACTCATATCACAATCGAGCGTGGTAACACTTCATCTTATAAAGATAAGGGTCAGATTGACAAGGAGGTCTTACGGAAGTTTACTCTCAACGTGTATAGAGCAGCAAACTTCCAAACCAGAAAACTTTCAGGCTGACCCTGACAAAAGGTGGTATGCCCCCACATTGACTCATCCCTAAAGGCAAGGTTGGCCTGGCCTGAGCGAGGAAGCTCTTTCTCTAGTGAATCAAGTAGCAGGCATTCAACTAAAAGAAAGGACGCCTTATGTTTTCAGGAAAAGAGACCCAAACGATGTCTTCCCGGCCAGCCCTGACCGAGGAAGTAAACAAGGCCCTGACGGAAGAACTACGCAAGGCGATTGCCGAGCAAAACTGGTCCCGTTTAGCCAGTGTTATGACCCTCATCCGAGGCAGTCAGGTGAGCATCTCGGCAATGTAGCCGAATCCGTATCGAGTTTCAGGTAAGAAAGATAAAGAAAAACCGTCCCTGGCCGTCCCTGGTCAGAGGCGGTTTTTCTTAGATTTGTTTAAAGACAAGCCTGGATTTGATGTCCTTAATCTTAAGCATTATACCTGGGACAAGAATAAAATATGGCTTGACAGATTACTTTCGTTTTTAGTAAGCTGATTTATTCGATAAGAGGCAAGTAATAATGGATATAATTAGCATCAATTTCAGGCACCCTGCTAACGAGGATATTATTGAGTATCTGCGAATTAACAGTGGGAGAGATAATGCTCCCTTTGAAGAGAACCCCGACAAGTTTGATCGAGAGTGGTATGAGGGGTTAGGTACTCATCCTGAGTTGGTAGAGCTTTTATGGTATAACAACACCAAACTCATACCCGTTGATTGCCGTTGGGTAATGTGGGCAAGACCTGTTTTGGTTCATCCTGCCACAGGTATTGTATTCGCTTTTGCAGGGGGGACTAATCTATATGGATTTCGATTACCACCTGAAGAGCATTTTAACGCTCATCTTGCCAAACAAAAATGGTTTGAAGGTAGAACTAAACTCGATCCAGTGTTTGCACTAGAAGGACTCTATCCGCAATGGGCTTCTTTCTACTGGTACAAAGATACACAGTACCAGTGTTTGCAAGCTTATAATTACGCTGAGACGCTCTAATATTATGAGACTATTTCAATAAGAAACTACGCGGTGGCTAAAGGTTCGGAAAAAACTGGATTAGCACGAATATTTTAGAATAAAAGATCATCGAAGAAGATGGTTCATTTCTAAACCATTTATAGCGAGCTTTACGGTGGGTCAGGCTATAGCCCGACCCCCGACCGAATCAGTTGTTGGTAACTTCCTCGCCCGCCATTGCCCCGGTCATAATCGCTACCGCGTCCGACATGCTAAAGTTGTGAGGCCGGACGACCGCGACGCGCCGCCCTAAACGCTGGATATGCACCCGGTCGGCTACCTCGAAGACGTGCGGCATATTGTGGCTGATCAAAATCACCGGCAAACCTTTCTCGCGCACCCGCCGGATCAGGTCGAGTACCATGCCTGACTCTTTGACTCCCAGCGCAGCCGTCGGTTCGTCCATAATCACGACGTGACGGGCGAAAGCGGCACTGCGGGCCACTGCTACTCCCTGCCGCTGTCCGCCGGAGAGAGTCTCGACGGCCTGACGCATCGAACGGATGCCGATCTTCAAATCTTGCATGTGCGAGCTTGCTTCGGTCAGCATGCGTTTTTTATCTAGCATTCGGAAGACCGAACCCAGGACACCAGGCCGACGAAGTTCGCGTCCTAGAAACAAGTTATCGGCGATAGCCAAGGCGGGAGCTACCGCTAAATCCTGGTAAACCGTTTCGATCCCTTGCTTGCGGGCATCCAGAGGGCTACGAAAATGTACCTGCTTACCATCGAGAAATATCTGGCCCTCGTCAGGTATAGTTGCTCCCGAAAGAGCCTTGATCAGAGAAGATTTACCGGCTCCATTGTCCCCGATGACCGCTAGAATTTCACCGGGCAGCAGGTCGAAGTCGGTTCCATCCAGAGCCGTGACATTGCCGTAGCGTTTGACCAGGCCGCGAGCCTGGAGAACGGGAATTTGGGCTGGGCTTTCCATTATTTCTGCCTCCTGCGTGCTAACTGGTCTACCGAGACGGCCAGGATGACCAGAACGCCGGTAATCAAGACCTGGAAAATGGATTTGACCCCCATTAACTGCAAGCCGTTGCGGAAAATTCCGACTATGAGCGCACCGACGAGAGTTCCCAGCACGCTACCCCGCCCTCCAAAGAGGCTCGTGCCACCCAGCACGACTGCCGTAATACTATCGAGGTTATCGGTTTGTCCGGCTTGCGGGTCGCCTACGCTGGTACGTGAAATTAGCAGCAGTCCGGCAATACCATAAATCAGCCCGGCCACGCTATAAACCATAATCAGCAAACGGCGCGTGTTAATGCCGGTCAAGCGGGCAGCTTCCGGGTTGTTGCCCAGAGCGTAAATATGACGACCTACGGCGGTTTGTTGCAGAACAAACCAGGTCAGGAAAAACAGGACGAACATCAGGATCGTGCCGTAGGTAATGGCGGTTTCACCAATTTTGAAGGTATTGCCGAAGAAAGTCAGCGCGGCGGGCAGGTCACTAATAGTCTGCTCGTTGGAGTAGATGTGGGTAAGGGCAAAGGCGATGTTAAGCGTACCCAGCGTGACGATAAACGGAGGTAGTCCCAGGCGTGTAACCAGCGTGCCGTTCAAGGCTCCAAAGAGGGCGCATACTATCAGGCCCGCCAGAATTGCCGCGAAAGGGTTCAGGCCGTAATCGGTGGCAAACTTGGTCATCACGATTGTGCCGAGAGCCATCACCGCGCCGTTGGAAAGGTCAATCCCGGCGGTAAGAATTACCAGCGTCTGACCGATTGCCAGCGTCCCAATAACCATCACTTGCTGAACGACCAGGGACAAGTTCGTGCCGGTTAAGAAGCGGGGCGATTGAATCGCGAAGAAAGCACTGGCAATTAAAAGGGCTATCAGGGGGCCAAGTGTAGACACGCTAAAGGCCTGAGAGAGCATCCGGCGAGTATCATCGCTTGCCCCGGCCTCGGTTTGGTTTGGTGTAATAACTTTGCTCATCATTGAACCTCCACAAAGGAGCCGCAGGGCTAAACTTGCTCTGTAGCAAGTTTAGCCCTGCGGCCCTTGCACTACTTGTTACCCCAGCAGTTGTCCAGACCAAACTGGATGTCTTTGGCGTCTACCCCGGTCTGTGGCTTGCCCGTGATAAGAGTTACGCCGGTATCGGTATAGCCGGTGGCTTTCTTACCGCTTGCAGCGAAGTCAACGACCGCATCTACCCCGGCGGTCGCCATCTTCAAAGGATACTGTTGGGAAGTCGCCCCAATTTTGCCGTCCTTGACGCCCTGCACCCCGGTGCAACCGCCGTCAACCGACACAATCAGCACGTCCTTTTCCTTGCCAGCCGCTTTCAGGGCGGTGTAAGCACCGAGGGCTGCCGGTTCGTTGATGGTGTAGACCAGGTTGATCCCCGGCTCTTTTTGCAAGCAGTTTTCCATAGCGGTCTGGCCTTTGGCCTGGTCGCCCTGGGTATCCTGGCTACAAACGATCTGAGCGTCACCATTTTTGATCCCATAACCTTCGAGGAAACCGTCGTGGCGCAGGACCCCCACGGTAATACCAGGAGCGAGATCGAGCGTAGCGATCTTGGCCGGTTTGCCCGCCATCGCTGCCTTTGCATACTGGCCGATCAGCACACCCGCTTTCTTGTTGTCGGTAGCAAACAGGGCGTCGGTGCCTTCTTGCGGGTCGGTCGGAGTATCGAGGGCAATCACGAGTACGCCTTTATCGCGGGCCTTCTGGATGGCCGGAACGATGGCTTTAGTGTTGCTGGGCGTGATCAAAATGCCTTTCACGCCGGCGTTGACCATATTCTCGATGGCTGTAACCTGGCTCTCGTTGTCGCCGTCAAATTTACCGGCGGCGGACAAGAGTTTGGCTCCTTTAGCCTGGGCTTCCTTTTCGGCTCCTTCTTTCATCTTGACGAAGAAGGGGTTGGTGTCCGTCTTGGTAATCAGGCCAATCTGAATCGTGCCACCCGGTGCGGCAGCTCCGGCGGCGGTAGTGGCTGCGGCTACTCCTGCGGCGGTAGTGGCTGCCGCCCCTGCGCCAGTCGAGGCTGTGTTGGTATTATCGCCACAAGCCGCCAGCCCTAGCTGGCAAAAAAAGGCCATAAGTAGCAACAGTGTTCCGTTGCGTCGGGTCAGGGGCAAGCGGGTGCGGCCTTTGCCCTCTTTAGAACTCGTAATCCGTTCAAACATAGTTCATCCTCCTTGTGCTTCTTCGCGCCAATGAGCACTCTTGAGAAACAGTCCTAAAACTTAGGAATGTTAATGTTGGGAAACTTTATGGTATCTCCGCTTGCAACCAATCTCTTGGGGTTAGAAATAACCTTCCACAACTCAAAGTTCGTTGCAAGGTGCTGCTATTTTTTGTTGTGAGAAGAAGATTAGATAGTAGTGTGTAACTATAATGAATTAAGCTAGTTTAAGATTTGAAGTTGTAGAAACTATCGCCTCTAATGTTATCGGTAACATTAGAGTATCATACGCTTTTCACTCTGTCAATACCTAATAAAGCTTGATTTTTTACAGAATACTGCTAAACTTAACCCAAGAATGTTACGCTTATCATAGTAGTCGAAAGAGATTCGGGTAAACAAAAGCTATGGCAGTTACAATTCGGGACGTAGCCGAACGCGCAGGCGTTTCTACCATGACAGTATCGCGTGTCTTGAATGAAAGTGATCGAGTGCAGAGTGAAACCCGCCAGAAGGTAGAACAGGTCATCGCTGAATTGGGCTACGTTCCAAACGGCCTGGCCCGTGGGTTGTCCAGCCAGAAGACGGGAGTGTTAGCCCTGGTAGTACCCGATGTTAGCAACCCTTTTTTTACTAAAATGGTGCGCGGAGCCGAGAACGTCGCCTGGCACAACGGGTATCGGGCCATTTTGTGCAATACTGAAAGCGATCTTAACCGCGAGAAAGCTTACCTGGAAGATATGCTGGCCCAACGAGTGGAAGGACTGCTGATTGTGCCGACTTCCGATCAGTCGCGCCGCCACTTAAACCTGGTACAACAGCATAAAGTGCCGGTCGTGCTGATTGACCGCTCGGTCGAAGGCTTCAACTACGACCTGGTGGAAGGTGATAACCTGGGTGGAGCGCGTCGTCTGGTCGAACATCTGCTGAGCCTCGGCCATCGGCGCATCGCCATGCTCAGCGGGCCGCTAGATATTTCCACTTCCCGCGACCGCTTGAAAGGCTATCGGCAGGCTCTGGAAGATGCCGGAATTGTTTACGAGCCGGAACTGGTAATTCAGACGAACGTAGACCAAAGAGGAGGTTACGAGGCTACTCGCCAACTCTTGCAACTCCCGGTACGCCCGCAGGCGGTCTTTTCCGTAAATAACCTGGCGGCAGTCGGGGTGGTAGAGGCGGTGCGGGAAGCAGGCTTAACTTTGCCGGACGATCTGGCCCTGGTCTGTTTTGAGGATATAGATTATGCCTCGGTAATATGTCCTTTTCTAACCGTAATGGCGCAGCCTGCCGAGTCGTTTGGCACGCTGGCCCTGCAATTACTGCTAGATCGTATCTCCGGGCGGGCTGTAGACCCTCGGCACGTTTCGCTTTCTGCCGAGCTAATTGTGCGCGAGTCGTGCGGTGCAAAGCAGGTCAGACAACCCCTCGAACTCCCGGTCGTTTCGTAACGGCCTTTTGTAAGCTCTAAATAGCGATAGCAAAACTGAAAACAAGAAAATTCTTATAGTTTTCTCATTATTTTCTTAATATTAATTGCTAAACTTAACTGGCCCTAGCCCGGCCTTAGTGAATTCGGCTAGAAGCTGATTTGCAATAGAAAATTAAGAAGGAATAATTGAGAAACCAAAAACCGTATTCAGACCTGCCTTTGCCCATACTCATTTTTCATATCCTGATGCTGTCGCTAGTCCTGGCCGGATGTGAGAGTGCGTCAACCGAAAGTTCACCGACTACAAACCCTTCTTCTACTTCTACTTTTAGCACTGTCCTGGCCTCGCCGTCCGACCGGGCGACGCCGACCCCTGCCCCTACGCCTGGCCCGACCGCTCAAATTGGACGGATAATAGTGATCGATCCGGGACATGGTGGGGAGGATTGGGGTACTTTTCACAGCGATGCCCAGGATAAACCGGACTTATTGGAGAAAGATATTACCTTGAGGTTGGGTTTACAAACAGCCGAACTTTTGCGAGGTCAGGGCTATCGGGTTGTCTTAACTCGTGAGGGAGATTACTCGCCCAACAATCCCCCCCGCGACCTCAACGGCGACGCTGAAATTGACGAGAACGATGATTTGCAGGCCCGTATCGAGCGGGCTAATCAGAGCAAAGCCGACCTGTTTTTGTCCATTCACATTAACAGCAGCGAACTGGGAAACGAAGTGGGTGGCATAGAAACCTGGTACTGCGCAGACCGCCCTTTTGCTCAGCAGAACAAACTTTTTGCTCAGCTTATTCAGAAGGAGAGTATCGCCAGCCTTCAGGCGAACGGCTATGCCGTGCAGAACCGGCGAGTCGAGGATGACGCCGTGCTTGAGGGGAGCGGCGAACACCTGGTGGTACTTGGGCCGGTGAACCAGCACCGCCCGGTTGCTACCGAAATGCCGGGCGTGCTGACTGAAGCTCTTTTTATCAGTAACGATACGGAAGCCCGTTTGCTTACCGATAGCAAAACCATAAAAGCTCTGGCAATGGGTTACACTAAGGCAATTGACCAATACTTTCATCCGTAGGTTGCTCTGCCCGTAGTTTGCTCGGCGGGATAAGCTAAAAGTAACTATTAAGCTCGTTTGGCCCTTTGCAGAGAGGGGCCTTCTACCAGACAGTAGAACCCGTAGGCCACACTGATACACAACGGTATACCGGCACCGATTATGATCAAATCACTGGCAAGACCGGCCAATTGCAATTTGCGGCAGAAGAAACCGAGCAGGGCCAGGGTGGGGTCGTGGATGAGATACAGGCTGTAGGAAAATAAACCCAGCCTGACGGCTGCACGGCTCTCCAGCATTCGCAATACCCGCGAACTCCGCCCTTCCAGGCTCTGCTCGGTGTAATAAATCAAAAAGCCGGTAGTAGCTATTCCAACTAAAATATCTCGAAGCCATTCGACATCACCACGTACAAAGGTTATTAGCTGAGTTAAAATCGGCCATTTCCCCAGGCCCGACCAGAAATCAAAATCTAGCAGAGCAATGACCCCAAACAAGGCCAGGCCGATAAACCCGACCAACCACCAGGGAACGCTGGCCGTCCAATCCCGATTGGCGGAGATAACCTCTTCTCTTTCAGCCTCTGGCCCGGTTGTTTCCTGGCCCTGGCGGTGCTGGAAGTTCACCGTAGCGGCAAACATTCCCAGGCAAAATAAGCCTAAAAACCAGGGATAAATCAGGTAGTGCGCGTCGCTCAGCCAGAAATAAAAGCCTAAGCTAATCGCAAAGCTGGTTCCTACTACCGCCACTTTGCCCAGCTTGAACCAGAGAGGAAGCAGCCCAAATACAAACAAGAAATAAAGCTGCCATTCCACCGCAATACTCCACAGGGGCGGGTTAATCCGCAAGCTCATCTGCGGCACCCAGTTATGGATCAGCAGCAAGTGAGAACCAATCGCTTCCAGGTTTAGCCCTGGCAAAGCCTGATCCCAGACTGTCCCGGACTTATCCCCAAAGCCAGGGACGATTAGTAGCAGGATTATAGAGAAGCCTAAGGCAGCGTAATAGGGTGGCAGGATGCGATAAGCTCGTCTCCGCCAGTACTGGGCTATTCCTCCCGGCAGACTTTTGGTTCCGGCCCGGATTACCGGTAGCATAAGGCTGTAACCTGAAATTATGATAAAGATCACCACGGCCTGATGTCCGTATCGAAAAAATATTGCCTGTAAAAACTGCCCTTTCAGGCTTGAAAATATTTTCAAGATAGCATTATCAGAGGTTGATGGCAGGGCCGCGCTGACTACGAAAGCATGATAGATGCATACGTACAGCGACGTTAGTCCCCGGATACCATCCAGATAGCCAAGACGATAAGCTTTTTTGGCTGCAACGACAGGAAGAACGGGCTTGTTGAGAGTTGTTAGCGACATATGTTTTGCTTTTCTGGTCTGACTTAATTAGGCTTCGAGCTTCAATGACCCTCTTA
The DNA here is from genome assembly GCA_038206175.1 of Chloroflexia bacterium. Lineage (GTDB taxonomy): Bacteria > Chloroflexota > Chloroflexia > Chloroheliales > Chloroheliaceae > 54-19. Next base: position 34,993 of record JBBRBE010000023.1, read on the forward strand.
AAGTAATTCTGGTTCGGAAAGCTTTAAAGGCCAGCAGAAAGATAGCTGCAAATGCACTAAGTGTGCCGACCCAGATTAACCAGGGCAAGCTTGAACCCATGTTACCTTTTACGGCGGCAGGGCTGTTGAGGTAGGGCATTATCAGGAAGAGCATCACGTTGGTCAACCCGTGCGCCATTGTGACACCTAAAATCGAACCGCCCCACTTCACGATGTAGGCAAACAGCACCCCTACCGCAAAAACAAAGCCTACGTCCAGAATGGACAGGTAGCCGATGTGCAAAACCGCAAAAACCAGCGAGACGTAGATCAAAGCCTGACCCTTCAACACCGGCAGCGAAACAGCTTGCAGCAGTCCTCGAAAGACAAATTCCTCGTTAAAGCCCGTAAAGATGACCAGGCTTAATATCGGTAAGATAAGCACTTCCCAGGAAAGCTGATTAACTAGAGGGGCCGGTTGCAAGATGGCGTACTCGATAGCTCCCAGCCCCATGCCCCCACTGGCTATCATAAGCTGCACCACCAAGTTACCCGGTCGAATGCCCAGACTGTCAGCCGAAAGATTTAGCTGGCGCACGATGATAAAAGCCGTCAACAGAAGTGGAGCCGCTACCATTGGGTACCAGGCCATCTGCGGAAAACTGGTAAGCGGCAGTGAAAGCGAGAGCAGGCGGATCAGGGGTGCTACGACCATAGCCAGGGCCAGACCGCGCTCTGCGGTCTGGCGACCGAGAGCACCGTGGAGTACCAACCAGACCAGCAGCAGCGCGTGAAGGCCCAGACCGATTTGAGCGTTTACCGTCGCTGTCACTATTTCTGCCAGTGTTAGCAGACCCAGGTAGCTCCAGGGTCGCCAGGTGGGAGAGAGTAAGAACCAGGGCTTCTTTTGTTCTTGTTCTACTGGCTCCGTCCGAGCAACCGGTTCGCTTGAAATTGAGGTTGAGGTGGGGCTGGTTTCGCTAACAGCCTCAACTTTAGTTTCTTCTTCGACTGTCTGAGCAGCGAGAGTCGGTTGCGGTTCTGGCTCGACCGAATTTAAGTTCGCGGTAAGGTTAGTTACTAAAGCGTCCAAGATAGCCTCATCCGTTTGTGGCTCTAGCTCGGCAAATGAAACCGCTTCCGGCTCTGCTTCGAGCTGTTCCACCGGGGTGGGTTCGCTGAGACTCAACGCGGCTACTTCGAGTTTCACCAGACCAAGCTGTAGCTCATCACCGGGTTTTATTTCTACTTCTTCGCCTGGTTGAAGTCTTTTCTGATTGTAGATAGTTTTACCTTTAGTGGATAGATTCGTAAGCATCGGCCTTCCGTTTTCGTTATTGAGGTGTATCGCCAGATGACAGCGTGAGACCGTGTGATCGGCCAGCACCAGATCGTTATCCAGATGGCGACCTACAAAGATTATCTGGCCTTTGTCCGCATTTACAGGGTTATTTTCCGCCGCTTCGAGCTTAAACTCTCCCGGTCGAACGGCTCCTTTTACCAGACGCGGGATTTCGACTACCACCAGTTTCATGCCATCACCCCGTTCCAACTAGCCCTAAATTGGTTGGCCGCCCCGGTTACTTTCTCGCGTACATTGACCCATAGCCGGAGTTGGCGGTAGGGTTCGGGCCGGTCGTTGTAAAATAGAAGTACCTCAACCTTTCGGTCGTCCCCAGTTCCCTCTAGTTTGTACATCAAGGATTGCTCCCATTTCTGGCCTTTTTGCAAAATCAGGCTCCCCAGTCCGGCCAAAACTTTACCTTCCGACCGAACTTCTATTCGATAACGCCCGACTTCGGCTTCTTTGTGGACAATACCCAGCATCAAGGCGGTTTCCTGTCCGGGTGCGATCTCTCGCGGATAACCTTCGGCGCGGCCTTCGGCTCCAAGGGCATAAAACTCGGTCAATGGGTCGGCCTGGTCTGGAGTCAAGAAGACGTAAGCGGCGTAAGCTCCGGCCAGACCGATTGCCAGCACTCCCACCAGCAGACCTAGTTTGCTAGAGCGGCTCAGACCGAGCCACCAGCCGACCGGCTGAGGTATCGTTACTATATCTCCTTCGTCCCAGGCCGAAAGTCTCCACCGCCGAAAAGCCGCTGCGCCGCTAGACAGGATAATCCAGAGGGATAACGAAAGGGTCATCGGCCAGAGCCGGATACCCCAGGGCAAATAGTTGAGCAGCAAAGCCAGCATCGGTACTACCGCCAGGCTCAGCCCAAAGCTTAGGCCGGCCCGCGCCGGTAAGTCTAACCCGCCTCGATAGGCAAAGACGGCGGCGGTCAGGCCGTAGCCAGGAGCTAACAAAACCATTCCCAGGCCGAAAGGCACTCTCAAGAGGGCCGGAGCTTCCAACCCTACCATTAGCGGAACGAGCAGAGCTAACAAGACCAGACCTAGCAGGTCGTAATTTGCCGCCAGTTTCAGTCCGCGAGGCCTTAATATGCTACCCGGCCCTCGGCCCGGTAAAGTTGCATCGGTGGTTATTTGCTCCTCGTTGGAAGCTTTAATTAATTCGTTGTGAGTAGTCACAGTCTAAACTTTCTTAGCTAAACTTTGTTTCAAAAGCTTTCCCACTAACCTCTTTCCTTGAGGCTGTATGCCACCAGGTCTTTACTAAAAGGTCTCGACATGCTCTTTGAGGCGGTTAATTTTTTAGCCAGTACATGAGCTGGCCGCTCGACCGCCAGGTAGAAGGAATAAGAAAATACCAAAATAAGCACGATACTAATAAGCCACACCAGGCTTTCCGACCAGCCAAACAAACTCTGGGCGATCAGCTTGGCTACCACCAGATGACACAGGTATAGCGAGTAACTCCAACTGCCCCATTCTTCCAGGCGGGGGTTGGGTTTGACGCGGCGGGCATAGTTGATTTCGCGGCCCAGCCAGAAAAACACCACGATAGCGAATAAATCTAAAGTCCAGTATTGCGCCACCCCCAACTGGAACATCAGGGTCATGCAGCTAAAGCTGAGTGTGAGCAGGGCCAGTCGCCAGCCCCAGATGGCGGTTCTGGAAACGCTCTCCTGAGGCTGGCTGACCTTTTCGGCCAGCAGACAGCCCAAAATCCAACAGGGCAACCCGATTATGGGGCTTAGCCAGAACCCAAAAGAGTGATAATAAATACTGCCAGGGCTATGCGGAGCCACCAGTATGGTTAGATAGGCCAGGGCGTAACTGACCCCTAAAATGGGTAGCCAGCCGAACCTATTCCGGGCCGCCAGCAGTAAAGGATAAACTGTGTAATAGCAAATCTCGGCAATCAGGCTCCACAAAATGGCATCCAGGTTGATACCGAGCAGGTTGATCACAACTACTACGGTCAGGACTGGTAGCCCGATGCGAACGTACCGGCGGGAATAATATTTAGCCAGCGCGATTTTCTGGGCCTTGACGTAGGCCGAATGAATACAAAAGCCTGATATCACAAAAAAGACGATCACGGCGGGCGAACCGGGAGCCAGCAAGTTATTGTAGACGCCCTGGATTAGTTTGATTGCGTTGGTTTGCTCGAAGAAAGAAAAAATAGGCGGCGGGCCAATGTGAGCAAACACAACGGTCAAGGCGCATAAAAATCGGAGTGAGTCTAAGCCGTCTATCTTCTTGTTCATCCTAAAAAAGCTCTTTCATTGGTCAGGCTTGCTGCAAAACTTGTTGGTAAACTTTCAGCGTCTCGCGGGCGGTGCGTTCCCAGCTAAACTGAGCGGCCCGCGCCAGCCCTTTTTGGCGTAAATCTTCTTGTAAAATTGGATCACCCAACACTCGCTCGATAGCCTCGGCCAGCCCTTTGACATCGTAAGGGTCTACCGTCAGAGCCGCATCGCCGACTACTTCGGGCAGCGAGGAAGTGTTGGAACACACTACCGGCGTACCACAGGCCATTGCTTCCAGGGGTGGCAAGCCGAACCCCTCATACAAAGAAGGAAAAACAAACAATTCGGCCCCGGCATAAACCATCGGCAGGTCGGCGTCATCAATGTAGCCCGTGAAGTGTACCGCCGGTTCCAGGTTATATTTCTTCAAGGCCAGATCAATCTCTTGATGGTGCCATTGTCTCTTGCCGCCGATAACGAGCTTGAGCTGTGGATAATGTGGCCGCACCTGGGCGAAGGCTTCGAGCAGGCGGGGCAAATTCTTACGGGCGTTCAGCCCGCCTACATAGAGCAAGTAGGGCGCGGCAATTTCATAACGTTTCAGCACTGGCTCGATCTGGGCGGCCCGGCCTGGTTTGAAAACACTTTCTACGCCGTTGGCCGAAACATGTAATTTGTTTTGCTTGAGCTTCAGAAAGCGCAGCAAATCCTGGCGAGAAAATTTGCTGATAGTCATTACCGCCTGAGCTTGCCTGGCACAAAAGGGCAGTTGCAGCCGATACCGCCAGTTATCCAGCCGATTATGCAACTGCGGGTAAACATAGCCAATCGTATCGTGGATCGTGACAATTCGTTTGGCTCTGGTTGGAAACAGAAAAGGCGCAATACCGTTTGGGTCGTGGAGCAGGTCGAGCTTATATTTTTTGATAGCATGGTTAAGCGACCAATTCCCCAGCGTCAATAGCCCCGGTAGCCGGTAGCAACCCCGCAATGGATAGTTCTCGAATTGTTGCCACAGGCCGAAATTATCCTCCCGTTCGGTGGTCAGCAGCACAATTTGGGGACTGTTGGGCTGGGCTTTGAGAGCTTGCAACAAGTCTACCGCGTGCCGTCCGATGCCGGTGGGAGAACGGTCTAATCCATAAGTTAAGTAGCCTAGCCGAACTGATTTCATGTTCAAGTCTGACCTAATTCTGGAAAGTTGTTTGCGGCCTGAGACGGAAAAAAGTATTTTGCCCGTCGTCGTAAACCAGCATTGCATCTTTGGGCAAAGGAACCGGCTTTTGTAAGCGCAGACTATGCACCCGCGTCAGGTGTGTCACCAGGAAACCCCGTGGTGGTTTAGTGGGGATGAACCCGGTAAAGGTATTGAAATTGGCCGACCGGCCTCTTTCAATATCGAAAGCGGCCTGTAATCGCTCATCAAATTCAGTCCAAACATTGTTGTATCTCACATGCCGATCAACCCAGTCCACCGCCACCAGTTCGTTCGAGTTGTAGAAAGTCCACTTGTTACTGAACAATGGTTCGTTGGTAGCTTTCAACACCGATAAAATAGCAACGCAAAAGATCACTCCGGCCAGCCCCAGGCGTAGCCCGGTCTTGAAGTGGCGCGGTTGCCAGCGAGCCAGCCACATACCGGTAAAACTAACCGCGATGATCGAAAAGGTTGGAAAGAGCCTTTGCTGTAGGTTGTTAAAAGCTCCACTGGCATCCACGACCAGCGAAAGAACGCCTTGCGCGGCGAATGCCCCGTACATCAGCCACATCAGCCAGCGCACTCCGGTTTCCGGCGGACGCCCTCGGACGAGCCAATCCCAGCCCTGCCGCAACCAGATTATCAATGAACTAGCCAGTACCAGCCAGTTAGCAATACTTAGCACAAAATAAATCGGTAGACTGGTCCAGCCTAGCGCGACCTGATTGTAGACGTCGTTTGGTTTGGCCTGCACTTCCAAAAACAGCGCGGCAATCCGTTCGCCCACTAACTTGAGAACGTACAGGTCGTGCAGGGCCGGTGGGTAGGCGTAGAAAGTGAACAGGTAAGCCAGACCCAGACAAATCAGGTTGGTGTAGACCAAACGGGAAAGAATATAGCGATTTTGCTTGCGTAACCCGGCGTGACGTTTGTAGGTCAGCCAGCCCAGGCCCAAAGTGATGACGATTGCGAAGATAAACGAGGCTCCCATCAGGTTGTTGCTGGCGACCACACCGTAGGCGCACAGGTAGAACAAATAGATATAAATCGCCAGTTTATCGGTTCTCACTCGGAGTTTCAAACTGCGAACTAGCCAGAACAGGCAGATTAACAGCAGGGTACGGGTAAATTTCTCGTGCGAACTGCGTAAAATGACAAACAAAAACTCCGGCTGAGTAAATAGCAACAGGGTGACAATAGTAGCTTCCCGGTTGCTATCGGAAATCTCCCGGAAGAGCAACCAGGCGACCAGCACCACCAGGCAGGAGGTGAAGGGATAGATAATCTGTTGGAGCGTTCCGACATCCAGTCCGGTTATGCTGACGATAAAAGCTGAAATAGTCTGGTAGCTATAGCCGTTGTTATAAGCGTTAGACTGGGAGGTAACTAACTTCCCCTCGTCAATAAAGTTGCGAATAATCTGGGTAAAGTTAGCACTATCTATTTCCGCCCAGTGCGTGCCGTAGCGGATCAGGAAGTAGAAGGCGATCAGAGCTACGAAAGCGACCAGCCCTAACCAGCCCCATCGCCAGCTTCTCGACTCTCCTCTTCCATAATCATTAGGGTAATCATTAGGCACTACTGGCTCGACCGGGGCAGCTACTACCGCCGACTTGATTCTAGTTTCTAGCATTTTCAATCTGTTTCCTGTTAGTCAGTCGCCAAAATAAGATTGCCCCAAGCCCGGCAAAGCCCACCAAAGTCAGGGCGATCAGCGGCCACAGATTTTGAGCCACGCTGTTCTCCAGCACGGTCGCTTCTCCGGTGGGTGGAGCGGGCTGCACAGTAAAGACTTTTTGATCGAGTTTGAGAATTGTGCCATCGGTCTGACGTAGCTGCGAGACAAAAGTCCAGTCTCCAGCACTGGTCGGTGCCCAGTTCACACTCAATTTGTTATCTTCCTGGGCCGGTAAGCTCAGGGTTTTGGTAAAAATGGAGCTACTTTTGCCTTCCGGCGAGCGGGCCAGCAACTCATAGGTAGTAGAAGCCAGGTCGGTCAGGCCGTCGTTGCGCAAGGCGATCTGGATTTTAGCTTGCTCGAAGAAAGTAAAATCGCTGGCCGAAAGCTTGACCGTAACATTGGCCGGTTTGACCGGTTCGATATTCCAGACGCCCTGGTTGAAAGTGACAAAATATTGCCCTGGTTTGAGCTTACCCAACCCGGCCCAATCCGGGCCTTCTAGCGTGAACCCTTCTTTGAGGTCTAGCCCAAATCGAAAGCCATCTTTGCCGATAGGCCGGAAGTCGTGCAGGGTAGCTCCTTGAATTTTAAGTTTAGCTCCCTCGAACTGGCTCTGCATGAGTTTAAAGTCGTTAGCGGCAAAAGCAAAATCGTTGGCGCCCAGTTTCTCGCCCAACCCCAACCACTCCTGCTGACTGGCCGGAGGCAAAGCGTCAAAAAGACTTGGCTTGACCGGGGCTTGTACCAGGGTGGCTTCGTTGCTGTCGGCATAGACGATATAGTTAGGCGAAATATTCAGGCTGCTGACTTTGTGGTTCTCCTGGTTGTAAGTCCACTGGTCGAAGTAACCGTCTCCATCCAGGTCGGCGTAGCGGATTTCAGCCTTATCGTCCACATTCCAGACCCCTTGAACGGCTCCTTGCAAATGTAGCTTGCGGTCTACTGGCGAAAGATAGACCCGCACCTGACCGTTGCTGGCCCGGAACTCGCCGCGCAAATTTTTCCGAATCTGTTGATAATACTGGGTCGGCGGCGTATCGGTTATACCCAGCACGTACCGCTTCTGAGCCAGGGTCGAGTCGCTGACAGAAGCTTGTTCCTTTTTAGTGGCCGTACCGCTTATTTGACCACTGGCGTTGGTGACTACACCTTCCAGCGTCGCCCACTCATACATCCCTTCACTACTAAGGTATTCGCCGCCTTCGCGGGCGACCAGGGAAGCGTAGTCCCAGGAGTTTTTAGTTACCCAGCCCGGCAGGTTTGCGTAAGGGGTCAGGTTCAGGCCGAATTCGGGAAAATTGATCGTCCCTTCGTGGGCGTTATGCCCTAAAAGGCTCAGGCGGTAGTCCCAGTTAGGTAGATTTGAGGGATTGACGGCAGTTTGTCGCCACGAATAATCAACTTGCTGCACCGGCAATCCTTGATTAAAGTCGCCTCTGGGCCAGTAGACCACCCGCAGAGCCAGGTCGGGAAAATTACCGCCCTGCGGCGAGAACTGGTAAAAGGCGAATGGGCTTTCAAAATTAACGTTGTTAAGTTTACCTTCCTCGATCCGGCGGATCGAGTAGACAAAATAGTTGCCAGGCCGCGCCCGTGAAGCGACCGATTCTACAATGTAGTTTAGTTTGGCCTTCTTAAAATCTATATTCACGGGCGGTGGTGGAGCCTTGTTATAATCAGGCCGAATGAAATCGTTTGCCCCACTTCCCAGCAGAGGCCAGAAGAAAGTGTTTTGAGGGGTCGGCTCGTTCTGAGCCGGATTGACCATTACGCTGGTGTGGTAATAGCCGTCCGTATCGGACAGGGGTGGGTAAGCCTGTCGCCATTCATAATCGGGCCGACCGTCCCCGTTAGTATCGCGCACGTGGACGGCTAAATCTGTTTTGCCATCGGTTTTAAGATAGCGCAGATAGACCGCCGCAGTATCAATCATTCCGACTACCGGGCCATCCGCAGTCAGGTCGAAATTGTAGTTAACCGCCCCGTTCGGTAGCCACCAGCTATCTTTGACCTTAACCGTAACGGTCGGCCTTCCGCTACCTTCGGTAACTTGCGGTTGTTTGTTCGTAGCCAGCACCGCCGAAACTTCGCCATCGTTATTCTGGTCGTCGAAAAGCTGGGCCGTTAGCTCCTGGTTCACCCGGCTAAAAACAATTATCAGGGAAGCTTTCGGGTTCTGGGCGTTGTAGAAAACCCAGGTCGCATTGGTATAGTTTAATTGGCTGCGCCAATCGGCTCCCAGGTTTAATTTATCGGCAGAATAAACCGCGATAGTCTGGCGTTCGGTATTGAAACCAGGATTACACTCGATGACAATCTGATATTCCTGCGTAACCGCCCCCGTGCAACGGTTGAACTCGCCCTCGGCGGCCTGGGCCGTGCGGTAGCGGTCGGCTTCCGGCAGAAGGATTAGAGCTAGAAAGATTAAACTAAGAGTTAATAAAGAGCGACGCATAATTTTAAGTTCTCTTAATCAGTTTTAAGGCTTGCCGGTTGGTCAAGAACCACCACAGCCCTAGACCGGCTACACAATAGACCAGGGCGGCAAAGACTAGACCGCCGACTGCCACGAAAGAACTGTTAGACCAGACCAGCAAAGCGCGGGTTAGCAACCCAACCGCAAACCCAAGTCCAAACAAGAGGCCGGTAAATACTCCCGTAGCCAGGATGTTAGTCTGGCCGGAATAGTACAACTGCAACAGCCAGCCGATAGCGGCTGAAACCGGATAGGCCAGCACCACCACTAGCACCACACCCTCTCCGCTTGCAAATAGCGTGAGGGGAAAGGCCGCCAGCAAGAGAGCCATGCGGACTGCTAACGGCCCAAGTGCTTGTTTGGCCCGGCCCGACGCGATCATCGTCCAGGTCAGCACCTGGTCAACCACGGTAAAGAAAGTTAGACATGCCAGGAGGCGCATCCAGCCTGCTGCGCCCGCGTGCCGCTCCGTGTACAGCACTGTAACAATCGTATCGCTGTAGACTATTAAAAGCGAAGTGCAGCCAATCGCCACGAGTGCGCTTAGCTGGTAAACCTGATTGGCCGTGGCCTTGAGTTGCTGGCGATCACCCTGACTAAAAATCGCACACATGCGCGGGTAATAAAGATTGCTTACAATCGTGCCGGTAAAGAGTGGCAGCATCCGCACCAGGGTCAGAGCAATTGAAATCTCGCCCGCTTCGGCATAGTGACCCAGCGTGCCAAGCAGAGTTACGCCAAAGAAACCGTAGGCGGTTTGGAGCAAAACTGCTCCATAAATTTGACCAGCCACCATTGTGCGCCAGTTCAGCTTTTTGATCGCCCAGAAGTCAGGCCGCGTTCGTAGTTCGCGGCGTTGCCAGGCCAGCCCGGAAGCCAGCACCACGTTGGTCAGTTGCGAGAGCAAAAAGATGTTGTAAATTGTAAAGACGCTGTTGATCGGCATCACCCAGACCAGCCCGACAAAGGTAGTCGGCTGCACACAGATAAGGAAGGCAATCGGTTTGATCTGGCTCAGGCCGCTAAAAGCTCCGACTATAAAGTCGGCGTAGATGAACAGGCCCGCCCCGGCAGCCGCGTACAAATAGGTTACATCTGCACTCACCAGGGTTGCCAGTAACCCTAAAACTCCCACCACTCCGGTACTGCTCAACCGCAAACCTAGCAACTGGCCTAGCTGCTGCTGCCGGGCCGGGCCATTCAGTTCGGCGGTATCTTTGCAAACCTGGCCGGTCAAGCCCAGGCCTCCAAACAGGCTTATCAGCATAAACAAACTTGCCATGTAAGCGTACTGGCCGTATTGAACCGTCGTTAGCTGGCGGGCCAGATATAGACCAGCCAGCAGGGTCAGGAAGGTAGTTAGAAGGTTAGCTCCTAAGAGCAGGGCGGCAAGACTGGCAATTTTTTTGGGAAAACGTAGTTTCAGCTTCATTAGTAATTTGTACCGTGTTAGTTTGTAGCCTGTTAATCTATACCGCCGCTAATTCAAAACTTGGGTGGTTCTGCTGCCATAATTCCAGGCTAAGCACGATCCACAGGGGAATAAAATTGGCAAAATTCGAGTCGAGCCCTTCTTGCACCAGGGCGCGTAAGGCTGCCGGGTCGAACAAGCCCTGTTCGACGCTCGACCAGCTTTCAAACCCTTGCAGGTACGGTTTTAGCTGACCTTGCAGCCAGGATTTAGCCGGGGCCGCAAAAGGTCGTTTGGGTCGGTTCAGCACGCTGGCGGGCAGCATGTCCTTGAAAGCTTCGCGCAAAAGATGTTTTTGCACACCGTTCTGAATTTTACGCGTCATCGGAATAGTCAGGGCCAGGTCAACCACGGCGTTATCCTGAAAAGGCACGCGGGCTTCGACCGAAGCCAGCATACTCATACGGTCGAGCCGCTGGTTGAAATGTTCGCCCACCCACAACACCAGATCGGCCAGGGCTAACTGGTCGGCCAGGGCCGCTTCCGGGGCGTTGGCAATAATCGGCGCGACGTGACGAGCCAACAAACCCGGCATAGCCTGGTGGTGGCCCAGCAACCCAAGTACCCGTTCGTCGGAAAGGTGGGCGTAATCGGCCACATATTTAGCGACGCTCGGCTGGCGATACTTTTGCAACAGGTCTTTGGCCTTCAAGCCGATGGGCTGCCGGGGGAACAGCCGACCCAGCACAGGCAGGACGGTTGAGAGGAAAGGCAGTCGTTCGTACCGTTCCAGGCGTTGCGCTCCCTCGTACCAGTTGTAGCCGCCCCACAGTTCATCGCTGCCATCGCCGGTCAGCACCACTTTTATGCCGTGCTGCCGGGCCAGCTTGCACAGGAGATAGATCGAAAGGTAAGAAGGTTCCCAGACTGGCTCATCGAGGGCGGTGGTCAGTTCCCGCAACTGACCTAGCAGATCGGCGTCGTCTTCCAGTATAATTTCGTGGTGGCGCGTACCGAGTTGCCGGGCAAGTTCTGCGGCAGCCTCCCGGTCGTGATTGTAAAACGCTTCTAGCTGAGAGTTGGCGGTATGAAAGCCAATCGAAAACGTATCAATCGGCTGGCTGGAATATTTCTGGGCGACCGCTGCGACGATAGAAGAGTCTAGCCCACCGCTTAAAAGCACTCCCACCGGCACATCGCTCATGAGTTGGCCTCGAACGGCTTCTTCGACGGCCTGGCGGGTCTGGGCGATCAAGACGGCTTCGCTGCGCTGATCGTTTTTGGGCGGCTGGAAGCGGGCTTGCCAGTAAGGTTTGACCGTAATTTCGCTCGAATTAGCCTGAAGCTGCAAGTAGTGTCCGGCCTTTAATTTCTCGACACCTTCCAGCAGCGAATAGGGCGAAGGTAAATAGCCCAGGTTCAGGTACAGGTTCAGGCCGGGAATGCTGAGACCGCCTGGCCCGTCTTGCACCGCTTCGATGGCTTTTAGTTCCGAGGCGAAAATCAGCCGCGACCCGTCCCAGCGGTAATAAAGGGGTTTTATACCCAGGCGATCCCGCGCCAGCAGCAGTTGTCCGCTCGGACGGTCATAGATGGCAAAGGCAAAGATACCGTTGAACCGCTCTAAGCAGGCCACACCCCATTCCTTGAAGGCATATAGAACGGTTTCGGTATCGGTTTTAGAGTGGTAAATATAGCCGCGTTCGACCAGTTCAGTCCGCAAGAGTTCGTGATTGTACAGTTCGCCGTTGTAGACGATACAACTCTGGCCGTCCGCACTGAGCATCGGCATATGTCCGGCCTGGCTCAAATCAACAATACTCAGCCGTTGCGATCCGAGAGCTACCGAGAAAGACCCGCTAGTATCGGAGTACATCCCGTGGTCGTCCGGGCCGCGTTGCTCGATAGCCCGGCACATCGCCCTTAACGTGTCGAGGTTAGTATTTTCAGGCTTGCCCGCTATTCCGGCTATTCCACACATATCTTTGTCTAATTCCTGACTCGCTTTTAGTTTAGTTTAAAGTTTTAACCGTCCAATTATCGAAGATTGCGCCATCATCAATGTTTTCCCGGTACAGCCCCCACTGTTTTCCAAGCGGGCTAACCGCCAGTGTGTAGTAGGCCAGGCGCGGCTGGTTATCCAGGAAAACCAGGATCAAGTCGTTAAAAGCCTGTACCCGTAGGTTGTAGGTTGTACTGGGTTTGACCGTTTCGGCAGTAATATCCACCTTGTGAACCACACGGGCCACTCCATCTATAACTTCTAGCAACTCGATTTCACTCGTACCACTATCTTTGTAGAGGCGCACGATTGTATAGTTATTCTGGTCGGCCTCGCGCAGTACCACGCCTACCCGCAGAGTAGAAGTTGGGAAATTAGGCGGAGTTACAATATCCACCGAAGCTTCACCATTGTTCACGTCGAGCGATTGTGTAACCCGGTTGGTACCTTCAATCGGGTCAAGGCTGATCTGGTTGCCCTTGACCAGCCAGAAACCTTGCTTTTCGTTCCAGGTTGGGCCAGTTTCAGGTTTGTGGCTCTGCAATCGTTTGTAATTCAGGTCTTTGAAACTATCCTGGGCGACGATTTCGCCTCCTTGTTTTACCATCGGCACCGGCCCCTGGCCGATTTCTGCCGGGAGGGTAAGCTGGTGAGGAAAATGAGCCAGGTTAGCGAAAGAATGTTTGGCGGCGTTGGGGCCGTTAACCAAAATACCCATCCCGGAGCCGTTCAGGTAATGATTATCCCCATCAACCTTCCATTCGTTGAACACGTCCTGCTCGTCGGCCCACACCCGGTATTGATTGCCCTGAGTGGCGGCTGTGATGCGATAGGTCTGGCCGGGTCGCCAGCTAAAGCCGATTGCGGCTATCGTACTTTCTAGCTTGCCGTTGGCAATTGCCTGGATTTGCATGTTATTGCCGTCTTTGAGGGCAAGTTGAATGTAGTTTCCCTCCGAGACCCGGCGTAAAGTCAGGCCAAAGCCAGGTATACCGCTCTGAGGAATAGTTACATCCCACTGGAACAGGCCGTCTGCGGGCGCGGGCAACCAGGCGCGGGCAACCTCGGTGCCAGTAGAATTAGTGCCATAAGCCCGCCCCTGGTTGATAGACCAATTACCCCGGTCAACCGACCAGGTAGCTCCACTGGAAGAAATACCCAGACCGGTTGGGCTATCGGCCCGGTCGAAGCGGTCGGAGACAGTCGCCAGGCCGTTTGGTTTGGCCCAATCGCCGCTCAAATCCACTACGCGCACTCCCTCCACCGCCTGTCCGCTAGGATAGGGCGGCCATCCGGCCCCGCTATCCAGAAAACTGATCGAGGGAAAGAGTTGATTGGCCGTGCCATTCGCTTCCGACCAGATTAGCCGGGCCTGGGGATAGGCTGGAATAGCCAGTGGCCCTTGTTTTTCTCGCCCGTTATCTGTACCCACAGTCGAAAGCAGGGTATAGGCTCCCTGGTCGTTGAGGACAATTGTAACCAGATATTGCCCGGCCAGCATAGCGTGGCTACTGGCATCTAAGACCACTTTGAGGCCGGGTCGGATCGCTGCGAGATTACCGCTATCGTTTATCCAGCCGTAGCCGTCCTGCGTAAGTTCGTTGAATTTGTCGGAAGTGGCCCATTGGATCGCCAGATCAGAGGCCCGGTCTTCCATCGTAACCAGGGCGACAAAGGCCCGACCAGTCTTGCGGGTTACGGCTGGCCCAACCAGACTGCTGTTACCCCAGACCGGGTTGTGCTGCGAACCGCCCCGAATGCGGTCTTTTATATTTACAATCACACTTTCGGTGTCTTTAACTTTCCAGTTTGTACAGCCCTTTTCAGGGGTACAAATCGGCGGTAAATTGTGCGTAATAATTTCTTTTGGAGCGGCGTTAGCGGCCTGAGTAGCCGGTGCGGTCGCAAGATTGCTGCCAATCGGCGGAGAGGGACGTTCGAGGTTGCTTCCGCTCATCTTTCCATCAACTTTAGAAACGGAGGCTTCCGTACCACAAGCAGCCAGCCCTAAGGCCAGCAGTAACGAGACTAACCCTATCCTTAGGCTTTTTTTAGCCCGTGGTATCGTTCTGACTGATTTCAAGTGGGTCAGTTTAGTTATTTTCAACGTGCCACCTGTTAATTTTGGTGTAAAAATTCAGGAACTGTTGAGCGGTGCGCTCCCAGGTAAAAGGGGCGATCACTCTAGTGGCGGCCTGAGCCAGTTCTTTTATTCGGCTCGGCGTTTGCACGAGTTCGTCAAGTGCCTCGGTGAAAGCCTCTAAGTTTCTGCTCGATACGACTACCACCGCTTCGCTAACCTCCTCTGGAGCCAGCGCGGCCTCGGTAGCCAGCACCGGCAACCCGCAGGCCAGAGCTTCCATGCAAGACATGTTAAAGTTACCCTCTAAGGAGGTAGGGCAAACATAAAGGTTAGCGTTAGAGTAGAACCAGGGCAACTCGTTATCCGGCACGCTTCCTACC
>JBBRBE010000024.1:0-49000 GCA_038206175.1 Chloroflexia bacterium
AAATCAACTTGCTACTGATGAAGTGAGGCGAGGTTGAACCGCGAACGGCTCGACAGCCTAATACTTGATGCAGTCGCGGTGGTAAAAGTTGGTTTCGCGGCTACCGTCTTGCTTCAAGGTCTTGACGACCATCAAAGTGCGTTCGGTGGTCATCTTGCTGCACTTTTCGCAGTTGTGGCCGGTCGGCAGGTTCACGTTCTGCCCGGTTGGTACAGTTTTAGAAAGCTTTACGTCCTTTGCCATCTTGCTCCCTGGTTCCTTTCCTGAAATCCGATTTTTACTATATAAAGAATTTGATTAAGATAGCTCGGCCCGCGAATTAGCTCCCTCAGACCGCGCTGTATTGTACTACATGTAAATTACGAAAGCAAGCCAGAAAAGTTTCAAAAAAAATGTAGCAGGCCACTTGACAACGGCTGAATACTTTGTTATGCTTACCATACAAAAGTAGCCTACTATACACAGCCGTAGGTTGCTCGATAGAGTTAGTATAATAAAATAGATCACTAAAACTTTGAGCAAGAAAAGTCTTTAATAAGAATAAAAAATAAAGGAGCCATATTATGCAAGTCAAAGAATTAGGTCACGTCGTTTTTTTCGTGCGCGACCTGGAAAAATCAGCCCATTTCTACCGCGACGTGCTGGGTTTTCATCAGATCGAGGCTACGAGCATGAAAGGGGCGGCGGTTTTTACATCGGGCCGCACTCACCACGAGTTGCTGTTGATCGAGGTGGGGCCGAATGCGCCGGTGGCTCCTAAAGGGCGGCGGGCCGGGTTTTATCACATCGGTCTGAAGATCGGCGATAGCCTGGACGAATTGCGGGCGGCTAAGGCCGAACTGGAAGCGGCGGGCGTGCCGATTGTCGGTATGAGTGACCACTACGTTAGCCAGAGCCTGTACTTGAACGACCCGGATGGCAACGAAATCGAAGTATTTATTGACGCCGACCCTGAATTGTGGCGCAACGACCCGGCAGCCGTGGTAGCCCCAACCAGACCGCTCTATTTGTAGTCGAATAAGAACGGATGTTGTACGACAGGGAATTTTCTGCTAACATGCTAAAAAGCAGGGCTTCGGCTGCTGATAGAGTTCGGCGAGAGGATAAATTGCGACAGGCTTTTTTAGCAGGAAAGCTCCGATGTAGAGAGGGTCAAGTGGAATTATGACGACAAAAACTGCCGGGGACAGTGTGGCTGAAACGCCCAAAGTAGAGACGCATCTTTGCCCCAAATACGAGAAGGCGGCGGCGATCCTGGGTAAACGCTGGACCGGCCTGATCATTCGGGTGATGGAGAACGGGCCTTATCGCTTCAACGAACTTCTAAAAATCATCACGCCGGTCAGCGACCGCCTCCTGACCGAGCGATTGCGCGAACTGGAAGCCGAAGGTCTGGTCGAGCGAGCGGTTTACCCCGAAAGCCCGGTGCGGATCGAGTATAGCCTGACCGAGAAGGGTCACTCGATGAAACACGTGCTGGACGCCCTGCAAGCCTGGGCCGACGACTGGGTACAGCTTTAGCCGTAAAGCTTTACTCTTCTTTCATGAGAGTGTTGACGGCGGTAGCACTATCGAGGCTAAACAATACTTCCAGGCGGGTTAGATAAGTCTGGCGAGTCTTTTCGTGGATCGGCCCGCCAAACTCTCGCTCGACTACTTCTTTCATTTTCTCCAGCATAATCAGGTTAGCCTTCTGGGTCGCCGCCGCCGAATAGCCGCGCTGCCGGAGTTGGGTTGCCACCTCGACCACATAGCGGCGGTACTCCTGGGTGTTGCCTGCCCGCACGTGCCGGGCGAACGCCTCTATAGCTTCGGTGCAAGAATTGACCAGAGGTTCTAGCCCTTTTTCGGTGTAAGGCCAGAGTTGTTGGTCGAAAATAGACTGCGCCGTGTCGTAAGCAATTTCCTGCCGGTGCTGCACCAGCGTTTTAGCCAACCCTTCGTAGCCCACTGTGACCTCTTTCCTGTTCTGCTGAAGCGGCTTGCTAGAGCATCGCTCCTAAAATCCAGGGATTAAACTCTTCCTCGCCGATGTCCTGCGCTTCGCTCTTGCTGGCCTGGCCCGACGCGACGGCCAGCACCATCTCGAAAATCTCCCGCCCGACTGCCGCCATCGGCACGCCTTCCAGAATTTTCCCGGCGTTGATGTCCATATCGTCGGTCATCCGCTCGTACATCAGTGTGTTGGTGGCGACTTTAATCGAAGGCGTAGGTTTGAAGCCAAAGACCGACCCGCGCCCGGTGGTAAAGACCAGCACGTTTGCGCCACCCGCCACCTGGCCGGTCGCGCTTACCGGGTCGTAGCCGGGCGTATCCATAATGACCAGGCCGCGCTCGGTAATGGGTTCGGCGTATTTGTAGACTGCGTTAACCGGGGTCTGCCCGCCTTTAGCAATTGCTCCCAGCGATTTTTCGTAAATCGTGGTCAGGCCACCCAGTTTGTTACCGGGCGAGGGGTTGTTATCGAGGTCCTGGCCGTTGATGCCGGTGTAATGCTCCCACCACTCGATCCGCTC
Organism: Chloroflexia bacterium; assembly: GCA_038206175.1. GTDB lineage: Bacteria > Chloroflexota > Chloroflexia > Chloroheliales > Chloroheliaceae > 54-19. The sequence goes on from JBBRBE010000024.1 coordinate 2,517, forward strand.
GATTAATTTCTGGCCGACTTCCGGGTTGCGCGAGCGGCGGGTCAAGAGGTGTTCGGCTCCGTAAATTTCGGGTGTTTCGCTCAAAACTGCCGTGCCGCCATTGCGTACCAGTTCGTCTACGGCCAGGCCCAGGGCCGGGTTCGCCGTGATGCCGCTCCACCCGTCGCTGCCGCCGCATTGCAAAGCCAGCACCAGGTGTTCGACCGATTGCGGCGTGCGCCGGGCCTGGTTCACCTTTGGCAACAACTCGCGGATCATCGCCTGGGCCGCCACGACGGTCCTGGCGATACCGCCGGTCTCCTGGATAGTCAAAAAGAGCGGTTCGTTCTGGGCGTCGCCGGTATCGTTTTTAACCTCGAAACGCTGGTTCACCAGCATATCCTTGATCTGGTTGGTTTCGCAGCCCAGGCCGATCAGCACATACGCGCCGATGTTGGGGTGGTTGGCGAACCCGGCCAGGGTTAATTGCAACTGGGCGACTGCTTCGCCGCCGTGCCGCATCCCGCAGCCGTTCTTGTGGGTCAGGCCGATCACGCCGTCCACGTTGGGATAATCGCGCAATGTGTCGGGGCCGAAAGAATTCGAGATCGCCCGGATAGTAGAGGCACTGCAATTGACCGAGCCGATCACGGCAATATAATTGCGCGTTCCTACCCGGCCATCCGGTCGCAGATAACCCTCAAAGGTGCGCCGCTGGGCCGGTGGCAGAATTTCGACCGGGCGGGCTTCGCTGGCAAAAGCGTAATCGCGCTTGAACTCCTGCACGCCCAGGTTATGCGAGTGTACGTGGTCGCCCGCGCCTATCGGCTGGGAAGCAAACCCGATAATTTGCCCGTAGCGGCGCACGGCCTGACCCTCGGCAACCGGGGCCAGGGCTACTTTGTGGCCCGGTTGCACCAGTTGCCGCACTGTCAAATCGCCTTCGCCGCCTTCTCGCTCGATTACCAGGCCGGGCATCAGGGTGGTGCGGGCAATCGCAATGTTATCGGTCGGGTGCAGTTGCAGGGCTACCTCGGCCAGTTTCATCCGGCGGGACGGCGGTCGGTCGAGCGAAAGGGTAATTTTACCGTCTACAACTGGCTTTATCGTCATGATTTACTCCTCTACAAAATTCTAACTGCGCTAGCTGGCCGCTTGGGGGCGAGCTAATTATAACGAACTTACCATGATTATACTAGAAAAGATTAAAGAAAGAATATAAAAAACTATGAAATTAAAAAAAGCTAAAAACTGCTTTCGGCTTACGCCTGTAAGAGCAGTTTTTAGCTTTTTAAATTTAGCCGACGAGCAGTTGTTGCAGGCTGGCGTCGCCCGTGATAGGCACGACTGCTACAACTTCGTCTCTTTCGGAAAGTACCAGTTCGCCCCGTGGCACCAGCACTTTGCCAGCCCGGATAACCAGCAAGATGGCACTATCCGGCGGAAAGCGCAGCGAGTTTAGCGGGCGATTGAGCGAAGGCGAGTCTGGCCCGATCACCGCTTCGACAATTTCAAGCTTGCTATCGTACAAAGCTTTGAGGTGTCGCAACGATGCGGTTTGAGGTAGTTCCAGTTCGATAGCTTCCAGCAAGGCTTTGGTGTGGCTGACCGTTACATCAATGCCCAGAGCTTTGAAAATCCGCTCGTTCTTGGGGTTGTTGACACGGGCAATTACCCGGCCTACCTGGAATTTGCGTTTGGCGATCTGGCAGCACACCAGGTTATCTTCGTCGTCACCCGTCACGGCGATCAGCGCGTCGGCCCGGCCTGCTCCGGCCTCGGCCAGCACTTGCAGTTCGCAGGCATCGCCCTGCACTACCACGCCGCCGAATTGCTCTACGTACTGGTCAACCTTTGCTTTACTCTTTTCGATTAACAGCACCTCGTGACCACCGTTAATCAGCGTTTCGGTCAGGTAACGCCCGACTTTGCCTCCCCCGGCCACAATTATATACAATTGATCATCTCTCCTGGAAATATAGCCGCCAGCAATCAGAAAATCTAATTACCGACCTCTGAATTTCCCCTTTTGACCCCTCTCAGGTTTGTTTTTTAATTTTTAATGTTAAATTTAGGACTCATAGCCCCTGACCCTGGCAGCTAAAATACTTAGAGCTAAAAATTTCCCGGATTCGTTCCGGCAGGCACCGGGATTTTCTCCGGGCGATGCTGGTCGGGCAGAACTGTATCAACGATAACATTGCTGATCAGCGTGGTTGGGCAGATCGTCTCCAGGCCCAGCGTGTGGTAGGTTTCCTCGCGTAGTGGGTCGTAAATGCGGGCAATCACCCTGGGTACGCCAAACAGTTCTTTAGCCACCTGGCTTGCCATAATATTGGTGTTATCGCCGTTGGTTACAGCGGCGAATACATCTGCACCTTCGATCCCGGCACTCCGCAAAACATCTTCGTCAATGCCTACCCCGATGACGGCCTGGCCGCCAAAAGAGGTCGGCAATCGCTTGAAAGAATCGGCAGTGCGGTCAATAATCGAAACATCGTGGCCCATTTTATCGAGCATCACGGCCAGGCGCGAACCAACGCGACCACAGCCTAAAATTACAAATTTCATTTCTCTAAACCCTCGGTTTCGTGCCAAAAATTTTTATTGAACTTTTTGCAATTCGTCCCGGAACATCCAGACCCGGCTGGGAGCATTTTTGAGGACGTAAGGTACGGTCTGGCCCATATTAAATTCACCCCGGCGGCTGCGATAAGTTACCGCCATCATAATCAGGCTGGCGTTGCGCTCATTCGCCTCTTCCACGATGGCGACCCCGGCGGACCGGGCCTGCAAGATACCCGTATCAATATCAACGGTGTAATCCTGGGCGAGCCGCCTGGCTCGTTGCAGCACCGCTTCACCGTGCGCTACTTCGTCGGGCAATTCGCTTTCCAGGGCTAACTCCTGGCGCACCACGACCACATAGACGGCGTAAATCGAGGCACCGTATTTTTTGGCGACCGCGATAGAATGACGTATTACTTCGTCGTCGCTCCCCAACCCTTTAAGCGGAACCAGAATTGTGCCACCCTTGTATTTTTCACTCATTTGACTGTTGTAATAACCTCGTTAAGAATAAGTGTTTCAGGCCCGGCCTGAAGTTTAAACCCTTCCGGTTAGCCTTAAAACATTTCCAACAATTGTGTAACACCGGGCCGACTGCTCTACAGCAGGGGCCAACAATAATATACGAAAAGGGCCGGACAAGGTTTCAGTTTAGAAACCCTGGCCCGGCCCCGGCTACAATCCATAATCCAGCCGCATGATCAATCGGCTCGGCAATTGAGCGTGCCGCATCAAATCCTGCGTGCGGGTAATATCGTAATCGGCCCGCTCGAAAGTAATCGTCATAGCCTCGTCGTCATAAACAGCATAAGCCGCCCGGCGGTCGCCGTCACGGGGTTGGCCTACGCTGCCCGGATTGAGGATCACCCGGCGGTCGCCTAGCTCGATGGTTTCGCCGGCTTCGGGAATACGCATTTCGGCCCGGCTAACGCCAAAATTCAAAATTTCTTCCAGGGCGTCCAGTTCTTCTTCCGAAGCTGCCGGGGGCCAGAATAAACGAGGTAGATGGGTATGGCCGACGAAACAAAGCTGGGTCTCGAACGAATCAAAATTGCGGGCTGCCGCGTGCGGCGTAGTGAGGTATTCCCAGATCGGCTCGGCAGGGCTACCGTGGGCCAGTGTTACCCGGTCGTCAAAACGGGCCAGTGGCCCCAGGCTTTCCAGCCATTCGATATTTTCGGGTAGCAACTGCATCCGCGTCCACACGTTAGCGTCTACGGCATCCCGGTTGAAATCGGCCAGGGGAAGCTGGCCCAGGACGGCCATATCGTGGTTGCCTACGATACTAAACAAAGGATATTCTCGTATCCGGTCAACTACTTCGTTGGGTTGGGGGCCGTAGCCCACAATATCGCCCATACAAAGTAAACCGTCTAACGAGCCGTGTTTTTCCAGGCCGTGCAGGGTTGCTTCCAGGGCCACCAGATTACTATGAATGTCGGACACCAGCCCGTAACGCATCTTGCTTGACCCGAATTCTCTAGGTTTGACCAGTTCATGTTCAGGGGGAAATCGAAAGGTTTTGAACTAAACCCTTTCATGAGCAGCCCCTTTGTCCCCTAACTATAGCACACCCATCTCGTTTTTGCTATCGTCAAAGCTCTGTTTTCCGGGCGAGTGCAAAGTCCGGGTTTTAGCCTGTGTCACGCCCTGCGGGTGTGAGCGTAGCGAAGAAACTTCTTGACCTACCTCGATCTTGCTTGGTCAAGAAGATTCTTCGCTTAGAATTGCTTTTAATCAAGACCCACCTTAGAGTCGCTCACACCCGCAGGGCGTGACACAGGGTAAACCCGGACTTCCCACTCGCCGTGTTTTGCCTCTGGAGTTAATTGCTTTCAAACCCTATCAGAGCTATAATCGAGCAGTGATTGTAGCTGACCCACTCTTACGTTACAGGCTAAACAATGACTACTACAGTTTTTGCCGACCATGTGCCGACTACCGGCTCATTCCTATCGCCCGGTACAATTCCGGCTGAACTTCAGCTTTTGTTGAGGCTGGTACAACCTCACCTCGAACCGGCCCAGCTTGAGCAAATCCGGTGGCTGCACCCAGACAACCTGGATTGGCCTTATTTTTTAGCTCTGGCCGATTTTCACCATCTGGCTCCCCTGCTTTATCAACATCTCTCGACCTTGAAATTAGCTTGCGTACCGGACGAAGCCCTGGCCGTGCTACACGGGGCTTATCTTGCCAATGCTCAACATAGTGTGAGGCTGAGTGCCGAACTGGTTCGGCTGGTACAATTATTTCAAGCTGCCGGGGTGCCGGTGCTGTCCTTCAAAGGGCCACTGTTGGCTCAGCAAGCCTACGGCAATCTAGTTTTACGCCAGTTCCTCGACCTCGATTTGTTGATCCCACCTGCCGCCTTTGTGCCAGCCCGCGCTTTGCTGGAAGCCGAAGGTTACGACCCGCAGTACGCGCTATCCCCCGCTCGGCAGGCCCGCTACCTGCAAACGGGCTACGAAATGTCCTTCTGGCACCGGCAGCACGGCCTCAAGCTAGACTTGCACTGGTCGCTTTTGCCCAAAGGGTTTTCGTTTACGCCGCCAGCGGCCCTGAGCTGGGAGCAACCCGACCAGGTTCGTTTGTTCGGGCAAGCGATACCAACCCTGCGGCCCGAAAAACTGCTCCTGTTTTTGTGTGCGCACGGAGCCAAGCACAACTGGCTGGGCTTGAACTGGATTTGCGACATAGCCGCTCTCGTCGGCAACCAGCCTCAGCTTGATTGGCCCTGGCTCGAAACGCATCGCGGCCCCCTGGCGACGGGCCGGATGCTCGACCTGGGCCTTTACCTGGCCCAACACCTGCTGGGCCTGAATTTGCCGCCGCTCGTGCAGGGCTGGCTGGCGGCAGACCCGACTCTAGCGGCGCTGGCCGGGCAGGTCGAACAGGCTTTGTGGGCAGTCAAAGAAGCTCCCCGGCCCACCCGTGGGCCAGTTTCGGCTTCCTGGTTTCGGGGCGGGTGGCCCTGGCAATCCTATCAGGCCCACCTGAGTGGTTGGTACGGTCGAGACCGGGTGTACCGGGCTTGCCTCGAAACACGGGCCAATCGCTGGCGGCACTGGTATGCCGAAACGGTGCAGCCGACCCCGCTGGAATGGCAAAGCCTGGCCTTACCCGCCCCGTTTTCTTTCCTCTATTACCCCTTCCGCCCGGCCCGGTTGGTCTGGCGTTACCTGTTGAAGAAAAGTCCTAATTGCTAATTATCCAGCAAAAAGCCTTTTTCTGGATAATCAGGGCGGGACAAAAGCAGCCAGGCTGAACAGTTAGAGCCAGGCTTTTAGATCAAAGCTCAAGCCAGGAGTTGCCACATTTCCAGCAGTTCCGAGACGCTCCAGGCCTGCGCCACGCAGCCAACCGGCGGAAACGGCGGTTCGGCCCCGAAGATTTCGTTGACCTGCCCGACGCAGGAAGCCTGATCGAGATTTTGGACAAACGGTTCGAGCAGGGCGCGTAAGGCCGGACGGTTCGCCTCGCCCAGGCTCAGAACGGCCCTGGCATAAGGGCCAAGCGGCCAGGGCCAGACCGTCCCTTGATGATAAGCTTTGTCGCGGGCGACGCGGTTGCCGGTGTAGCGCGGCGTGTAGGCCGGGTCGTCCGGGCTAAGTGTGCGTAGACCGTAGGGCGTCAACAGTTTCAGGCGCACCCGGTCGAGGGCCGCCTGGCGTTTTTCCAGGCTGACCAGTTCGGGGGCGACCGCCAGGGCAATCGCCTGATTGGGCCGCAAAGCCGGGTCGGGCCGTCCGTCCGGCTCGATATTATCGTAGAAATAGCCGCCCTCGGCGTACCAGTAGGTTTGCTCGAAGACCGCCGCGACCCGCTCGGCCAGTTCCGCGTAAGGCCGGGCCTGGGCCGCCAGGCCGATCCGCCCGCTCAAAGCTTCCATCACCCGGCAGGCCCGGTACCACAGGGCGTTGATCTCGATTGGTTTGCCGTGGCGAGGCGTTACTACCAGGTCGTCAATCTTCACATCCATCCAGGTTAGCTGTAGGCCCGGTTCGCCCGACCGCAAAAGACCGTCCTCGTCCAGGCCGATGCCAAAGCGGGTGCCTCTAACGTGCCAGTCAATAATTTCTTTGAGAACCGGGTACAACTCGACGCCAAGCCCGGTATCGCCCGTGGCGGCCAGGTATTTGTCCACCGCATCGAAATACCACAGGCTGGCATCTACCGTATTGTAGTCGCTTTCGCCGAGCGGTTGGGCCGAGTCGGGGAAGCGATTGGGCAGCATCCCCCGGCTAACCGACTGGGCAAAGCTCCGCAAGATCACTCGCGCTTCCGGCCAGCGTCTCGTCACGAGCGTCAGGCCGGGCAGCGCGATCATGGTATCGCGGCCCCAATCGCTAAACCAGGGATACCCGGCAATGACGGTACGATAATCTCCCAGCAAGGCACCGGGCCGGGCGGGGTCGGGCCGACCAACTACAAACTGATCCGCCGCCAGGGTCAGGCGGGTTGCCAGGCGGTCGAGCGGGTCGTCCCCCGGCGGAAGGTGAGCCGTTTCGAGCAGGGCCGTCTGGCGGGCCAGTTCGCGTTCGCGGGAGCTTTCAAAGAGAGCGGCAGTGGTGGCAGGTTCGGCGAGGCTGGCGACAAAAGTAACCGTTTGGCCCGGTTCTAGGCGCACTCGCCAGGTTCCCAGGCCGTAAAGAACTTCGTCCGGGTCGGGCTGGCCGCGTTCGGCTTCCTGGCGGTAGAAAAAGCCCCGGTAGGGGCCGCGTCCGGCTTCCGGCAGCCACTGGGCCGCTTCGCCAAAAGCCTGGAAATACCAGGGCGGTGCCTCCGGCCCGGCCTCGACGCGCCACAGGCCAGGCCGGGCGAGGTCGGCCTCGACCTGATAAGGGGGCAGGGGTTCCTGACTGGTAGCGTGGTAGTCCCGGCTATTCGCCAGAGGTCGCACGCTCAGTTCGAGCGGGGCCGGGCCATTGGGGTAGGTGTAGCGCACCAGCACGCTGTTCAGGCCGTATTCCAGCCAGATTTGCTTGAGCAGGGTGGCCTGGCCCAGGCGGTACTCGAAAGTCGGCAAGGTTCCCTCGAACTGAACCGACTGTAAATAGTTCAGCCCGGCCAGGCTTGCCGCGCCACTCTTCCACTCGTTCACGTCCAGGGCGTAAGCTTGCCCTTGCAGCAGGGCCGCTTCGTCCAGCTTGCTCAACAGGACAGTTCGACCTAGCGGGGGTTGGAGTGACGCCACCAGCAGACCGTGATAGCGGCGGGTGTTGGCTCCGGCAAGGCTGGCTCCGGCAAAGCCGCCGATGCCGTTGGTCAGGAGCCACTCGCGCTCCAGAGCTTCCTGCCGGTCGGCTACTACTTCCCGGCCCAACCGGACTAGCGGCAAGCGGGGGGCTGAATTGCTCAATTCAGGGGTCATCGGGCCATTCCTTTCGACTTGCGCTACCTGAACCTGCTAACTTTTAATTCAATCTAATCCAATCTAATCCGGTCTCCTCTAACCAGGCGTTGCGACAGGTGGTAATTCTTTCTCAAAACCCCGCACGCCCCTTTTCGAGGCTCCACCGCCAACTGATTATCCCACACCCTGCCGGGGCGCGTCGAGCGTCCTGCTATTCTTAGCTCTGGCTTGAATTTAGAAGTAAAAATTAGGCTCGGTAGAACCTGGTTTGACAGGTGAGCCGCCGAGGTTTAGAGTTAGAACCCTGTCGGGCTTAACCTGACCTCCTTTTTGGTCTACTATCCTCACGAGGTAATAAGCGCGACGAGAAGTTCCAAAAGAGAAAAGGAGCTACGAAAATGACCGAACTAAAGACCCCGCCGCCCTTGCCGCTTTATGATGACGACCGTAGTATTGGGCATTCTACTTTTGCCGTCCACAATCCGGCGACCGGTGCAAAGCTGGCCGAACTGCCGATCTCTAGCGCGGACGAAGTGGCGTTGGCGGTAGGTCGCGCCCGCCGCGCTCAGTCAGGCTGGGCGGCTCTGAGCCACAAGGAACGCGCCCGGTTGCTTTACGGCTGGCGAAGCCGCTTGATGGCGAACCGCGGCGGTATTGTGGATACGCTCGTGTCGGAGACGGGTAAGCCGCGCCAGGAAGCTCTGCTGGAACTCCTTTATATCGCCGACCTGATCGGCTATTACTGCTCGAACGCGCCCAAATTCCTCAAAGACCGCCAGATTTCCCTGCATCTGCTCAAAAACAAACGCGCTCTGGTGGCTTACCAGCCGCTTGGGGTGGTCGGAGTTATTTCGCCCTGGAATTTTCCGTTAATTCTTTCCTTTGGCGATAGCATCGCGGCCCTGGTAGCTGGAAACGGCGTCGTCATCAAGCCTTCCGAGGTGACGCCCCTGACGGCTCTTCTGGTAGCAGAACTGGCCGAAGCGGGCGATTTTCCGGCGGGCCTGATCGAGGTCGTCACCGGCCTGGGAGAGACTGGCGCAGCCCTGATTGACCAGGCCGACTTGATCGCTTTTACCGGCGGGACGGCCACGGGTAAAAAGGTGATGGAGCGGGCCAGCCGCCGACTGGTGCCGGTGCTGCTGGAACTCGGCAGCAAAGACCCCATGATCGTTCTGAAAGACGCCAACCTCGAACGAGCCGTCAACGGAGCCGTGACGGGCGCGTTTTTCAACGCCGGGCAGGTTTGCATTTCGGTCGAGCGAGTTTACGTCGAGGAACCGATTTACGACCGCTTTGTGAGCCGGGTAGTCGAGGAAGTGAACAAGTTGCGAGTAGGCCGCGACCCGGACGGCCAGCACAATATTGATGTCGGGCCGATGACCTTTTTGCCGCAATTGGAAAAGGTTGAGCGGCAAATCGAGGACGCCCGGCAAAAAGGCGCGACGATCCTGACCGGCGGGCAACGCCAGGGCGACGGGCCGGGCCAGTTCTACGCGCCGACCGTCCTGACCGATGTGCGCGACGATATGCTGGTGATGCAGGAAGAAACTTTTGGCCCCGTGTTGCCGATCATCAAGGTCAAGGACGCTCAGGAAGCCCTGCGCCGGGCGAATGCTTCCCGCTTCGGTCTTTCTTCGAGCATCTGGACTGGCGATGCTACTAGAGGCGCGGCTCTGGCCCGCCAGATCGAAGCTGGCTCTACCTGTGTCAACGATGTGTTGATCAACTACACCATGCCGGAAGTGCCTTTTGGCGGTATTAAAGAGAGCGGCATCGGCTATCGCCACGGCGGGCCGGAAGCTTTGCAAAAATTCAGCCGCGCTCACTCGATCATAATTGACCGCTTCGGGTTGCGCCGTGAGCTTAACTGGATGCCCTACAGCAAGCGAACGAACCAGATGCTGGAAGGGGCGATGAAACTATTATTCCGCCGCTCTAAGTAAACTCTAGCTATATTGGAACTCTAACTATATCTGAACTTGAACAGAAAAAAGGCCGGGCTGCACTGCCCGGCCTTTTTTCTGTCCGTCAAAACGGTTTATCAGGCTTTGAGGTATTTACCGAACCAGCCGAGGGTTTCCTTCCAGGCACTGACGGCGGCGGTTTCGTTGTAGCTGCCGCCAGTATCGTTGTTGAAGGCGTGACCGGCTCCGTCGTAAATCTTTTTCTCAAAGGTTTTCCCGGCGTCCTTGAGCGTTTTCTCCACGTCGGGGATCGCGCCATTGACGCGAGCGGCGTCGTTCGCGCCGTACTGCGCCAGAATAGCCGCGTTTGTAGCCGACAACTGGCTGACCGGCATAGGGGCCGGACCGTAATAAGGCACTGCCGCGATTATTTTCGGTTCGGCAATCGCCAGCTTCCAGGTCAGCATACCGCCGTAGCAAAAGCCTACCACGCCCAGTTTGCCCGCTTTCAGGCCGCTTTGCTTTTCCAGGTAGGCTACCCCGGCCCGCAGGTCTTTGGTCAGGTTGTCCTGGCTGGCGTTGCTAAAGTAACCCGATACCTTGTCCGTTCCTAGCTTGACCGTGCCGCCTTCTCGCGAAGCCAGGTCGGGCGCGAGAGCGATATAGCCCTGCTTTGCCAGCCGCCGGGCCACGTCCTTGATATGATCGGTCAGGCCCCGGTTTTCGTGGATCACGATCACACCGGGGTAAGTTCCGGCGGCTTTAGGGCGGGCCAGGTAGCCCAGAATGGCGGTATCGCCCTGGAAGGTTACGTCACTACCTTCTACGTCCGGGTCGCTGACTGGCACCGTCAGGGGGCCTTTGGCCGCGCCGGGAGCAGGCTGGGTTCCACCGGGCGCACCGGCTCCTGCGGCATTAGTCTGACCCGCCGCCGCCGTGGTCTGACCGGCAGCCGTAGTTTGAGCCGCCGCCGCCGTGGTTTGAGCCGCCGTGGTTGGCGCACTGGTGGTGGCAGCGGCACTTGTCGTAGCGGCAGCAGAGGTTGTGGTGGCGGCGGCAGAAGTTGTGGCGGCAGAGGTTGTGGCGGTGCTGGCCGCCGTGGTAGCTTGCAAGGTCGCCGTGGCATCGCCGCAGGCAGCCAGAAGGGCCGAGGCGGCGGCACTGCTGCCGCAAATCAGTACCAGCCGTCGCAACATCCGGCGGCGGCTCATCTGGCCGGTCTGGTAATCCTCGATAGTTTCTTCGCCCAGGTAACGTTGCACCTGATTGAGTTCGTCCACCGAAACATCCGGGCGTTTCTTATAAATCATTCTAAAACCTCTCTCCTATTCGTTTTCGTCGCGTTACCTTTCAGGCAGAACGCTCAAGCTGTCCATCTTTTGGAATGGGCAGCCTGTTTTGCCAGAATTCTGGCCGATAAAATCCCAGAGGATAGTAGCATACCTAAAATTGCCTGGAATGCTACATCGCCACCGGAAGGAGTTTTCTAAAGAACTTTTCATCTAAGAAAGGCTAGAACCGCTTATTTATACACAATCTCGCGCTCCCACTGGCCGGTTGGCTGCGAGTGCAACTGCCAGTAGCTCTGAGCAATTGTGTCGGGGTCGAAGTGGGTGCCAGGCTGGACTGTTCCCGAAATTGTCACCGTGGCGACGTGGATACCCTCACTCTCAAGTTCTTCGCCCAGGCTGTAGGTTAGATTGCGAATACCGGCCTTGCCCACCGCAAGCGAGGCAACTTGTGCGCTGGGATAGAGCGACAGACCGCCGCCGGTAAAAAGAATCGTCCCGGATTTGGCCGCCCGCATCGCCGGAATGACCTGCTGAGCGCAGGCTAATGCTCCGGCTACGTTTACCGTGAAATCGTCTACCAGTTTTTGGGGATCGAGGGCCGAAGGTAGTCCCGCTTTGAGAACGGCCACGTTATAAACCAATACGCTCGGCTGGCCGAGACTGGCCCGTACTTGCTGGAAGACCGCCGGGAGAGAGGCAAGATTGCCACTGTCCGCCGCGAAGCTTTCCGCCTCCATTCCGGCGGCTTGCATTTCGGCCAGGCTCCCGGTCAGGTTCTCGGTATTGCGAGACAACAGGGCTAGTTTAAAACCGGCTTGCCCGAACCGCCGGGCGACGGCCAGCCCGACTCCCGGCCCGGCCCCGACTACCACGCACACTTTTTCTGCCATTAATTTACCACTTTCTGTTGATCTTTGGCCTGTTGGCCTCTTGACGGATCGCTCGAATTACAGGGCCAGACAATCATAAACTACGGGCGACCCGGTTGACAATTCTGCTCAAACTTTTCATAATGCGTCCTGTTCATAATTAGCCCGAAGGAGAAATTAATTATCGCAAATCTGGACGAGCAAGAATACCGGCCCGACCGCCTGGAAAGCTTACGCCGCGTAGCCCGGCAGAGCGGGCGGTTGTGGCGGCGGACGGTGGGCCGGGTGGTAGACTGGCCTCCGGCTCCCGGTCATTTTGCGCTGGGCAATTTCGAGAGTGCCGTGGCGGTTTGCACCCTCAGCAGCACAGCCCTGATTGACCAGCTTGATTTGCGCTATACGGCCATCGCCGGGCGCATCTACACGCCCAATTTAGGGGTCGAAAAGATGATCGGTAACGTCGTCTCGAACCAGAAATTACGTTATCTGGTGCTGTGTGGCAAAGAGTCGCCGGTTTTCAAGGTTGGGCAAGCCCTGGTAATGTTGGCCCAGAACGGCCTGGACGAGGCGGGCCAGATTATCGGGGCGACCGGGCCAATGGCCGAACTGACGAACCTGCCGCCCGCGACGGTGGAGACTTTTCGACGTCAGATTCAACTCGTAAACCTGATTGGCGAACTCAATCCCGGCCCGGTCAATGCCCGTATCCGTGAACTCTACGACCGGCATACGCCGAGCTATCTTTCGGACGCTCCCGGCGACCTTGCGACGGCCCCGGCGGGCGGGACGGCTCCGCTGGAAATAGCAGCGCGACGGCGCACCTGGCTCGAACTCGATCCGCTGGGCTATTTCTTTATTTATCTCGACCGCGACCGCACCGAGCTTGTGCTGGAACGCTACACCGCCGACAAGAAGCTGACCCATATTATCCGGGGCCGGGCCGCCGATTTAATCTATCATACGGTGGTAGGCGAAGGGCTGCTTTCGCAGTACGAACACGCGGCCTACCTGGGGGCGGAACTGGCTAAAGCCGAAACCGCGCTTTATAACGGCCTACCTTACGAGCAAGACAAGAAACTAAAACTTAAAGCTTGACTGGTGGTTCGGCGGGCCTTTACGTTTAATTTACGAGAGGAAAGTGTGGCCGCGAAACCTAAAATCGTATACTGGAAGCCGGGTTTGGTGGTGCGGGGGGTGCAGGTTTACCTCGATGCCAATTTCCTGGTGGGCCTGGCCCGCCCCGGCCATATCTGGCACGCCAGCGCAAGCGGCTTGCTGGCGTCTCTGAACCAGCGCGAAACCCGCCTGGTGCTGTCGTCGCTGGCCTTCAACGAGGCGATTTACCAGTTGCTCCGGCTCGAACAGAAGGACAACCAGGCCCAAACCGAGCCAGAAGCCGACGTTGCCGACCTTAACCTCGACAGCACCCCTACCGACCCCGCCCCGCCTAAAAGCTGGGCCGAACGGCTCGATGATGCGGCCCTCGGTTTGCCCAACCTGACCTTTTTCGAGCCACCCGACGCCGCTTTCCACCGTCAGGTTGTTCGAGGCGTGCGTGAACTTAACCTCGACCCGACTGATGCTTTTCACTACGCCGCCGCTCGTCGCCTGGCCTGTCCGCTCGTAAGCAACGATGTGGGCTTTCAGAAGATTCCTGACCAGAACCTGGTGGTTGTCACCTTCTTTTAGACCCAAAAATCTGAATCCGAATTTGTAGCATAATTTTAGCCGGTTCGATTGGAACCGGCTAAAATTATGCTACAAGTTAAAATTCTGGGGGTGTGTAGTAGTTGCGGTGGCGTTTGTGGGTATTTAGTTTGGGGCAAAATTTGTCCAGCCTGCCTCCACCTGTCCTGCAATCTGCCCGACTCCTGTTATAATAGCCTGACGAAAACTAGACCCGGTGAAATTATAGTCGGTAGTGGCCCTTCTCAAAGCCCGCCGACCTTCAGCGAAAGGAGCTAATTTTTAATGGCGGAGAACTCGCCCTATGGTCGCAAGCTCGACCCGCATCCAATAGGGCCAAACTTGAGCGTGGCCGATCTGGTGGATCAACACCTGTTCGCCTACAACGCCGCCCGTTTGCGCGAAGCCTGCCAACTTCTGGCCCGCAAAGTGATGCAGCCCGATGTTACGGTAGGCGTGACGCTTTCGGGGGCTTTGACTCCGACCGGCCTGGGAGCCTCGTCGCTGGTGCCACTCATCGAAGGCGGTTATATAGACTGGATTGTTTCGACCGGGGCAAATCTCTACCACGACATTCACCGTTCGCTCGGTTTCGAGCTTTTCCAGACTTCTCCTTTCACCGATGACCTGGATTTGCGCGACAAGCATGTTATCCGTATTTACGACATTCTTTTCGACCAGGAGGTGCTGTTGAAATCGGATGCTTATCTGCGTGAGGTGATGCTGCTCCCTGAATTTCAGCAGCGCATGAGTACCGCCGAACTGCACTATAAACTGGGTAAGTACGTGCGAGAGCGCGAGAAAGTGCTGGGGACGACCTACCGTTCGGTGCTGGGCGCGGCCTACGAAGCGGGTGTGCCGGTCTATACTTCCAGTCCGGGCGACTCGACTATCGGGATGAATGTAGCGGCCTTGCGGCTGGAAGGTAACGGATTGGGTTTCGACCCGGAAGCCGACGTGAACGAGACGACCGCGATTGTCTACGGAGCTAAACATGGCGGCGGCAAAAGTGCCGTGGTGATCCTGGGTGGAGGCAGTCCCAAGAACTTTATTTTGCAGACCGAGCCGCAAATTCAAGAAATTCTGGGTATTCCCGAAAAGGGCCACGATTATTTTATCCAGGTTACAGACGCCCGCGTGGATACCGGCGGTTTGTCCGGTGCGACCCCTTCCGAGGCGATGACCTGGGGCAAAGTTGACCCGGAGCAGTTGCCGGATAGTATCGTGTGCTATCTGGATAGTACCGTTGCGCTGCCGGTGATGACGGCATACCTGCTAGACCGGGCCGCCCCGCGCCCGCTCAAGCGTCTGTACGACCGGCGGGCCGAGTTGCTGGGCCAACTGGCCGAGGCTGCCCGCCGCTATGCTCCGCCGACCGATGCCGCCGAAGTTGTCAGCGAAGGCGGTACAACTATCGGGCGCACTCTGCTTGACGATAAGCAGTAAACCAATTAGCGAAGAACCTAAAACAGAAAGGAACCGATTCTTTTGAACCGCTTCACAAAATTTCCTCGCCTGGCTCTAACCCTGACCGCCCTGCTGGTGCTTGGTTTAGCCCTGGTTGCCTGTGGCGACGATACCGCTACTTCCGGGGCGGCGGGAGCCGTTGCCGGGGCTACTCCCGCCGGGAGTGCCGCTTCCTCTGGCTCCAAAGTAACCACTGCCGCCGCTACTTTCGGCCCGGCCCCGCTTACGCCCCCGCCTGTCACCGGCACGCCGACTAAAACCGGCACTGGCTTGCAGTACCTTGACATCAAGGTTGGAACCGGAGCCGAGGCTAAAACCGGCCAGCAAGTTTCGGTGCATTACGCCGGGTGGCTGACCAGCAACGGCAAGAAATTCGATAGTTCGCTCGACCGGGGCCAGCCATTTCAGTTTCAAATCGGCGGTCGGGTGATTCAAGGCTGGAACGAAGGGGTTGTCGGCATGAAAGTCGGCGGCAAGCGGCGGCTACTGATCCCGCCTGCGCTGGGCTACGGGTCAAGCGGTAGTCCCCCGGTCATTCCGCCCAACGCCGACCTGACCTTTGACGTTGACCTGTTGGGCATCGGCTAAGCGAAATTGCATTAACTTTATAAAGTTCAAGCCACAGTAATAAATATAGAGCTAAGACCGCAAAGGTGTTAGCTCTATAAAAAACTTTATTGTTTTGTTTGACTCAGGCTACGGCTGCTTCAACGGCGTTAAAGTTAAATCTGATAAATCGCTGGTCAGAAGCAGCCCCTTTACGGGCGAGGCTCAAAAGTTTGTTAGTAACTTCACTCGTAAAGGTTGGTTCTGAGCAAAATCCGCACACCAGAGCAGGTACGTTATCAATTACAATTGTTCGACCATCACGAGTAAAAGTTTTAGTTACAAAGCCAGGCTCCATCTGTCCCTGAGAGCATTCAATACACTTCATTTCCGGCTCCTTCCTACTTAACCTTTAATCGTCTACGTTCAGGTCAAAAACAGTGATAACCCTTGCTGTTTGCGATAATGTTTCTTCACCACAAACCACTTTGATATGTTTAGTCCCGCACCATTTTTGAAAATATCTTTTTGGTAATGGAAGCTCATTAGGTTTGTAACTTACAACCTCGCCATTAGTAATAACATCCTCAACTTCTTGGGTTGTTATTCCTCTTAGTTCCATTCTATCAACAGCGTGATTGCTATAATATATGGTTACATAGTACACTTCATCCTCACCAGACATGAAGTATAGCACAAAATGTACTGTACTAACATTAACGCGTCAAGAGCAAATTAGTAGAATAAGCCTCTATCGCCAAATACAATTTCGCAAGAATTAGTTTGGTATAATTGCCAATGTTAATGCTTTTTGTCGCTATAGCGGCATTATAACACTAGGTGCAATCCATGGGCCTTATATTTTTTATGTAATTAGGACTTTCGCTCGGTCAACTGGTGGAGCAGCATCCTACAGGTTCATTTTGACCGCAAGAGCGAAAGTCCTGGTAATGAAATCTCAGGCTATGAAAATAGTAAGTGCTATCTCAAAAGGAAAAGATCATGAGTGAAAATAGCGGGGAACGGGCGTTGGAATTGGAAGAGGTCGTGGGGGAGGGATTGCGGGCGCAAGGGCTAAACCTGGCGGTGGCGGAAAGCTGCACGGGCGGCTTGATCGGCCACCGAGTGACTAACGTGCCGGGCAGCAGCGAATACTTCCGGGGCGGCGTGCTTAGTTACGATAACGGCGTGAAACAGGCTTTGCTGGGCGTGCCGCAGGAAGTGCTGGATAGCGTCGGGGCGGTCAGCCAGGAATGTGCGCTGGCAATGGCACACGGTGTGCGTAAGCTACTGGATACGAGTCTGGCCCTTAGCGCGACCGGAATTGCCGGGCCGGGGGGAGCCACACCGGGCAAGCCCGTAGGCCTGGTCTACATTGCCCTGGTGGATCGGGCCGGGTGGGAGCGGTGCGAACGCTACGTCTGGCCGGGCGAGCGGGTGGAGAACAAAGAATTGTCGGCTCTAGCGGCCCTGCGGTTGCTGGCCGATTACCTGGCCGACCACGCCACTCTCTAAGCCGAATTTAAACTTATTGATGGCTAAAATTCATCTGGTTGTGCTAAAGTGCCGGTGGAGACAGTTGCTAGAAGCCTGACATTAACGAAAGCGAAAGCCGGTACAGTCCGATGGGTTTTATCAACGATTTTGTAGAATTAATCAAACAACAATACCTCACCTTCGGCTACCTGATCGTGTTTCTGGGAGCTTATTTCGAGAATATGGTCTTGCTGGGCCTGGTGCTGCCCGGTGGAAGTCTGGTTTTGCTAGGAGCCGTCTATGCCGCCGATGGGTCGCTTTCGATCTGGTGGGTAGTCTTGCTGGGCTGGCTGGGTATTTTTCTGGGCATTTGCACCGACTACTGGATCGGGCGGTTGGGTGTCTACAACCTGATCGCCAAAACCCGCCTACATCGTTACCTCGAAGAGCCAATGGCAAAGGCCGAAGCATTTCTGGAAAAGCGCGGAGCCGTGGCAATCTTTGGTTCTTTCTTCGCCGGTCATTTGCGCTCGTTTGTCGCTATCACCGCCGGACTAACCAAATTTCCTTTCCGCAAGTTCATGTTATATCAGGCTCCGGCCTCGTTTATCTGGAACTTGCTTTACTGCCTGGCCGGATTTTTCCTGGCCTCGACCTTCAAGAACCTGGAAGGAGTCGTAGGTGGTATCCTGGTGTTGTCGCTGGTGATTCTGGCGGCTGGTTACGGTGGTCTAAGCTTATTTAAACGCCTTAAAAGTCGCCGTTCTTCCACCGCTAAAGAGGACTTGCCGGAGATTCGCCCGGCCCACCAGCAAACTGAGCAGGCCCAACTGGTCGAGCCGCCCTCGAAAGTTTAACCTCTCAAAGCTCCTGTTCGTAGGCTTGTTTCGTGGCCCAAATCTTGTAATAAAACCATTTACGGATCGGGTAAATTCGACCGTACATTACACCTTTACGAAAAATTAACTAAATGAAGGCTTTGACTGTTATAATAGAGTAACAACCGGAGCCTAAAATGCTCACAAGAAACCGAAACACCTGCGATCCAAAACAAAACAAATACATCCATTGGAGAGGTTACGAAGATGAAAGGGTTCCTCAAAGTCGCTAAAGATAGCGTCAAAGAGTTTCTTGGCGATAACTGCATGAATATTGCCGCCGCGATTGCCTACTATACTTTGCAGGCAATTTTTCCGTTGATTTTAACTTTCATCGTCATTGCCAGCTTTGTCTTGCAGGAGGGCGAGACTCGCCAGAACTTCATTAATAGCGTTAAAAGTGCTATTCCTAATGGAGATGTGGGAGCGGTTATAGATAATGTTAGCAAGTCCGCGCCAGGGTTGTTATCAGTAGGAGCGATCTTCTTGATCTGGTCGGGTAGTGGTATATTTGACCAACTTGTATTTGGAACGAACGTGGCTTACGACGTAGAGAAGGATACGCGGAGCTTTTTCAAGAAGCTTTTCCTGCGCTTTTTCTTGCTGTTGATCGTGGGTGGCCTGATCGCCGCGTCCCTGGTGGTGACGATCCTTTTCCAACTCCTGATCAACGCGAACGTCGAACTCTTTGGCATCAAGCCCTCGAACTTCAGCTTTATCTTGCCGATAGTATCGTACCTGATCCCGATTTTGATTATGTTTTGTGTGTTCGCCATCCTCTACAAGCTAGGGCCAGACCGTAAGGGCAATGGCTGGAAGGGCGTAGCTATCGGAGCAGCCGTCGCAGCCGTGCTGTTCGAGCTTTTAAAATATGGCTTTGCCTTTTACGTAACCTTCTTTAATGCCGCCGATTCGTCGGCGAAAACCTACGGTGTCTTTAGCACTGTGCTGCTGTTTTTGCTCTATCTGTGGTTAAGCGCGTGCGTAATGCTTTTCGGGGCCGAAGTAGCCTCGGTTCTCAACGGCTTCAAGTCCGTGCTAGAAGGCCCAGGGGCGCAGCAAGACCCCGGCACGGTAAACGAAGCCGAGCGAATTGACAGCGAAGGTGGCCCGGAAGTTACCCCGCGTGAGAAGGCGCAGGGCAAAGACCAGCCTATACCAGCCAGCATAGCCGAGGGCAAGGAAAGTCCTCAGGGTTATCCGCTTCCCAGAGCTACGGCGGCGGCTCAGGCGGCTCAGGCCGGTTACAAAGAAGGCCGGGAGCAAGCCGACAAGCGCGATGCTAACAAAGCACCTCAACCGCTCCCGGCTTATGCGGCCAGTACCAGTCGCTACCCGGCCCAACCCGACCGCCAGAACCCGGTGACGGTTGTAATCGGCGCAATCGTTCTCGGTATCGCGGCCTTGATCGGCCTGATTTTCCGGCGCAAAGACCCGGCAGCTTAAGCTAACCTGAGTACCGGCGCGGCGGAGAAGTAGAAAGTAAGCCGAACTTTCGCTCCCGCCGCCGGTATTCGGTCCTCGCCTCGACATCTGGCACGCAGAACTTACTACTCAGAACAATTCAAAGTGGAGCAAATGATGAACGCTAAACCTAAATTAGTTGCAATAAATACGGCTGTGATTGTGGCGGTTCTGCTGGGTTTTGTCTTTATGTTTTTGATCAGGAACGTACTGTTCCTGGTTTTTATTAGCATTTTGCTTTCGACTGCGATTGAACCGATTGTAAACCTGCTCCGGCGCGGGCCGTTCAACCGGGGCATGGGAATCCTGGTAGTCTATACTGTCATCGTGGGGTTGCTGGCTCTGATCATTATCGCTACCGTGCCGCCCCTGCTAGAAGAAGGGTCGCGGGCGGTGGCGGGCCTGAGTGACCAGGCCAAAACCGACGAAGCTATCCGGCAGGGCCTGGGCCAGGGCTTCCTGGCTAATACCGCCCTCAGTGCCTACCACGGCTTGCGGGATGTGCTGAACAACCCGAACGTAGTTGAAAGTGGTATTTCGGTCGGTTTGACTGTCTTCGAGTTAATCTTCTCGACTGTAACAGTTTTTGTAATAGCCTTTTACTGGCTGACCGAACGCCCCACGATCAAACGCTACATTTTTTCTTTTGTGCCGGAGGACAAACGACCGCGTGGCCGGGTGCTGTGGGATAGTGTGGAGGGCAAGCTAGGAGCCTGGGTGCGCGGTCAGGCTCTCCTGATGCTCTTTATTTTTGCTCTTTCGCTGATTGGCTACTTCGTAATGGGGCTAAAATATCCCTTTGCGCTGGCGGTCTTTGCCGGGCTGACCGAAATCATCCCGGTCATCGGGCCGTACATCGGCGGGGCGGCTTCGATCCTGGTGGCCCTGACCCAGAATCCCCTTCTAGCCCTGAGTGTGGCTATTTTTATTGTAGTGCTGCAACTGATCGAAGGTAACATTCTGGTGCCGCGCATTATGGAAAAGGCGGTGGGAGTAAGCCCTCTGACCGTCATAATCGGCCTACTGGTCGGCTCGACGCTTTATGGTATCCTGGGAGCGTTGCTGGCTGTACCGATAGCGGCGGCAATTCAGGTTATCTTCAACAACGTGGTTAGTTTTGGTTCGGAAGTTACCTCTACCTCGGTAGCTCAAAGTTCCTCCACTGATACCACGGCGGCCATTAATGTGGCGGCCCGTGCTAACGAAGTAAAACGCCAGCGTCGTCGCCAGCGTATGGAGGAAGACGAAGAAACTCCAACCGGTCCCGCTGCGCCGACTGCCCCGGTCGCCTAGCCCGGCCTTTAACGTCCGATTTGCTGGCGGTACTCGCGGAAGCCGGGTACTTTCGCGGCCATCTTCTCGAAGTTAAGGTTGCGCTGGGTCTGGCGTTGTTCGAGGGTCAAAAACTCGCGCTCCTGGTGCAGACCGAGGGCCGCCGCGACCGGCACCAGAAAGTTACCCCTTTTCCATAACCGGTAGCCGAATTCAAGGTCTTCGTAACCCCAATTACCGTTAAATTCCTCGTCGAACAGCCCAATCGCCAAAGCTTCTTCCCGGCGGAAGGCTACATTGCCGCCGTGGAAGCAATTATAGGCGGCAGGGTGATGTTTGAAATTGGCAAATTCGGGCAGGCGACGGTCGGTTGCCCGACCCCAGTTCGAGCGGCTACCGTAATCGGGCAGGTTCGAGAGGCTTTCAAAATCGCTCAGCACCTGGGCCGGGGCAACCTGGGAAGTATCCACGTAGCGCAAGTACCCGATAGTTGCCATTCGTTCGCCAACGTGAAAAGGGGCCAGGTGTGCCTTTAGCAGATCGGGGGTAGGCAGCACATCTCCATCCAGCGAGACGACTACCTCGCCCTGAGCCGCCTGCAAACCACGGTTGCGGGCCGTCGCCAGGCGGTAGCCCGTGTCCGGTTGGGTCAGAAAGGTCAGGTGAGCAAAACAGGCGGCGTATTGCCGGGCGATTTCCTCTACCCCGTCGCTGCTACCGTCATCCGAAACGATTACCTCGAACAAATGGGCCGGGTAGGTTTGCTGCTGCAAGCCGCAGAGGGTCTTTTCTAAGAGATGCCGCATGTTATAAGTCGTCAGCACCACGCTAACACTCAAGGAGGGCGGGCCTGACCAGCCCGCAAGGGCCGCTTCGATCCGGCTGTAGTCGTTATCCAGGGCGACACTTAGCAAATTATGCACACGAAGGCTCCCCCGGCTATCTATTTCCTGGGCCGCAGTCGCCCGGCCAGGCGGTGCGAAACCTGCTGAAGCACCTGACCGGCTGATTTGTGGCCCAGACGCGCCTGTAACTCGTTGGCCCAGTTCTCTAGCCGGGCGAGATTGGCTTGAAGTTCCGCCGACCAGGCCTGTAAGCGGGTATATTCCTCTTCCAGCCGGGTGTACTTATTTTTAAGTTCGTCAAGTTCGCGCTTTTCCTGCTGTCCGGCCCGGAGACGAAGCTGTAAATCCTGGTTGTGGGCCTGCAAGCGGGCCAGTTCGGTTTCGATCAATTCTTCCCGCACGGCCTGAACCCGGCTGCTCATCAGGTTGAATTGAGGTAGGGGCAGGCTCTCCCCGCCGTCGTCAACCGCCTCGAAGAAGTTAAGCGGCGGAGTTTCGACCGCGACGGGCCGCAAAATCCAGACAAATTGATTGACTTCGCCGTAGGGGTGGGCCTGGGCCGCTACCTCCTGTAAAAGCTTGAGGGCCGGGGTGGGTAATTGCCCCAGCAGGGCCGGGTCGTGCTGGTCGGACTGAGTCAGCACCCGGTCGTGCCGTTCGACTAATTCCCAACCGCAACGCTGCAAAAGCGACCGCAAATGACCATTGGTGAAAAATCGCACGTGGTCGGCGTCCAGCAGCCCGTGCGCTTTGAGCTGCCAGCGTCCCATCAATAGTTTAAGGCCGAGGTCTTGGTGGGTTACGTTCGGCACCGAGATCACCAGCAGGGGCGGTTGAGCCTGACCAAAATTAGCCAGGGCGTATCTGGAAAGAAAGAGTAAGAGCGTTTCGGGTTCGACCAGATGTTCCAGTACATCCAGCAGGCACAGCCCGGCCACCCCTTCTAGCTCCTCTAGCCTGGCTTCCAGGCTGGTCAGGTCGGTCAGGTCGGCCTGGGAGTAGGCCAGTCCTTCGGCTTCGAGCAGAGGCAAGGCTCCCGAATGAGCCTCGACCGCGTGGTAAGCAAAGCCTAAGTCCTGGAGCGGGCGACCAATCGAGCCGTTCCCGGCTCCCAAATCCACAATCAAGCCCCGGCCCGGTAGATGCGCGTCCAGTAGCTTGACCGCCGTAGCACGAGCGGTTCCTTCGCCAAAAGGAAAAATCCAGTGATACTCTTTCTTTTCAGTTAGCATTTTCTTCTCAAATCTTTACTCATGTAGCCTTGCCCCGGCGGGCCAGGAGTCGCCGGAGCGGAGCGGTTAGCTTCCAACCGAGAGATTGGTGGATGGCGGCGAGGGTTTGTTCCAGGCGGAGGGCATAGGCTCCGGCTTCGAGGGCTTGCTGTTTGTGGGCCTGGCTCTCCCGCCGAAGGGCTTCCAGGCGGTAGTCCAGCGTTTCGCTTTCTTCGACAGCTTGCCGCCGTAGCCGGGCTAGTTCGCTTCCCTGGGCCGCAATCCGGGCGTTCAATTCTTCTCGTTGGGCCTGATGGAGAGCCTCGGCTTCGATTTTGCGGTTGGCCTCGGCCTCTTGCGCCCGGTAGAGGTCGGCCAGGGCCATTCCCGCCCGGCCTTCGAGCAAAAGAGGCCGGGCCGCGTTTGCCGCCAGGCATTTTTCATAAAGGGTTTGCTCCCTCTCGGCTTCTGCCGGGTCGAGAACTTCGGTTCGCACGTTCCGGGCTGTCAGGAAATGCGGCAGCGTGACGACCTGGCATAGCCGGGTGGCCCGCAGCAAGAAATCCCACTCGGCGTACTGCTCGAAAGCCCCTTCGTAGCGCAAAGTTGTATCGCTGACAAGACGGCGCGGCAGGGCGTAGCGGCAAAGCGGCCCTTCGTTCTGGTACTGCTGGCGGAGCGGGTCGAAGGGTCTGGCCCATTCCAGCCGTATGTTGGCGGCGGCATAAGGGAAAGTCGAGCCAGGGCCAGGGCCGGGCGAGTCGCTAAATTCCGCTTGCAGGCGGGCCGGATCGGTCGTGCGGGCGGCAACTGAGGCCCAATCGCTGACGGCAAGTTCGCGCCGCACGGCGAAAGAGTGCAAAATCGCGTCGGTCTGGCCGTACCGGGCGATGCCGTCCAGCAAAATTGGCAATGCTCCGTCCAGCAGCAGGTCGTCCTCGTCCAAAAACACCATATACTGGCCCTGAGCCGCTTCCATCAGTCTATTTCGGGTGTCCGCCCGCCCAGGCCCAGGCGAGGCTAGATCGAGCAGGCGCAAGTTGTTTTGCAGGTCTGCCGGAAAGTTTTTCAAAAAAGCTTTCAATTCCAGAAAAGCTTTCGCTTCCCCTCCGGCGGGTTCCCCTTGCGCGTCGGGGGTCGAGGCGGAAGTCGAGGCCAGCACAATTTCGTATTTGCCAGAAGGACAATCCTGGACGTAGACCGAGTAAAGACATTCGGTTAAAAGTTCCCGGTGCTGGAGTGTGGTGCTGAGCAAGAGCGAAATAACCGGGTCGGGCGAGGTCGGGCGGGCCGCTCCTGGCTGCTGGGAAGCGGTCGGGGTCAGGAGCCTGACAAACCGCTCGACCTGGGCCGAGGGGTTAAGCGTGGCGGTCAGCCAGCCGAACACCTGTCCGGCCAGGGTTGCCCCTTGCAACAGTCCTGCCGACTGGTCAGGGCGGACGGCGGCGGAAGGGCCGGACAGGTCGGCGTTATCGGCTGGTTGTTGGGGAACAAACGAAGGTTCGCGGCTCATAGAATCCTCTGGTGTAGGCTAAAGCTGCCAGCGACGCGGGCTGGAACCGCCGGTTTCGTTGAAGTACGCGGCGGCGCGTTGGGGAGCCGTCGCCAGTTTAACTTTTGGTTTGAGGGTTTCCCACTCCTGCAAAGCCCGCGCACAAACCGGATCGGTGGGTGCGCTATCTCGCATCCATTTCAGCCGGGCCAGGTTCAAATCGGGCCGACCGTACTTGACTCGCAAAATCAGCCAGGCCAGCAGGCTATAATACTGTTCCGCTTCGGACATCTCGAAGCCTCGTTCGTTGACTCGCTTGCTATGATAAATAAAAGTGTCTACCGCGAAATAAATTTTGCGGCCCAACGCCCGGATGCGCCAGCTAAGGTCTACGTCTTCGCTGTAGAGGAAAAAAGTTTCGTCATAACCGGCGCACTGCCGGAAGGCCGAACCTTCGTAGAGGGCGCAAGCCCCGATAGCCTGGGTCGTTTCAAGCGTGATAGGGTCGAAATGTTTGGCGTTCTCGAAGGGAATCTGGCGGGCTTCGATAATACCCCAGTCGGGCCGCACTTCGGCCTGGCGGTTGAGGCGGGCCAGCAGGTGAAACGGCACTACTGCGTCCGGGTTCAGCACCAGCAAGCGGTCTGCGCCCGCGCCGCCAAAAAAAAGCCGGTTATGGCCGCGCCCAAAGCCTAGATTTTCGCCAAAGAAAGTGTAGCTAAAGCCAAAACCCTGACGCTCGAAGCGGGTCGTCCACTCGGCGACCTGGCCGGAGTTCAAAAGAGGTTCGGCGGAGCAATCGCCCAGGTCGAGCCTGGTCTGCAAACCGGGCGGAAGCGGATTTACCATCAGGCTGTCTAAAAAACGCGAAATTATCGGAGGTTTATGTTCGTACAACAAGCTTTGAACGGTTAGGCTGGACACTGTAACTTGACTTTCTCTTGCACAAAAATAGCGCGGCTCCGGGAAGGACTTCCTAATTTCGCGCTATCTTAACACGCTACACTCAGGGGTGCAACCGAGGCCAGGGCGAAGGCAAAGTCGGGTTCTGGCCTCTGTCATGCCCGGTTATGCCCGGTCACGCCCTGCGGGTGTGAGCTAAGCCAAGAATCTTCTTGAATTACCTCGATCTTGCAAAGTCAAGAAGATTCTTCGCTTAGCTCGAAGGTATTCAAGACCTGGCTTAGTTGTCGCTCAGAATGACATCTCGACTTTGCAATTGCCCTGCAACCGAGGCTAATTAGATTGACGGCGCGGCGGCGATCTGCTAAATTTCGGGCAGAGTCCATCCGTTCAGGAGCGCACGACCTCTAAAACCCTGAGCTAAAGATTAATTTTTCGAGTTTCGACAAGGAGGTTGAACCCCAACATGAAGAAAGTCTATGCCAGTGCCGAGGAAGCCGTGGCCGACGTTTTTGACGGTGCCACCACAATGTTTGGCGGCTTCGGGCTGTGCGGCATTCCCGAAAAGCTCATCGCGGCCCTGCACCACAAAGGCGTCAAAGACCTGACCGTGATCAGCAATAATTGCGGCATTGACGATTTTGGCCTGGGCTTTCTCCTGCAAGACCGCCAGATCAAAAAGATTGTCGCCAGTTATGTCGGCGAAAACAAAACTTTTGAGCGGCAAATGCTTTCGGGCGAACTGGAAGTCGAACTAATTCCGCAGGGAACCCTGGCCGAACGCATCCGGGCGGGTGGCGCGGGCATCGAGGGGTTTTACACCCCTACCGGTGTTGGTACGGTGGTAGCGGAAGGCAAAGAAGTGCGCGAAATCGGCGGCAAGCAGTGCGTGTTAGAACTGCCCCTCAAAGCTGATTTTGCTTTTGTCAAAGCCTGGAAAGGTGACACCACCGGCAATCTGGTCTACCGCCTGACCGCCCGCAACTTTAACCCCATGATGGCGACTGCCGGAAAAATCACGATTGCCGAGGTGGAAGAACTGGTGGAACCAGGCGAACTCGACCCCGACCTGATTGTGACACCGGGAATTTTCGTCCAGCGCATCATTAAAGGGACGAACTACACCAAGCGGATCGAGCAGCGCACGGTCAGAAACCCAAGTTAAAGCTAAAAGGAGTCGCAAGATGCCTCTCAATCGTAATCAGATGGCGCAGCGGGCCGCCCAGGAACTCCAGGATGGCTTTTACGTCAACCTCGGTATCGGGCTGCCGACGCTGGTTTCCAATTATATCCCGGCAGGAATGGATGTCTTTCTACATTCCGAGAATGGCCTGCTGGGAATTGGCCCTTTTCCCTTTGCAGGCGACGAAGACCCGGATTTGATCAATGCCGGGAAGCAAACCGTCACGATGGTCAAGGGTGCTTCGATTTTCAACAGTTCGGATAGCTTCGGGATGATCCGGGGCGGTCATATCGACCTGGCGATCCTGGGGGCGATGCAGGTTTCTGCCGACGGAAGCCTGGCGAACTGGACGATCCCCGGCCAGATGGTCAAAGGAATGGGCGGCGCGATGGACCTGGCGGTTGGGGCGAAACGGGTGATCGTGCTGATGGAGCATGTCAGCAAGAAGGGTGAACCGAAAATCTTGCAAGAGTGCAATCTGCCCCTGACCGGCACGAAAGTAATCAACCGCATCATTACCGATCTGGCTGTAATTGACATAACGCCGGACGGCCTGGAACTGGTCGAGATTGCGCCGGATGTGACGGTCGAGGAGGTGCAAAAAGCCACCGGCGCAACTTTGCGTATCCCTGTAAACGTGGTTGGTATTACCCTCGAAACCAGCCCGGAACAACCCGTCGGGGCTTAAAGCCGCTTTTAACGTCTGGAAGTCAGGCCAGTTCTCATGGATTGCCCGAATATTTTACCAGGAGGTATTCGGGCAATCAGCAAGTAAAATATTATGAATGACAAAAAGGGACTTGATTCTAGCTATATTCTGGGCGAAAGTTACGATGGGGAGCGGCTGGAAATCGTACATCGCATAGATAAGACTAACTTCGCCGAAGTAGTAACGCAGGTTCTGGATGAGTATGGCCTGGCCCAACGCTTAGAGCAGGCTAAACTTGACGGTAAGAAAGTCCAGATCGTTGATATTGGTTGCGGTGAAGGCCTATTCATGCACGATCTGGCCCAAATTCTGCAAGATCGGAACCTGCTGCACGCCGCCGAGATCAACGGCATAGATATTAACCCGGCCACGATTGCCACCGCTGAAGAATACGCCAGAGTCTCGAAGCCGCCTCGTCCCTACCTGCGCTTCTATTTGCACGACGCTACCCAACCTTTCGAGACAAACCCTTCCCTGCATCTGGAAGGTAAGACCAGCTTCGACTTCATTTACATCCGCCGGACGCTCGAATACCTGGCCCAGGCCGAAACTCTGGTGAAAGCCTTTTACGGTATGCTCAAACCGGGCGGGGTCTTTCACGAATTTAGCGTGGAGACCAGCAAAGGCCCGAATGGTTGGTTGCCGGTTCATCCGGCCCTGGAAATCTTTCTTCAAAAGATGGTTGATACGATGCTCAAGGTTGGCGGGGACGTGGGAACAGCTACCGAGGCGGCTAAATGGCTCAGCGAGGCCGGGGCGGAGAAGGTGCAGCAATCTCTCGACCACCAACCAGTTGGCGGCACCACTCAGCGCGGGTTGCTGGGTTTGCGGAACATTGTAATGACGATACGAAACGTTTCGCCTAATCTGATCAAAAGAGGTCTGGTTACGCAGAAGCAGTACGACGACGTAATGGCGGTTTTATTTCGGGAGTTAGGGACACACTTGCAAGGCCAGTGGACGTTTGTCGTAACCCTGGCGCGTAAGCCGCAAACCGCCGCTGAATAAGGGGTAACGGGAGCCGGGAATAGCTAATGCAAGGCAATCGTCTTTGCTAGGAGGGTGGCTGGCTGACCCTGTTCTCCCGGTCGGCTATGACTTTCCCAGTATGAATCTCCTATTTATTGGCCGCAAGCTCTTGTCAGCATTTACATCCGGTCGGGCAGCCTCTATAATCGGAGTAGAATGCGGGCTTTTCATTTCTAGCTAGAGGCGCACCCAAAATGAATCCAAACGATTTCCAGGCTTTCAACCAGGCGATTATGCTGGCGCAGTCTGGGGATAAATCCCAGGCTTACAACCGGCTTAAAGCTCTCCAACCGACTTATCCCCAGGACGTGAAGCTGTTGCTGTGGATCGCCTTTACCAGTCCTTCGCTGGACGAGGCCCGCCGCAGTATCGAACTGGCAAGCCTGATCGAGGGGGGCAACCCGCAAGTGCAGCAAGCCCGGCAGTGGCTAATTGACGAAATGAGCCGCCAGCAAGCCCTGCCGCACTCGACCGGCCAGTATCTGGCGGTAGCGCAACCCGTGGCTCCGCCGCCCCAGGTCTACGACCCGAATCTGGTTTACCGCCCGCCCGTTTCGGTGGCCCCGGCCCAGGCTCCTTTGCCCTATACCGTCGAGGTGAAGCCGCTCAAGAAAGCCGGTCTGCCGATCTGGGCTATTCTACTGCCGCTCTTTGCGGTTGTAACGCTGGTGGCGGCCTTCCTCCTGTTCCAGGCAACGGCAGCCAATTCTAACAATTCCTACACGGTTTACTCGACGCCGGAAGATATGTTTCGTAACGCTGGAGTCGGCCAGCAAGCTCAGTTCTACGGACGACTGACCCCCAATACGGAACTGGAAGGCTTTGGCTATGTGTATTACAACTGGACTGGCACTTTTGGGAACCGTAGCCCGGTAGTGGTGCGTTTCCCCCGCGATAGCAAATTCAGCCCGGCCGTTTCTAACGCTACCTACAAAGTCAAGGTGGCCGACCGGCAGGCCGGGTTCGTGGTGGTAGATGTGCAGGACGTCAAGCAATAGATTTCCGGGCCATTTTAACCCTGCTAAAATGTAAGTATTCTGCCTGTCACACCCTCCTGGCCTGACAAAACATGAAGAAGGCCTAATATAAGCGAAGGTGCAAACAGGGACAAAGTAGCCTGTACAGGCAATCCCACCAAAAGTTAGTCTTTTCTATCAGGCTCATAGGTCAGTGCAATAACACCTGAACTAAAGGTCTTTGTTTCTACCAGTTTCAGGGGTTTATGGTTCCCGTCGCCAAACAACCGCCGCCCGCCGCCCACAACAAGAGGGTAGATTGTAAGCCGGTATTCATCAATGAGGTCAAGCTCCATAAGCGAATGTACCAAATGGCCGCTGCCCGTGATAGATATATTCAGCCCAGGCTGGTGCTTTAGCCCTATTATTTGTGTTGTTAGATCACCTTTGAGCAGAAATGAATTGTGCCAGTCGACCTTTTCCAAAGTTGTGGAGACAACGTACTTGGTAACATTGTTCAACTTGTCCGCGATACCAAAATCGGTGTTATCCTGAGTTGGCCAATAAGCGGCAAACTCTTCGTAGGTTACTCTCCCAAGTAGCACGGCATCAAACGTAGACAAGATTGCTTTGGCGTCATCATTCATTTCTGCGGTGTTGTAGGAGAACAGCCACTTATCTGGTGCTTCCATAACCCCGTCCAATGATAACGCCTCGGACACCACTAATTTCCGCATTTTGATAGTCCTTTTCAATATTTACTAAACTCTGCTTGCAAGCCGCTCCAATAACACCCTATCATTAAATCACTTCAAAAAGGCCTAATATAAGCGAAGCTGTAATGATGAGCAAAGTGATAAACATTTGTTCTAAAGTAGGACTTTAGCTTAGTCTTACGATTATTTTGCCCTTCTTTACCCGTTTTGATATTAAAATCAACTATCGAAATGCCGAGTTGGATGGTTACGGTACTTCCAGGCCGGATGTCCGGCCTGGCCCTATTTAATTTAGGCTCGTGTTTCTAGCCCGCTATTGCTCTACTTTTCTCAAAATCTGGGCTTGTTTAGTGACGGTTTCGCCGTTGACCGTGAAAGAGGTCGGTTGAGTGTAGCGGCCCCCGGTTGTATTGAATTGCGCTCCAAAATTCTGGGAACCACCCCCGGCCCCGATCCCGGCGTTGTAGGGCATGTTGGTACAGGTTATCAGGCTGCCGGAAACGCTGCAAGCGGCGTTCCAGTTGCCGGTCAGGGTTTCGCCGTGGGCCAGTTGCCAGCTAATTGTCCAGCCTTCGACCGGGGCGGCCCCGCTGTTAGCGATTGTCACCGAAATGTTATAGCCATTCTCCCAATGGCTCGGCACGGTATATTCAACTTTCAGGCTGCCCGGTGCGTTGACCGGGGCGGGTGTGGGCGTGGGGGTCGGGGTCGGACTGGTAACGTCCGGCACTATCACCGGGTCGGGGCCGGTACTGAATGGCGGGGGTGGTGGAATAACGGTGGGCGACCCGGCCAGATGTTTGCTCAGGACGGCCAGTTGCGGGCGGTCGTTGCCCCCGGCGGGTTCGAGCGTGAAAATATAGTCGCCCCACAACGGCCCCGCCGCCCAGTAAGACCAGCCCAGCCAGACATCGGCGTTGCGGTCGAGGACGGTTAGCATGCCGTCTAGCGCGGCGTAGCAGGTATCGTTGCGGCCTCCACCAAATTCGCCCAGGAAGCCGCGCTGGTTGTGCTGCTTGAGCCAGCGCGTGAAATCTTGCAACCGTTCGGCTCCGACCGTAGGGCTAACGCAGTTGGGCGAAGTGCCGGAGCTATCTCCATCGAGATATTGATGAAATTCGTAGGCGTAATTATTGGCCGGGTCGTTAATTTTAAGCATGGTCTGGCCGTAAGGGGTGTAATGCCAGACCTGGTTCCAGCTATAAGCTTCGGTGGTGCTGCTGCCCGCTACCAGCACCAGATTGGTGGCTCCGGCTCCCCGAATAGCCTTGATCGCGCCATTCGAGACTTCCACCCACAACTGAGTGGGAATGCTCACCGGTTCGTTCATCAGCCCAAAGACGACCCGGCTGTTGTCTTTGTAACGGGCGGCTAATTTGCCCCACAGGTCGGCAAAGGCTCCGGCTGGCACCTCCGAGCTACCGATGGTTTTGCCGTAATAGCGGGCGTAGTTGTGCGGGTCGAGGATGACAATGGCTCCCTTGCCAGTGGCATAGCTCACAAAATTGTCAATCTGGGCTAGTTCTTCCGCTTTCAAGGCTCCGTTCAGGCCCGGTTGCAGTCGTTCCCAGGCAAACGGTAGCCGGAAGGTGTTTAGCCCTTTGCTCATAAAATAGTCTACTTCGCCAGTAGTCGGGTAGGCGTACTCGGTGCCAAGCTGACCGGGCAAGGAGCGCGGGGTAAATTCGGCCCCGGCCAGGTTCACGCCGGTGAGAGCCGGACGAGTGGGCAGGTCGTAGCGGGCATCGTACCGCCAGCGAAAATAATGCCGCCCGACATTACCCATTTCGACCTGAAAAGCCGCCGGGTTGGAGGGAGTGTAAGTCAGCACCCGCCGCTCGAAATTCTGGATCAGCACATCTTTGACCGACCCACCGAGGGTTACTTTGGCCCAATAAGCTTCGGTCAGGGGCAGGCCCACCGCGTCCAGCCAGGGAGCCGCCGGGTTGTCGCCCAGCACCGGCCCATTTGCGACGTATTGCCCGTTTTGAAAGACGTTGCCGCGAGCGTTCATGAACAGCCAGAAGACTTCGGGGATGTTATGTTTGAGAGTCGGCTCGAAGAAGACGTATTTGGTCAGGCCGCCGAGAGTGGCCGAATTGCCTACCTGCCCGGCCCGGTCAATCGTCTCGTTGACAGGCGCACCAATGCGCGGCTGAGCCGGTTTATCAAGATTCAGGCTGGCAACCGCCCCAAAGCTGGCATAGGTCGGCCCGACATTACCCAGCGGGTCGCCCGCCACAGGAATATCGCCCGCCACTCGTCGCTGGATAGCGGCCTGGTTGCCGGTCGCCAGCCGCCCGGAAATGAGTTCGCGCACCAAAAGTCCGTTTGTAACAAGCCCGTTGGCCGGGTTGTTGAGTTCCATGCGGGCTTTGTCGAAGTATTGCACCTGGCGCACCCCGCCCGGACTTTCGGCGTATGGTTCGGTCGGGCCGCCTCCTGCCGGGCTAAAAGCTTCCGGCCCCCACAGCCAGCTACGCGGCGGATTGGCCGCGCCCTCGGCTACAGCTTTGTCGGCCCGTTGCCATTTGGCTTTGAAATTAGGGGTGGTAAAGTTTGGTTCGGCCAGGCTGACCACTGGCGAGAGCAAATTCAGTATAACTGCCACTGTTACGATAGCTAAAAGGCCAGGATGCAAGCGCATATTAAAGACAACTCCTTGAAGCGAAACTTTTTTGAGAGCTACAACTCTTATTAATATAATTTAATTTCTTAGCGAGTATAACATTAGCTAAAGCTACAGGCAAGTGGCGGGAAGCCTGATGCCTCTTGTTTTAGCCGGGTGAGGCCGGGCGGTTTTGCCGCCCGACCGCCGGTTTACCGGGAAAGAGCTATTCCGGCGAGATTTGTAGAACCGTTTTGATGCCGTCCCGGTCTTTGTCCAACGCTTGCTTGAATTGATCCAGGGGCAGGCGGCGCGAGATAACTTCTTGTAAAAGACCCGGCCATTGCCCTTCGATGTTGGCCCAATCCGCCACCCCCATCTCGAAATAGCGGTGATTAGCGTTGACCGAGCCAAAGACGACCTGGTTTCCCAGCACCAGTTGTAGATTTAGAACGTTCGTATCCAGGGGTAGGAGGTTGTGGCCGCCCGAAACGCTGGTCAGGGCCATCACCCCGTTGAGGCCGAGCGAGGCCAGCCCTTTGAAAGCTACTTCGCTGTTGCCGGTCGCTTCGAGCATAAAGTCAATCTGGCCTAAGTGGGCTTTGAGTTCTTCGATAGGTTTATCTTCGCTGGAAATATAGGTCGCGCCGCATTGCTCCACCAGGTGCGCTTTGGTATTCTGGGGGCCGGATTTGGAGCGAGCTACCACAAAGACTTCCAGCCCTTTGCTGCGTAGCAGGAAGGTTGCCAGGAGACCTATCGGCCCGGCCCCAAAGACGACTGCCCGGCGTGGTTCCCATTCAAGGCGTTCCTGTATCTTGTAAGCCTGGAAAATAGCCTTTTCGACGACCGAAGTCGGTTCTAGCAATACCCCGAAAGGCCGGAAGGCGGCGGGTATTTTTACGCCGTAAGTGGCCTGCTCGGTATAAAATTCGGTCATATAGCCGTGGCGTTCTTTGATGCCTCGCTCGGTGTAATGCCCGGTCAGGCACATATCGTTCTGCCCTTTCTGGCAGTTCGGATCGTTTTCGGGGCAAGGTCGGCGGACGGTGCTAACGATATAGTCACCGGCCTTCCAATCGGTGCTTTCCAACCCACTCCCGACCTCTTCGACCCGGCCAAAGGATTCGTGACCGAGTACCAGAAAATCCTGACCGGGCGGGGCGACTCCATACAGCCCGCTATTGATTTCAAGGTCAGTGCCGCAGATGCCCGTTTCCAGCACCCGCACTAAAAGCTCACCCGGCCCGGCCTGGGGGCGTTCCAATTCTTGCAGGTGTGCGCTACCTGATTGTCCGGGTGTGATTGCAATGGCCTTCATTTAACTGCTAAACCTCCCTAAAAAGCTGCATGCCTTTCCTTTTTTAGCCACTAGCTAGAGCCAGACCGAGGCGACGGCCTCAAACTTGCTGATTTTTGTTCTGGCGAATTTAGTTTAGCACAACCCCGCAAGGCTGCCACAAATAGTTCTGGAAGGTGTTGACACGGCCCAAACCCTGGTTTATGATCAGAATGAGTAGATGGGACTGTGAACACAAAGCAAGGCTGCGAAAAGCGCGGAACATGTATTCTGAACAATGAAGTTTAGAGTCAAAAAAGAGGCATTAACCTGAGTGCATTTACACCTTCTAATAATAAAACCGGGCCAAATCCAGGCTTCAAAGGTCGGTTGGGTGGGCGCGACTACTGTGTAGTAGTGCCAATTCTCAACCCTGTAATAGCCGAAAGCATGGTCAGATTAGCGGCGTCGCTGGCCGGGGCCGGGCTGGAAGGCGAACACCGCCACATCCGTATTGTCGTGCTGGGCGTCGTGACTGTGCCGGAGGAAACGCCCCTCAGCCAGGGCGCGTCCCTCGTGCGGGCTTACCGGACTATGCTGCACTATATCAACCAGGACGCCGGGCCGGACGAAAGCGTGGAGGTGCAGACCGAAGTACGGGTCGCCCGGCAGGTCTGGCAGGGTATTGCCGACCAGGTGGCCGACGAAAAAGCCGACCTTTTGTTGTTGCATTGGAAAGGCACGACCGAAACACCCGGTAAACTTTACGGCGACACTCTGGACGCACTCCTGGCCGAACCGCCCTGCGATGTGGTGCTGGCCCGCTTCAACAACTCTTTCCCCGAAGCTAAGAATATTTTGTTGCCGGTGCGTGGCGGTTCTTACAGCACCCTCGCGTTGACCCTGGCCTCGAATCTGGCCGAGGAATGGACGGCTAACATTACGGTGTTGCACAGCCTGGGGCCGAACCGCCCGGTTTCTCCTCGGCCTGCCCTGCCCGTTTATGACGACCTGTTTGGCATGGCTCGTTTTGCTTCGCCTTTAAGCGAAGCCGAGGACGAAACGCTGACCTCGCTGCAAAATCTGGTGGCGGAACTGCCGCCAGGGGCGCGATTAGTGGCAATGCAGGGCCAGGTCGGGCCGGGTATCGTGCGCGAAGCCCGCTTTCACGACCTGATCATCCTGGGCGCGACCGACCCGAACGAGCATCGGGAAGAAACCGGCAGCAAATTGGTCGGCCCTGGCTTTAATATCGCCGAGCATATCGCCGCCGAAACCAATTGCCCGTTACTGGTCGTCAAAACCCGTAAGCCTTTCGAGCTTACCCGTCTGTACCTGGGCAATTCGGCCTTTGGCGCGGGCCGCGAACCGAGCCTGGAAGAACTGGTTGATCGCTGGTTTGCCGAGAACACTTTCCACTACCGCGAGTTTCGGACGATGAGCAGCCTGACGCTTCTCAAAGAGCGGCACAACCAGAGCGTCAGTCTGGTACTGCCGGTATACGGCGAAGTTCATCCGCTCAAGCTGGCCGAAATGGTGCGAAAGGCCCGGATGGCCTTGATGTACGACCCGGTGTTGATAGACGAAATCGTGATTTGTGCGCCGGACGGTTTGCTAGGCCAGGAAGAGATCGCCACTTTCAACGCTCCGCTTCTGTCCGGTTCCGGCCACGTCTTACCCAGCCAGCACGAAGTAATTTACTATGCCCCTGATTCTAGCGAGGGTGCGCCGCCTGCGACCCAGGATGGCGGGCCAGGTCTGGCCCTGTGGCATGCTCTGCACCGAGTGCGCGGTGATCTGGTGGTCTGGATTGACCCGGCCATGGTTGATCTGGAAGTGCGGTTGGTGTACGGCCTGATCGGGCCTCTCCTAAGCTACCCGGAGTTTCAATTTACTACCGGCTTTTATTCCGATACTGAAGATGCGGGCAACGAAGCTTCCCAGCCAGTCTACAACAGCCTGGCCGAAATGTACTGGCGTCCTCTGGTGGGTGCGCTACAACCGCAACTTTCAGGCGTAATTAACCCGCTCTGTACGGTAGGAGCGGCCCGGCGCGAATTGCTCGAACGGCTACCGCTTTTCACCGGGACGGCTCTGACCACGGCTCTTTTGCTGGATACCGTGCAACGCAACGGTTTGATGAGCGTTGCCCAGGTAGACCTCGGCCTGCAACCGGCCAGTAGCGACGAACCGCTCGCCTCTCAGCGTTTGATCACCGATATTCTAGCGGTGGTGTTGCGCCGCGTGGAAGAGCGCGGCCACAACCCCGTGCTGGCCGGTTTCAATCCGGCCCACAAAACTATCCACAAAAGCGGAGGCGTCTACTCGCTCAAAGTCGAGCCACCGGCGGTGCCGCCGCACGAATTACCGCCGGTGGCGTACACCAAAGGCTACAAACGCCGCAATTTCGAGCAAAACGTTTGATAAAAAAGCCCAGGTCGCCCGGCCAGGCAAATAAAAAGCTGGCCCCCTCACTCTTGGGGCCAGCATTGATTTTGGTGGATTCACTTACTCACTGTCACTAACTATATGCCTTGCTCGCTTACTTAACCACCCGACTCAATTTTTCAATCAAGTTTGGTGCCTGGTGAGCGGCCTTGCGGCCTGTCGTCCTTCTAACACCGCCCTGACGGAGGATGTTTTCGCCTGAGTTTCCCCTAACAGTCTACCGAGGCGAAAAGGCCGACCCCAACCAGGCCTGGCTTGGGCCAGTCAGCTAATTAAGCTGGAAAATTTACAGGTGTAAGAGTGCCGGTGACGGCCTCTTACTTGATAGCAATCGCGTTGCTGGCCGGGATTGCGCCGCTTGCGCCATCCTCCGGCTCGAACCAGACGTCGAAAGGCGTTACGTTACCACGGGTAATGGTGTTGACAAAGCTCAGATAGCCGCCACCCTGGAAGAGATAGTTGTTGCGGCCTGTCTTTTTGCGGTAAGTCGGATTGGCCTCTTTGATCCGCCAGCCGTTGGGTGTCGCAAGGTTGTAGTTAAATTCCAGATCGAGTGGAATGGGCCGGGCTGAAATGCCGTGGTGTAAAACGGGTAGCTGCGGGTGGTCAATCACCTTGAGCAAGCCGTCTTTGCGCTCGACTACGCTGGGCAACTCGGCGACGGCTTCCACCCGGATCGAGTCCGGGGTCGTCACGAATTTGCCTTTGACGTAAGCCTCGCGTCCCTTCAAAAGCTCCACCGGGAAGAGGCGTGTCCAGTAAGTAACGCCGTCTACCTGGCCCGTACCACTGGTGACAAAGGTAACGCGACTGAGCGTTTTACCTTCGCTCGAACTGAGAGTACGCACCTGAATATCTTCGTAAAGCTGGCCGGTCAGGTCGCCGGTGCGCCAGAGCGGGCCGAAGAAGACCGTTTTAGTCAAAACGTCGCTATTGCGGGCCGTGACCGTCCGTACCTGTTCCCAGGCTTCGCGGGCAATCTGAGTATCGAGAGCGATCCGGGCCGTCACATCGTGGAATAACCGGCCACCGATGTAAGTCTGGGAGCGGGTCAGGTTGAGCGAACTATCCGGCACAAACGTTTCGCGCCGCACCGTGCCGCGCCACTCGAACGGGTGAATAAAATCCCCGACGATTACCCGGCCATAACCTTTGCTCTCGCGGGTCTGGTCGTCCAGGTTGGTGATCAGGGCGTTGATTTCCAACCCCTTCTTGACCCCTTCCACCAACGCCTCGATCCGAACGGTACATTCGGAAATATCGTCGCCTTTGGGCCTGGCTCGAAATTCTACTTCTAATTCTAGCGGATACTTTGGCACCGCAGTTGGACAGCCCAGGATCGCCTGGGCACTAATATTAGCCCACCAGTCGTCGTCATAACGGCATACCCAGTTAGCTAAACCCCGTCCCTGCTCTGCCCGCCCTTCCAAAAATGGTGGCATCTGGCACCTCTCTTTCTAAAAAATTAAGTGCTACGTTCTGAGTACGGTGGTCGAAGGTCGGGTAAAGTGGCTCTATATTCAGCCAGCTATTACCCGGCCTCCCCCCCCACTCGGTACTCAGAACTTAATAAAGCAGGGTTAGGGTCAAGGTTGCCCTATAGGAGCGACCACGGGTACGTTGATGTTTGGTCTCCAGGCGTAACCAACACCCAGGTAAGTAAAGACACAAACAAACACACCACCGTAGTACAGGTAAGTGCCGAGCATTCGACTACCTACCAGCGTCATAACCCAGCGTTCAGGTACCATATTGATACCAAACCACTTTTTGAGGGCCTGACTGAAAATGTACGCTCCCTCTAACCGACTTCCTCTGAACTCGAACCAGAACATGAAACTGAGTAGCCAGATCAGATGCCCCAGATAGAGCAACATGGTCAGGTGGCCGTCATTCCAGATTTTGCTGGTCGCCTGGAAGATGAAGAACAACGTTCCGGGTCGGCCAGGGAAGCTCGTTTCACCCTGTGGGTCTTTCGGGTTCAGCGAGTATTGGAGTGAACCGAAGTAAACTCCCATCATATACCATACTATTACTGATAAAGGCTTGATACCCCATAACATTGCTAACCAGACCTGGTCTTGTATGGAGTAGCCTCAGGTGCCGCCATAGGCTGGCCCTAGACACGGATAATCGAAACTACGCTTGGTGATACCCTTTGCGTCGAAGAGTGGGCTTCGTCTGGTGAAAAAGACCGCTCGACTGACGGGGATACCGACAAAGAAGAACCCTGCCACGAGAGCGTGGATGAAGACCCAATCGCTGACACTGGTGTGATAGCCCGGCCAGACGTGGAGCAAACCCGGCGTCAACCACTCCATCACATAGGGCTTTAGGCCGTCAATGTACCACTCCTGGGGAAACAACTTGAAGTCTACCATCGAGTTGATGCCCATCACGGCCCAGGCCGAGAACCCGGTGAAGAAAGCCAAAAGGAAAATCACCGAACTTATACTGGCCTGACGATCCTGGTTGTCGAACCAGCGCACCCATTTCGAGACCACCCAGGGGTTCTTGGTATCATCTTCGCGGACATCCCACAGGTATTGCGCTCCGTGGAAAACTCCGCCGATGACGTACAAGAACGACACGTTGATGTGGTTCCAGACGAACAGGTTCAAGGCGACATCGCTCCACTGGCCCCGCACTGCATCGGTGCCGCGTGGGAAAGTGAACCAGGCGAAGGCACTGTAGAGCATGCCAGTCCAGCCAAAGACGATCAGATTGACGTGGAGTTGCGCTTTAGGGTCTTCCAGGTGGCGGTTGAAAGTCGGTGGGTTACGCCAGATAAAGAAGCCCACGACGACTAGCATCGCACTCAGACTCAATAGCAAAGCATCGCCATTGAAAGTCGTCTTCTGAGCGCGGGCGGCTTCGGTCAGGGCGAAATCGCCAAACTTGGGGCCGCGTTGCATCACCAGGGTAGACCACACGTTCCAGGCAAAGAGCCACCAGGCCAGATAGATCAAGTGACCGCCCCAGGCTTTAGCGTAGGTGAGGGAGGCCGCTTGCAAAATCCGGTTGGTGTAGTGCCACCAGCCGAAAAGGATCAGGCCCAGACCGATCAAGACGTGGATCAGAGCGTAGGTGAGAACCTTTTCTTTGGTGTCAATACCCAGGTTATAGAGTTGTGGTTCGATGGTAAGGTAGAAGTAGTTGCCAGGGAAGGTCAAGCCACTGCCAATGTTAAAGCCGACCATTGTGCCGATTGCTCCGGCCACGATCAGGTGTCCACCAAAGATTTGGTCTTCAGTGCGTGGAAAGGCAAATAGTTGATACCAACGATACCCAGGCACATGCAGTTCGGCAGCTTTGTTGAGGGCTGGTCGGTTGATCAGCGGCCTCGCGCCGGGTTGCAAGGTGATACTCATCGGTTGCTCCTCAATACGAGTTACGAGTAAGTAAGTGACATTTGGGCGAGAAACCTCGCCCGGTTCGGTACAAGAACAGTTCTTTATTTCTTAGAAGTCTGCTGCTTCAGGTAGAGCATGATGTCTACCGCTTGCTGCGGCGTGGCAATTCCGGCGGGCATCGGGTTCCACCCGCCTGCCAGTGGGCCGGTACTGCCTTCTTTGCGAATGGTGTGGCCATCTTCGAGCAGGTTGTGCGACTGGCTACCCAGCAGAGTGAAGGTTACGACGTTGGCATCGTTGACCGGCTTGCCGTTGTAGAGATAGGCGGTCTGGTAGAGATTGCCGAGCCACGGGCCGTTGCTCGTTTCTTCGGGTGGCCCAAAGTGGCAGCCAATGCAAACGCGCTGGTAGTTGGCCTGACCACGGGCCAGTGCGCCCATGTAAGCTTTGTTAGCAAGTTGTTTGACGTTGGCATCGCTGGAGTTCATATCGCTTAGCCACTTCTCGACTTGCTCGACTTTGCCATCGGCGGTCAAGCGGGGCATTTCTAGTTCCGACCCCTGATTTTCGAGAGCGGTCTGGATGTTGCGTTTGCCTTCGCCACGGGCATTGATGCCGTTGCCCAGGAGGATGACGAACACCACCATCAGCACTACACCAATAGCGATGCCGGTGAACCACACGCCGTAGTAAACCGCTTGCGCTCTCGGTTCGCCCAGGGCTGAACGGGCGTTGCGGTTTTGCTGAGGAGCCGAACTCCCCGACCGGCGAAACCGACTTGGCCTGGGTTGATATGCCACCGCCCGGCCTCCTCTCTAATCCAATTTTAGTGCGCTAGAGTGTTGTTGTGCGTTGCCTGACCCCTCGGTGCGGCATTGCCTGTAAGTTCAGGGAGCAGTAACTCCCTTGTAGGCTTATGGTACTCTAAGCCAATTTTCATAACAGTAGTATCTGCTACAGGCCAAAATTAGCCTAACTTATACAAAACCTATACGTTACCTATACAAATGTTTAACAATTGGGATAGAAAAAACTGACTGAAAACATGACTGGCGGTGGAAGACCCAGTCGGTATAAGAAGAGTGCTTGAAGGCCAGGCAATTGAGGAGGACAGGGCGATTGCAATGCCAGGCCTGGCTTTCTCTCGCACCCGCAGAGCGTGACCAGGTTTGACCAGAGGTGGAAGGACAGTCCAACAGACGGATTTTGCTATCACCCGGTTGAGGAAGGCATTTGGGCTGTCGAGGATCACAAAAGGTGAAATCAGAAAAGGTGAAAGGGCAGCAAGCGAGAAAGGTTGGGAAAGCCGGACGAAGTTTGTAGGCTTCGCCCGGAGCAGGCTTTTCGGGTTGGCCGATTTAGCAGCCCATAAATTGCACGACGATCTCGCGCTGGCGCGGACGATTATCGAAATCTACCAGCACGACCTGTTGCCAGGTGCCGAGGGTAAACTTGCCTTCTACGAACGGAATGACCAGGGAGGGGCCGAGGAGGGCGGCCCGCACGTGCGAGGAGCCACTGCCATTGCGCCAGCCTGCTTCGTGGCGATAGTTCTGGCCGGTTGGGGCGAGGCGTTGGAAAGCTTCTTTGACATCTGCTACCACGTCCGGTTCGTATTCGAGTGTAGTCAGGGCGGCGGTGGAGCCTTGAACAAATATAGTACCAGTGCCATTTACCATTTGAATGTCAGTTAAAAGCCCGTTTAGCTGGCGGGTCAAGTCTTGCACATCGTTATCGCCTCTGGTGTAAATTTGCAGGGTGCGGTTTACTACAAATAAACCCCAGTTACGCGTTGGCACCTCGTGGCCGGAAACGCTCGGCCATTTTTCGGTAGTGCTCATTCGGTTTTCCTTCAAGCTTATACTTAACTTAATAGAAATAAAATATTGCTGCAAATGCACGTATAGCCTGTACAGGCCAGAACACCACAAATCGCCGCCTAGGAGTTAGATTCAGGACGAGTGGGAATTATACTCGCGGGTACGGCGCACAGGGATATTGGCTATCAAGTGATCGTTTCGTTCACCAAGTGTAACTTCCATTGCGTTGCGGTCTATATCGAAATGTTTGCTGATGACAGCAATGATCTCTTCTTTAATCGTCTCCATCAGTTCCGGGGGAATATTTACCCGGTCATATCGAAGAGCCAGTTGGAGGCGTTCTTTGGCAACGCTTGAACTACTGGCCGGGTTGTTTTTAACCTTGCTCTCGCGGCGATTAAACAGACTGTCGAGCAGACTCATAGTTGCCTCGTTGGTTGACACAATGTAACCGGGGTCTTTTTCGCTCAGGCCGCCGGTAACACATCGGAAATAGAGCCGTTACGTTAGCATCCACACTTAGTGTAATCTAGTATAATTGGTTTTCATTAAAAATACAATCTTTTTAAGAAAAGTCGGATGTAGAAGTATAAGTTTGAGATTGCAGATACTTCTGATGCTCTTCGCGTAGCTGCGCCAGCTTTGCTTCGCGTTTGGCGGTGGCAGCGGCGCGCTGCTCGGCAGTTTTCATGCGCCGTTCCAACCAGGGAAACTTGTAAGCGTAGAGGTGGGCCAAGCCGTAGAGCAAGGCCAACGGCCCCAGCACGGCCACGACATAGTTGATCGGCTCGACCCCGGCGAAAATCATGATCAGCCCGGCAGGAATAGTGATAAAGCTGGCACTTTCGCACTCGACATAATCGGCTTCAATAGTTGTAACATAAAAAAAGATTGTGGTGCAAACGATGGTGATCCACCCGGCGATGGTGGCCCAATCCACAAAAATAAAAGCGATCATGCTGACGGTAGCGACGAAACCACACCAGCCAATCAGCATGTAGGCGGTTAATCTGCTGCACAACCTGGCCATATTAATCTCAAACCTTCCCAGAGCATAGCATGCGGCGCGAATTTGCACCTCTGCCCTTTCATGGTAGCCTAAAAGAAGCATTGTAGAAAAAATGTATAGGGTTGTTTCGGGGTAGAATTTAAGACTATGTTACTATTTTCACACGCCAGGCTCCCGGCTCAGCTAAACCAGAATCGAGCCAGTAGAAATCCAACGGGATTTCTACTGG
This sequence comes from Chloroflexia bacterium, assembly GCA_038206175.1. GTDB lineage: Bacteria > Chloroflexota > Chloroflexia > Chloroheliales > Chloroheliaceae > 54-19. The sequence goes on from JBBRBE010000024.1 coordinate 45,064, forward strand.
CTCGATTCTGGTTACTAACTTAACGCAAATCTTCGGCGGCAGTGGAGACATTGAGGGCGATAGCGCGGGCGTCGGCACGGGGCAGATAGATGTAGCGTCCGCCCAGGTTCGCGGCCAGAGCCTGAGCTTCGCCTTTGCTGACAAAGCTGGTCTGAGTATCAAGTACGACGGCGGAGACGCCTTCGCTGACCAGTAGCCCGGCCAGTTGGCTCACTTCCAGGGCGGCGCGGGTCTTGCGGGCCTCTTTGCCCAGCCCGGCAGTCTCGGCATCCTCGCGCAGCAGCACATTTCCCCGGCCATCGGTGATCAGCACCACCATCGTTTTGGTGATACCGCCCTGTTTAGCCCGTTGGCTCAGGTCACGCGCAGTCAGGAGAGCCGAAGCCAGCGGCGTACCACCGCCTGTCGGCAGCACATCCAGCGACCGCTTGGCAAGCTCGACGCTCTGGCTGGGCGGTAACAGCACCTCGGCTTCGCGCCCCCGGAAAGAAACCAGAGCCACTTTGTCGCGGTGGACGTAAGCCTGTTGCAAAAGCTGCGTCACCGCTCCTTTGGCTTCCCGCATTCGGTTGAGAGCCATCGAGCCACTGGCATCTACCACAAAGATGAACAGCACACCGGCTTTGTCCTTGTACCGCTTGAGCCGCAAGTCGTCGGCCCGTACCTGGATGCGCGGGGCCGCCGGTCGAGAAGCGGAAGCTGGCGCGACCTTTTTCAAGCTTTGAGGCTTGCTTTGGGGGGTGGCTGCCCTGGCCTCTAATTCCCGGCCTCTCACTCCCTGGAAAGGAGCCGCCGCCCGCAGGGTGTCAATGATGGCGATGCGGCCCCGGCCCGGCTTACCGGGAACGCTTTGCACGTGGCGACCGCGCTGCCAGTTGTAAGCCTCGCCCCGGCTGCCCGATTTCGCCCGTATCTGCCGGGCTTGCACCAGGGCCAGGATGTCGGTTGGAATCTCGGTCGCCAGGGCCGCCAGCACCAGGTCTTCCAGCGAAGGTTGCTCTTGCTGTTGAGGCTGCTCCGGCTCCGGGTTGTCTTCATTGTTCTGTTCGGGGGGTGGCGGTGGTTCCTCGACGGGAGGTGGGGGCGGCGGTTCTTCCTCTGGGAGTGGTTCGGGCAGGCGGGTGGCCCGTGGCAAGAGTACCAGTTGGACGGCCAGCCGCATATCCTCGTCGCTGACCTCCTCGCGTCCGGCCAGGGCTGCGGAGGCAAGGGCCGCCCGCGTCGCCAGCAAGTCGGCCCGGTTGCCCGGTACACCCAAGCGCAAAGCAACTTCGCTCAAGGCGGTCAAAGCTTCGTCCGAAATCCGTACCGCCGCGAGGTTCTCTCGCCCGGTCTGGACAAGCTGGCGCAACAGGTTTGTCTCGTCGGCGTAAAGAGCTTCCAGGCGGTCAGGCTGGCGTTCCCAGCTCAAGGCCCGGCTCATTATTTCGGCGCGTGCCTGGGGGTCGAGCAAGGCCGACCCCATCACAACCATTCCGATACGGTCGAGCAGGCCCGGCCGGATTTCGCCCTCGGCGGGATCGAAAGTGCCGACCAGCACAAATTCGGTCGGGTAGTCCGCGCTCAGACCTTCCCGTTCGAGTGCCAATCGGCCTCGGCTGAGCGAGTCCATCAGGTAGTTACCCGGCCCGTCGTCCAGCAGGTTTAGCTCGTCGCAATACAAGACGCCTCGGTTAGCTTCGGCCAGGAGGCCGCGCTCGGCGATGCGCCGTCCTTGCTGCAAAGTCGCTTCGAGAGCCAGACCGCCCAGTAGTCGGTCTTCGGTTACATTCAGAGGCAGGTTAATAAAGGGCGGCGGAGTTCGCCGGGTGGGAGGCCGTTGTTCGGCGTAAGCCCGGCGACATTCGCTGCACCAGGCGGCAGGGTGCGCCGGGTCGCAGTGCGAGGAACAGCCCGCTACACTCTCAATTGCTGGCAGAAGGCTCAGGAAGGAGCGGGCCAGGGTTGTTTTGGCTGTGCCGGGACTGGCTGCCAGCACCAGGCCGCCCAGCCGAGGCTCGATTGCCAGCAGCAACAGAGCTTGCTTTGCCAGCCCGTGTCCGACCACTGCCGCGAAGGGCATTGTCTGGGCGGTTTCACGAATTTCAACTGAGGTTTGAAGGGTTTTAGCCATAGGTCTTTCTTAAAGCTCTTTCTTACTAGCTCTTTCTTAAAAGTTGGCAGGTTTGCGCCCTATTTAGGGCCGTGCTATACTTTTGACGGCATCTGCCGCAATTATAGTGTCGTCGAATTTCTGCATAACTTCGAGCCGCCTACCGGCTCCCGGTACAAGATTTATGAAGGTCGGTAAACCCGCCCCCCGCCAGCCAGACCCAACAGCACCTAAAACCCGGCCCGACCCTACCTCTCAAGTTTCGCTTGGACGCCGGGCCGGGTTCGCTCTTTTCTGGAACATCGCCTTTATGCCGCTCAAGGCCGGGCTATCGCTTTTCGTCGCCCTGATCATCGTCAAGCTCTTTCCGCAAAGGACTTATGTAGCTCTGGCTGCCGTAACTGCCATGCTTGCCAGCCTGGGCATGTTCGTAGACCTGGGCATCGAGCGGGCCTTGCCGCGTTTCGTCGGGCAGATCGAGCGCGAGCTAGGCCGGGGAGCTTTGCGCCGCTTTTTGACCCTGATTACGACGATCAAGCTGGCGATCCTCGCTCTTGTGATCGTAGTGCTGACCTTTTTCGCCGACGTTTTTATTGCCTGGTTCAACCTGGGAGCGACGCAAGGCCGCCTTTATCTCGCGCTGGTAGCGACCCTGTTGGTGCTGGGCGCACTTTACGATGTGTGTACTCAAATATTGTACAGTTTTTTCAAGCAAAAAGTCACCAATTTGCTCGACATCGTAGTAAACGTGCTGAACCCGCTTCTGACTTTGGGTTTGATCGTCTGGCCGTTCCGCCTGGAAGTCTACGGTGTGATGCTGGCTCTGCTTGCCACCACCGTTATTAGCGTTGGGATTGCTTTCTGGCAAGCCTGGCTTGCTTCTAAAGAAGCTACCCTGATCGCTCAACAGGAGCGCGACCTGGCTCAGGCGGCTTTGGAAGCCAATCGTCAAAATGCCCTTCTGGAAAGTCCGCTCGACCCGGCGGATAGCCAGCCTGGGCCTGATCAAGGCCAAATCCGGCCCAAAGGTTCGATCTGGCGACGCTTTACCAGGTATGCCGCCCTGATGTACTTTTTCAGCCTGTCGGCCTGGTTCTACGATGCCCCTTTTGCCGTCTTGCTTTTCACTTTCTATGGCGAGTTTCTAACGGTAGCTTTGATTCGCCTGAGCTACAGCTTTATCAAGCAACTGCTCAAGACCCTCCTGGCTCCGTTTTTGGGAGTTCAAACTCCGCTTTTCTCTTCGATCCACGCCGAGAGCGGAGCAGACGGTCAGCGCGACGACCGCTTGCAAGCGGCGTACAGTTCGATCAGCAAACTTCAAATCTTCCTCTTAGTGCCGAGTGCTATCGGGGCCATGCTGCTGTCGCGTAATCTGGTCGAACTGCTTTTCCTGCGCAAAAGTGAGGAAGCGGTTCTCAAGACGGGCGACCTGAACCTGGCGGTCTGGGTGACTGTTTTGACTGTTCTGTTCACCTTTAGCGAGGCTTTGATCAGCTTGCCAATGGTAATTTTGCAGGTTTACGAACGCTACCGGCTGGTAGTTTTATCGCGCACTCTGCCAATCCTGGGCGGGGCCGTACTGGTGCTGGCGGCTTTCCTGGGCTGGAACGTCATCGCGGCGGTCTGCGTGATGGGTTCGATGGCGGTCGGGTCGCGCCTGATTGCGATGGTTGCTTTACGGCGGGTGTTCGGTCTGGCTTACCCGCTCAAATTCTTCTGGAAAGTTCTTAAAGCGTCGCTGGCCTTTGGCGTTCCGCTCGTCGCCACGATCTTTTTCCTGCCGGTCAACTGGCCGGTTACTTTTGCCGCGACTGTCCTCAGCGTAGCGATTTTCTTCCTGAC
>JBBRBE010000025.1:0-48023 GCA_038206175.1 Chloroflexia bacterium
GGGCCAGTCGGTAGCCCTTCCTCGGCAGGCCAGCGCGTCGCAGTCGGCAGATGGACTTGCAGGGCGGTGCGGTCGGGCGTCTCCTCGCTCACGCGCAAGGGAGCCTGGAAGTAAGGGTGCAGTCCCAGGCCGAAAGGCAAGGCGAACTCGCCCCGGTTATCCACCTCGAAAACGGCGGTCAGGCGGTTCTCGGTCAGGGTGTAGCGCACGGTCAGATTAAAGTGGAACGGATAGCCCGCCCGGTCTTCTTCGCTCAGGCGGTCGGGCGTGATTTCCAGCGTAGCCTCGGCTCCGTGGGCAGTCGGGCCATACTCGACAATCTGCCAGGGCGCGACCAGCACCAGGCCGTGAATGTGATGCACGCCGCCTTTGTCGGTGCGCGGCAGGTGATATTGGCGGCCCTCGAACTCGTATTTAGCTTCGCGCACCCGGCCTGGAAACGGCCACAGGATCGGGATACCCGCTTTGAACTTTCTCGACCGCAATTCTTCCGGGCCGGGCGGCGTTTCCAGCACCTCCACTCTCTGCCCTCCCTGCCGGATGGCCCAGGCGACCGGGTTTGCGCCTATACCAGGGCAAATCGTCGCTTCCGCCCCGCTCTGGTGGTCGCGCAAGATCAGCACGGGTTCGTGCTGCCAGTGTCCCGCCTCGACACTATATCGGCTCAAGCTTTCGGTATTTTGCACCTGACTCTCCTTTCGTCATCATTTTTGCCATAAAACCTCAACTATAGTTAAATTGTAGCATACCCGGCCTTCTTACAACTCTTTGTCCGACTTAAACACGGCTCAAATCTTGCGCCACTGATTTTGAGGCGGCTCACGTATGCTCAGGAACCGTAGCCGGTCTTTTGCGTTATTATTTATATAGTCCTTTTAACGCAAAGAAAACGAGACTATTTATAACTATCGGAGCTTTTTTCTTTAGCCATCGGCAAAGAAACCAGAGAGAGGAAAGTTGGGGCCACAAAATGAGGAATTATCTTAAATTTAAGGGATTTAGCTGGCTGGGGCTGCTGGCCCTGATGGTTAGCTTGCTCCTGGCCGCCTGCGGCGACACCACTACGCCCGTCAGTAGCGTGGCAACGCCGACTACAACCGCCGCCCCTACCACGACCACGGCCAGCCCGACTACGGCAGCACCCGTCACGACCGCCCCCGGTAGCCTGCCGACTGTGACGGCCCAACCGCCTACCACCGCGCCCGTCACTACGGTTGCGCCCGTGACGACCCTGGCCCCCGTCACTACCATAAACGATACTACCGCCCCGGCGACCGAAACTACCCAGGCTCCGCCCACGAAAGACCCGGACACGAAAGCACCCTCCCAACCCGGCACGACGGCAGCAGTGACAACGGCGTCTCCGACCAGGCCCGGCATTGGCGATTTTTCAGGAAGCGGAGCCTTAGCTTACCTGGACCGGGGCAGCCTGTGGATCGTGAACGTCGGGAACAAGCAGAAAGCCATGCTTTTCCAGGCTACCGACAAGGATACCGTGGTCGGAAAGCCGGATTGGGCACCCGGCAACAAATCAATTGCTTTCGTTTCCCGCCGTCCTACCGGCGAAAGTGAAATTTATACGATTGGCCTGGACGGTAATAGCGGGGTTGCTTCTGTGGGCGGCACCCGTGGAGAGCCTCTAACCAGCAACACCGACCCCAAATTCTCGCCGGATGGCCGCTTAATCGCCTTTACCCGCACTTTCGATACCGACAAGAACGGTAAATTCGAGCGTAGCGACAAGCACGAGGTCTGGGCGATGGACGCTTCCGGCCAGAATTCGCGCAAACTGGCCGACGGCCAACAGCCTAGTTGGTCGCCCGATAGCCAGCGTCTGGCGTTTGTCACCAACGGCAAACTGGTCGAAGGCAGCACGTTTCCCCGCAACAACGCCCTGCACCTGATCAGCGTGCGCGGCCAGAACGAATGGGAGCCGACCAGTACGGCCAAGATGCCCGACGACCTGACCAGCCTGGGTTTTCCTTTCGGCCCGGATACTGCCTTTATCGAAAATCCGGTCTGGTTGGATGGCGGCAAGGCGATTGCTTTTACCACCATCGGTCACAGTGGTTTAGTGGTAACGCTCAACTCGACTACCGGCAAAGACATGAAGTTCTGGGATGCTTCTTATGAGGGCGGAGTGGCTTCTTTGCAGGGTCAGGCCACTCGATTGGCCTATCAGTACAACTCGCCCAGTGGCCGCCCGTTTGTGCGTACCCTGGATATTAGCGGCAAGCCTGACCTGGGCAAGCCCGACAAAGAGCAGATTGGTAGTCCACGCGGCCAGATTGCGGTTTACCCCGCGCTCTCGGCTTCGGCCAACACGTTGGCCTACTTCAAGGCTACCAGCCCGGACGCCCTCAACGGCGATTTTGCCAACGCTACCGGCAGCCTGGTTGCTTCCTCTCTTTTCGAGGGCCGTCTCCAGGGTGAACAAGAACTTGTCACCGGCAACATTCAAGCTCTGGTCTGGTCGAAGTAGAGCGTGAAGATAAAACCAGCCCGGCTTATCGCTGCCTGGGCTGGTTTTATCTTCACTCTTCATTGCTGACTAAAAAAGCGGTCGCTCCTGGCTAAAAGCGGTCGCTGGCAAACTGTTCGGGCGTAAATTTTACCAGGTCGGCGATGCGCGGGATGATCAGGTCGGGTTTGGCCTGCGCGACCTGTTTAGGGTCGTTGGCGTACTTGCCCTGCTTGACCAGCACCGTCGTAATTCGTTCCTCGAAATATTCCTTCATGATCGCCAGAAGGCTTGGTTTATCTTCGACCATAATGTAGCGATAAGCCGGTAGTGCCATCTCGATATCTTCGAGATGGTGTTGCTTATGCGCGTAAATCAACACGTCGCCGTTGACCGCACGGGCCAGGCCACTTGTCACGATCTTGCGCAACTGGAACGACGGGTCGCCATCGGAGAGAATGATCGGGCGACCAATCTTGTTAAGGTAAGCCAGAGCCTCGAAAACACCAGGGTAGATATATTTGGTGTAAGGAAAATCCATCCATAGCCGATATAGTTTGTGGTAAAGTTGCTCGCTATCAGCCATTTCAAGTTTGATCAGCTTGAGTGAAAGCGGAATGTCTACGACATCGGTTTCCTTACGGACTTGCTCGTAAATCTCCCAGAAGCGGGCCGAACGCTCTGGGCCAATCAGGGCTTCCATCTGAGCCGATACGTCGGTTTTGACCTGATCGTTATTGATCAAGGTGTTATCCACGTCAATCATAAAAGCCAGCTTTACTTTAACATCGTACACGCCGGTATTAAGGCTAATCTGGTCGGGCATCAACCCCAGGCTATCACTTGCCATTTTTTAGGACTCCTCGTTCTTATCTTTTTTCTAAAATGAGCCAAACTTTTGCACTTCTACGTTTTTTCGTCGCGCTTCGACCCCTATCACGGCGTGAGAATTTCGCGGGCATAGATGTCGGCTTCGGCGCGGGTCTGGCGAACTTCCAGGTAGAAAGCCGAAACCCAGTGACCATCGGTCGTCCGATACCAGCCGCCGTTTCGCCCGGCCAGTTCTACCACATCGCCGTTCTTGAGCGAGCTAAAGACCGGGGCGTCGGTGCTAGGAGCGGTACGAAGGTTCAGCACCCGCGAAGTTACCACGCCGTAAGCCAGGGGCGGTTGGGTCGGTGGCGGGGTAGTGGCTGCCGTCACTGCCGGGTTGGTTCCGGCGAGGACAGTAGTCGGGCCGGGTTGGGCCACGGTAACAGCGACTGTGACGCTGGAAGGTGACGGATTAGTTCGCGGCGGTTGCGTCGGCAACGGGCCGGGCCGGGTAATCAGGTAAGCCAGCCAACCGCCCACCGCCGCGATTACCAGCCCGCCCACCGCCAGCACCAGCCACCAGGCGGGCCGGTCGCGGTTGGATTTGGCCCCCGGAACCGCAATCGTTTCAAGTGGTGGGGTTGGTTGCAGGGTCGCCGGTCGTATTTCTTCGGATGGCTGGGTCATCAAACCTCGTTTCAGGTCAACTTGCCTGCTTCTCCCAAATTATATCATACGCTTACCGGCCAGATTGATCTGATTTAAGATTGGACAGCCGCTCTTTTATGGGCTAACATGAGCTAAAATTAGAATGAATTAGCTATAGAGAGGAAAGAGCCGTGGCCGAGCAGATGGAAGGGAAAAACGCCGGATTTACCGATTTGCACGTACACTCGCACTACAGCTTTCGAGACGGGGTAAGCAGCGTCGAGGAACTGGTCGCGGCGGCGGTCGAGCTTGGACGTCCGGGACTGGCTTTGACCGACCACGGCCAGGGCGCAGGGTTTGTGCAGTTGCAGGAGGCGGCGGATCGGCTCGGTCTGGCGAACCCGATTTTTGGGGTGGATATGCCGCTAGAGTGGGCCGAATCAGACCTTTTTCAGGAGTCGCCCGGTGAGTGGGCCGGGGAAGGCTGCGGAGCCGAAGCTGAACGGCTTGCCAGTGGCGATAAAAGCGGACGCTGCCATAATCTGGTGCTGCTGGCCCGTAACGAAACAGGTTTACATAACCTATTCGAGCTTCTAAGCTGGGCCGGAACAACCGGCTACGACGCGACCGGCGGGACAGGGCCGCGCCTGCGGGAAGAAGTTTTGCTGGAACACGCCGAAGGGCTGGTGGTTCTCAGTGGCGGGCCGGGCGGTCAGCTTTCGCGCCTCCTGGCGGCGGGCCATTCCGCCGAGGCCGCAACTCTGGCCGGGCGTTACCGGGAAGCTTTCGGGCCAAACTTCTACCTGGAATTAGTGGCCGCTTCTTCGCCCGTCGCTCAGGCCGACCGCACCCGACTGGTCGAGTTTGGGCGTCAGCACGCTTTGCCGCTCCTGGCAACCAGCGACGTCCACTATGTCCGGCCCGACCAGGCCCGCGCCCGCGACATGTTGTGGGCTATCGCTGATAATATGCGCCTGAATGACCCTAAACGCCGCCGTCCGGGTGGGGACGACGCCCGGTTTTTGACCCTGGCCGAACTGGAAAGCCGTTTCGCCGATCTGCCGGAAGCGCTGGAGAACGCCGCCCGGCTAGGGGCCGAGTGCAGGGTACGCTTGCCCAAATCAAGCCTGATCATCCCCGATTTTCCGATCCCTGCCGAGTTCGAGGCTCAGGCCGAGACCCAGGCCCAGACCCAGACGGGCGGCGGGCGAAGTGCCGCCGGTCTCTACCTCGAAAGTATTTGCCGCCGCACTCTGGCCGAGCGGGTAGGGCCGACTTTACCCGCCGCAATGGAGGCCCGCCTGAACCACGAGCTAGGCGTAATGGAACGGGCCGGGTTCGCCCGCTACATTTTGATTGTGGCCGACATCGTGCGGCAGGCCAACGAGTGGGGCATCCTGTGCGCTCCGCGAGGTAGTTCTGCCGGGTCATTAGTTTGCTTCGCCTGTGGCATTACACCGCTCAATCCGCTCGACTACGGCTTGCTATTCGAGCGGTTCCTCAACGAAGCCCGCCTCGTGCCGCCCGATATTGACCTCGACATTGCCGACGAAGCCCGCCCGCGCCTGTTGGATTATGTGGTGCAACGCTACGGAGCCTCGAACGTGGCTCATATCATCACCCACAATTTCGAGGGAGCGAAATCAGCTCTGCGCGACGCCGGAAAAACGCTGGGTAGTGACCCTTTTCTGGTCAATCGGCTGGTCGGGCTGGTTCCTATCGAGTTTCAAAAGCCTTACAGCCTGAGCCGTACTCTGGCCGAGGAGCCGGAAACCGCCCGGTTGTACAAGGCGGACGCGGCAGTGCGCGAACTGATTGACCACGCCCGGTTAATCGAGGGGAGTGGGCGCAACAGTGGCACGCACGCCGCCGGGGTGGTGATTACCCCCCGGCCTATCGGTCAGTACGTGCCGCTCACTCGCACGGAGGGCCTGGGTCAGCAGCAGCGTTCGCTCCTGGCGAACCAGGCCGAGGACGACCCGGCCAATCCCGGCGGCGGGTCAATCAGGGTTATGACGCAGTGGAATATGGAGGATGTCGAAAAGCGCGGCCTTTTGAAGATTGACCTGCTGGGCCTGACCGCCTGGAGTACGATTGGTCACGCCCTGGCTTTTATTAAAGGACAGCGCGGCCTCGATTTGGACGTCTGGCGGTTGCCGACCGACGACGCTTCGACTTTTCAATCGCTTTCGCAAGGCTACACGCTGGGAGTGTTCCAGCTTGAAAATCAGGGCATGACCGAGTTTACAATCGGCATGAAGCCGCAATCGGTGGCAGACCTGGCCCTGATGATCGCAGCCTACCGGCCCGGCCCGATGCCGTTTTTGGGTCGTCTGCTGGCGGTTCGGCACGGACGCGAACCCCTCAAAACGCCACACCCCCTGCTCGACCCGATCATGGCCGAAACCTACGGCGTGCCGGTCTACCAGGAGACTATGCTTAAAATCGCCCAGGAGGTAGCTGGTTACAGCCTGGGTGAAGCCGATGTACTGCGCAAGGCTATCGGCAAGAAGAACCAGAAAGAACTGGTCGCGCAGGAGCTAAAATTTTCTCAGGGCGCGGCGGCGCGGGGTCTTTCGGCGGCCCAGGTTGCCGCCGTCTGGGAGATGTTTCCGCCTTTTGCCTTTTATGGCTTCAATCAGGCCCACGCGATTATCTACGGCTACCTGACTTATATCACGGCTTACCTCAAAAATCATTTCCCGCTCGAATACCTGGGCGCACTGCTGACCGTGGCGGGCGGCGATACCGAGGGAGTGGTCAAGGCGGTTTCGGAGTGTCGTCGCCTGGGTGTGCCGCTTTTAGGGCCGGACGTCAACCGTAGCACTGGCCGCCTTTCGATTGACGCCACCCCTACGGGTGAACCGGCCCTGCGCTTTGGCCTGGGTACCATTAAAGGCCTAGGGCCGACCGGCCTGGAAGCCCTCGAAGCGGCCCGGCGGTCGGGTGGGCCGTTCACCGGCCTGGCTGATTTTGTGCGGCGCGTGCCGGGCCGCTCGATCAATGCCCGCACCCTGACCGCTCTTGCGAGGGTCGGCGCGTTTCCTTTTGGCAGCCGCGCCTCGGTCGAAGCGACGATCCCGCTGGCTCAGAAAGCCGCCAAAGCCAAGCAGTTCGCCGAACCCATCCTGGAAGAGCGACCCGAACATCCGCTCGAAACGCTCCTGGCCTACGAGTACGAATATCTGGGTGTCCACCTGACCCCTTTGCCGGTGGTCGAGACAGTCGCCCGGCTAGAAGCCGAAGGCCGGGTGGATGCTACGACGCTCAGCCTGGGCGAAAATGCTCCAAAAAGCGTGCGGGTTGGAGGAGCCGTTACGGGTGGGCGCGAGCAACAAAGCCGCTACGGGCTGATGTACGTTTTTAACCTCAACGATGGGCGCGGCCTTTTAGAAGTGGCGGTCTTTCCCAAACTCTACCGCGAAAATGCCGCCTTGCTCAAAGAAGGCAAGCTGCTCGTCGTCGAAGGTCGGCCCGACCGCTACGAGGGCCGGGCCAGACTTCAGGCCACTCGCCTCGAAGTGGCCTGACGTAAACTAAGGCCAGGCTGTTAGCGAGAGCGATTTAGTTCGCTTCCCTAACAGCCTGACCCAATCCCCTTGCCTGGCCGAATGCAAAGTCCGAATGTCATTCTGAGCGTAGCGAAGAATCTTTTTGACTAAGCAAGATCGAGGTAGGTCAAGAAGCCTCTTCGCTTGGGTAGGCTTTTAATCCAGACCTGGCTTAGTTCTCACTCACACCCGCAGGGCATGACACGGGCAAAACTCGGACTTTGCATTCGCCCTAATCTCCTTGTAGCCGCTCTTCACAGGCCCGGCAGGTATGTTATAATTCCCTTATTCTCCTATAATAGAATTTTTCGGTACGAAAGTCACAAGTAAAAATCAGGGTCAAGCGCGTTTATTTGATCAAAATCAGCCGGTTGTTTTCGCTCTAACAACGTTTGTGTTCGGTTCAAGCCTTATTTTCTTCTTTTCTTCGAGAAAGAGAAAGGACCTTTCCGATGACCCCAGAAAATCAAGATAACTCTACAAGTTCAGGTGGGCCTCAAGAAGCTTCGGTTTTGGCTAACGGTGGGGCCGGGCCGACGGCCTTTCCCGCCGATTCGACTGCCAGTTTAAGTTCAACTGGCAGTAACGCTACTGCGGTTTCCGCGCCCGACCTCGCTTCGGTGGGCGGGTCAGGCTTTGAAGAAGCATCCGGCCCGGTAGCCGTGATCGAGTCTCCCCAATCGGCCCTTAGTTCGACCTCCGCCTCCCCCGACGCGGCGGCAACCCCGCTAAATCCTCTGGCGGCGGCAATGGCCGAGGCCGTGGCACCCCTGGTAGAGACCGTGAAGAAAGCTCTGGCTCCTCTGGCGGCGGTCCAGGCGGCGGAGGCCCAGGCTGCGGAGACGACGCCCCTCAGCCCCGACGATGAAGTCAAGCAGCAAGCCGATAAATTACGCCAGGCTCTTTCACTTAGTGCGGTACTGATCGAGCTTCGAGGTCGGGTGCTGGAAGCCAAATTGCGCGGCGCGGAAGAAACCGTGCGCGATGCTTCGGATGGTTTTTGGCTGGCAAGTACCTGGCGTGGTTTGTTCAGTCGGGCGGTAGATTTGCACCTGCAACTCCTGGGTGACGCCGAGGTAGACCTGGCTCAGTACAACATGTCCTTCGATAAACCCCGCTACATGACGCTGGGCATTGGTTACGCTAACATCGGACTGACAAAGCTGGATGTAAAATTCAAACTGGTCGAGAAGTTGCGCCAGTCGCTTAATTTCCTGATCTGCATGTATCAGAAGCACGACACCTACGAAGAAGTTATCCAGCAGATTTTTGAGGGAGAAAACCCGGCCCTGATCTTACCACCCGACCAACCGGATGTCACGCAGTACCGGCACGTTCTGGACGATTTATCCGAGCAGGTCGAAGCTTTGATCACAGCCTGGGACAACTACGTGCGAGAGCGACTTTACGCCGGGAGTAACGCCACGCTTTTGGCCCGGTTTAGCTATAGTGCCGGGCGCACTCTGACTTCGCTTTCCTGGGACTTGACGATTCAGACCGCCCAGTACCGCGTAAAGGGTACTAAAGAGAAGTACGCCGGGCGAGAAGTTGAACTGGGCAACGCCATCTATCAGGTTTTTCTCGAAGCTTTCAAGCCGCAAAATACCGTCCACTTGCAGCGGCAACTCAGTACGATTTTAGATGTGCTGGAAAAAGAATATTATCTCAAAAACCCAAATAAAGTTGCCCAGACCGAGAAGGAAGAAGCAGACGAAAATTTCGACCTTAAATCGCCTCGCGCCGCGATCAATTCGGTCATCCAGAGCTTGAATTACTGGCAAAATACGATTTTGGAATTGAGCGAACACGGCAAGTTACAACGTCAGGATGGCACTCAGTCTGGAACCGAGGACGCTAACATGGCTCCTACCTGGGCCGATACCCTCAAACTGCATCCCAGTTGGAGCTACGAGCATTTGCTGGATATGCGCTCATCACTGATCGAGCAGTACAACAACTGGTTCAACCTGATTTCCGGGCGGCAGGACCTGGACTCTTTCAAGTTGGTGGACATCGCCAGCAACCTGATTCAAGATTACAGCCGTCAGATTACCTCGTTGGCGGGTCACAACCTGCAAGCGGCTTTCACCCAGATAACCAATGAAATTAAGGAGGTGGCCGAGGCGGGCATTGACGTGGCAAAATCGGTTGCTAACGCTGGCATCAGTGCCTTAACCGGGTCGTTCCGGCACCTGGGTTTTATTCTGGTGGCGGCGGCGGTGATAATAGTGGTCGGTGTGGTCGGCCTTTTGCTTTTCAACAATAGCGCGGTTTCGGCTTTGCTCCTGGGTGGGGCGGCGGGAGCAGGTGGTACCGGCATTTTCTCGCGGGCGATAGTTCAGAACGGCAAAACTACGCTTGAAAACTCTAAAAGCACCAGCGAGAGTACCCTGACGGCCAAAAGTGTCCAGAGCCAGCAAAACCTTGAAAAAAGTGCGAATGTCGGGGCGGTGGTGCTGGCAGTGGCCGGTGAACTACGGCTTTACCTGGAAACGGCTTTTAACAAAGGTTTTAGCCAGCTTCAACGCGAACTGGGCCTTGTTAGCGGCACGCTGGCCGTAACCGGGCCACTGGTCGAGTTTGTGGTTCGCAATTGCGACCACAAAAACGAGCTGGAATTTCTTACTGCCGTGCTATGGAACAAAGAAGCCCGCGATACTCAGCTAAACCGAATTGTTATCGCCGCTTTTGGCCCACTTGGAGCGTTCCTGGTGGCCGAGGACAGCCAGAAGCCTGCCGATATCGGCTCACCGCAGGCGGAAGCCCGAAGCTAGATGGGTTGGTTAGCCCGCTAGCTAGGGTTTGCCTAGAACGAGGTTTAGCATGTACTCTCCCGGTTGGGTGGTAACAGGCTTGCCATTTCCTTGCAGTCGGTTAAGAGGCTCAACGGCAAGAATCTTGAGGTAGAAGCCCTCGAACCTGACCGTCTGCGCGGTCTGGGTCGGTTGTAGATTCGTATCTTTGAGCGAACCTGGCAGGGTTAGCTTGAAATGACCCAGGTCTTGCGCTTTATTCTGGATGTTGACGAGCGCGACTACCTGCCCGGCCCAAACGCAAGAGGGCGAGGCTAACTTAGGGTCGGTGGAGACTGGACAACGCGAGTCTTCGGTTACAGCCACAAATTTAACGACCAGTTTTTCAGCCTGAACCGTTGCTTCCCGGTTATAGCCAAGCTGAAAAGCAGTCCCCAGAACTGGATAAACCGCAGGAGCAGTTCCACTCGCTCCGACTGTAGCAGGTTCGGTTGGGTTTTGGGTGGGCGTGGCAGCCCTGGAGGTTGGGCCAGCCGTAACCACCGAGCGGGGAGTGGTGGCCGCCGTGGTTGTTGAAGTAGAGAGCGGGCCGGATTGAGTTACTTCAGATACCGCCGTCAGGCTGGCAACCGGGCGGGGAACCGCCGCAGTTGAGGTAAGGTCGCCGCACGCTACCAGCCCACAGGCCAGCAAACCCAACGCCATTGCCTGTACCAGTCTTATCCGGCTTAGCCTCAAAATCGTAGTGCTATAGTTTGTCACAAAAGCTTTTTTCACGGTTTCACGCCTCATTAATCACTATCAATATCAATAAATCAATAAACAACACTACGGTTACAAACGTGAGCCGTTCTCTATAAATTACACTTCTGGTGGGAAATAGAGTTATAAGGCAGAAGCCAGTTTAGACGACCCCGGTTTCCTGGCTCCTTTCTAAAACCTGCGCAATTTCGGGTCGGTAGCGGTCGAGCTTACGGTAAGCCAGGTAAAGTGTATTTGTAATCGGCTGAAGGGGCTGCCATAGGCGACTGAGCCGACCAGCTTCTACTTCTTTTTGGCAAAGGTAATCGGGCAATACCGTTAACCCTTGCCCAAGTTCGACTGCTCGTAGCAAAGTGTGCAAGTCCGGCACAATCAAAGTTGGTTCTAATTCGGGCCGGTGTCCGAAAGTGGCCTGCCAGAAGCGTCGAATAATTGGTAGTTCTGGGCCGTAGCTAAGCCAGGTCTGCCGAAGGAGCCAGGCTTCCGCTTCGCTTTGTTCATCGGGCGCGGCAAGAAGTGCAGGCCCTACCAACCAAAATTCCTCCTCATAAATAGGTCGGTATTCCAGACCAGGGTGGCTCACACGTTGAGTAGCAATCACTAAATCCAGCTCACCCTGGCTCAGGCTTTCTATTAGGGCGGGCGTTTCACCAAAACTTACCGTTACTTTTATCTCTAGCCCCTTCAACCATACTAACCCTCTCTCGTAAAAGAATTCGCGTGGAGTTCCCAACCGCACCACAGGTCGAGCGGTCTCGGTTTGGGCGACCAGATTCGCCGAAACTTCTTCCAGCTTTTCCAGAGCGGTTACTATCTGAGTATAAAGAACTTTGCCGCGTTCCGTCGGTAGCATTTGGCGAGGTAGGCGGGTAAACAGGGGTTCTCCTACCACTCTTTCCAGGGCGGCGAGGTGTTGGGTGATAGCAGGTTGGGTCAGGAAGCGCGACAGGGCTGCCCCGGAAACTGTACCGACCCGATACACGGCTAGAAAACTTCGGTACCACTCAAAATCTGCCATAAATATCCTTATGATAAGATCACGAATATATAATTTGTATTATAGCATCCTTGCATATAAAGTATGAGTGCGTCTATAAAATCCAAATGAAGTAATCGGAAGAGGAGTATTTTCATTAATGGCTAACGAGATAAAAATATTGATGGTAGTAACAAGTCACGCCTACATAGATGAGACGCATCCAACCGGGCTGTGGTTAGAAGAGTTTGCACTTCCTTACGGCCAGTTTCTTGGAGCAGGCTTCGAGGTGACGGTGGCTAGTCCACAAGGTGGGCCGACCCCGATTGATCCGCGCAGCACCCCGGACAGCCAGAAAGCCAGCGAGTGGGCCGAAGCAATTGCTGTTTTGAAGACTACCCGGCGGCTAGAAGAAGTGGAGGCTCGTGACTATGCCGCTATTTTCTTACCGGGCGGTCACGGTACAATGTACGATCTGCCTGATAATAAGCGGCTAGGACAGCTTTTGAGTGAGTTTGCCGAGGCGGACAAAGTAATTGCGGCAGTTTGTCACGGCCCTGCCGGTCTGGTGGGAGCAACGAGAAGGGATGGTACACCCATTGTAGCGGGTAAAACCCTGACTGCCTTCACCGATGAGGAGGAAAGGGCCGCTCAACTCGACACGCTTATGCCTTTTCTGCTCCAAAGCCGCCTGACCGCTCTCGGCGGACGGTTCGTAGCCCGACCCAACTGGGCCGATCACGTTGAGCAGGATGGGCAACTAATTACCGGCCAGAATCCGCAGTCCAGTGCCAGCGTCGCCCAGGCAGTGGTAGCTGCGCTACGGCTTGTGCTTCGCTAAAGCTTTCCCCTGGCCCCGGCACATTTTAATACTGACGTCCTACTGCCTGAGTTCCTCTAAATTCAGCCTTGACAAATACAGCTCGTTCCAACTGGAACGAGCTGTATTTGTCACTATGCTAGAATCTTGTAAAATCTAATCTAGCCTAGACGCGGTTGTAGAGCATTACCCGCTTGATTTGCTCGATAGCTTTTGTGACGGGGATGTCGCGGGGGCAGGCGTCGGTGCAGTTGTAGATCGTGCGGCAACGGAAAACGCCTTCGCCCTGACTAAGTACCGCTAGCCGTTCGTCGGCTCCCTGGTCGCGGCTATCGAAGATGAAGCGGTGCGCCTGAATGATGGCCGCCGGGCCGATAAATTCGCTGCTCGACCAGTAGGGCGGGCAGGAACCACTACAGGCTCCGCACAAAATACATTTGGTCGTCTCGTCGAAGATGGCTCGCTCTTCGGCACTTTGCAGCCGTTCGGTACTTTTGGGAGCGTCTTCGTAGTTGATCAAGTAGGGCTTGATTGATTTGTACTTGTCGAAGAACGGCTCCATATCCACTACGAGGTCTTTCATGATTTTGAAGCCCAGCATCGGCTCGATCTGAATTTTCTTGCCCACATCGCCGCCCACGTCGCGCACCAGCACTTTACAGGCCAGGCGGTTGCGCCCGTTGATCCGCATCGCGTCCGAGCCGCAAACGCCGTGAGCGCAACTGCGCCGAAAGGTCAACGAGCCATCTTTGTACCACTTAACCGTATTCAGCACATCCAAAATGCGGTCGAGCGGGTCAGCCAGCACTTCGTAAGTCTCGAAGTGAGCCTTCTTGTCTTTTTCAGGGTCAAAGCGTAACACCTTGACGGTCACTTTAACCTGCTGGGCCTGTTCCGCCGAGCCATCGGCGGCGGCATACTGCTTTGCCATTAAACTTGCTCCTCTTAGAAAGGTTAGAGCGCGGAGTTAGGGGTTAGCACGTCCCTTTACAAATTCTTTTGCTAAATTCTAACTTTCCGCGCCTGACTCCTAATATTTTCGTTCTTTCGGCTGGAATTTGGTGATCGTAACCGGCTTGTAGGTCAGCCTCTGCACGCCGCCGTCTTCGGCGCGGAAGGCCAGGGTATGCGCCAGAAAGTTCACATCGTCGCGCTTTTCGTAATCCGAGCGATATTGTGCGCCTCGGCTCTCGCGTCGTTCGAGCGCACCTTTCGTAGTCGCTTCGGCGCATTCTATGAGGCAACCGAGTTCGAGAGCTTCCAGGCGGGCAGTATTAAACTTTTTGCCCTGGTCGCCCAGTCCGATCCGGGCGTAACGTTCGCGCAACTCGGCCAGCTTTTTCATCATATTGGTCAAAAACTCTTCGTTGCGAACGACACTGACCCAGGCTTGCATGCGGTCTTGCAACTCCTTGCGGATGTCGGCGGCGTTCTCGGTGCGGCTTTTGTTCGTCGCGCCTTCGTTAACGTGTTCGATCTGGTCGGTCGAACGGGTCAGGTAATTTGTCGGCAAGCTCTCCCAATCGTTTTCGTTCACGAATTTGCTGGCCTTCTGCCCGGCCCGGCGTCCAAACACGACCAGATCAACCAGCGAGTTTGTTCCCAGGCGGTTCGCTCCGTGGACGGAGACGCAAGCCACCTCCCCGGCGGCGTAAAAGCCCGGCAGCACTGTCCCCTTTTCGTCCATAATCACTTCCCCGTCCACGTTAGTTGGAATCCCCCCCATCGCGTAGTGGGCGGTCGGCTGGATCGGTACGCCCTGGGTGTACGGCTCAACGTGCAGATAAGTACGGGCGAAGTCGGTAATATCGGGTAGCTTGTTATCAATGACTTCTTTGCCCAGGTGGTCAACGTGCAGGTAGACATAATCTTTGTCCGGCCCGGCCCCGCGTCCCTCGGCAATTTCCTGGGTGATAAAGCGGCTGACCATATCGCGGGGAGCGAGGTCTTTGAGGGTCGGGGCGTAGCGTTCGCAGAAGCGTTCGCCCAGCGAGTTTCGCAAAATACCGCCTTCGCCACGGGCCGCTTCACTGAGCAAGATACCGATACGGTAAAGGCCGGTCGGATGGAACTGATACATTTCCATATCCATCAGAGGAACCCCGGCCCGATACGCTACGGCCATACCATCGCCGGAGCAAGCGTGGGCGTTCGAGGTAACTTTCCAGGCTCGACCATAGCCGCCGGTGGCGAAAATAACCGCTTTTGTATGGAAAGTATGCAGGTCGCCGGTCTTGATGTCGAGTGCCGTTACGCCGACGCACCGGCCATTGTTGATCAGCAAGTCCATTACGTGAAACTCGTTGTAAAAGGTGACGTTTTCCTTGATGCCCTGCTGATAGAGCGTTTGCAAAATCATGTGGCCGGTGCGGTCGGCGGCGTAGCAAGAGCGGCGAACCGGGCCTTCGCCATAATTGCGGGTATGGCCTCCGAAGCGGCGTTGGTCAATTTTACCTTCGGGCGTGCGGTTGAAGGGTAGGCCCATATGCTCAAGTTCGATGATGCGTTCGACCGCATCGCGGGCCAGCACTTCGGCGGCATCCTGATCTGTCAGGTAGTCGCCGCCCTTGACTGTATCGAACATGTGCCATTCCCAGTGGTCTTCCTCGGTGTTACCGAGGGCGGCGCAAATTCCGCCCTGCGCGGCCCCGGTGTGCGAACGGCTTGGATAAAGCTTTGTAATAACCGCGACGTTAGCCTGTCCAACCATTTGCAAAGCCGACATCAGGCCCGCGCCGCCTGCTCCCACCACCACCGCGTCGTATTTGTGGTACATCTGCTAAATACTCCGTTTCTTAAAATCGTCCTTTATTTTGGCTGAAGCGTTTGAATTTGCGGCTGAAAGGTGATGATCACCTGTGCGCCGATCAGCAGGAAAAACAGCCCCGTGACGTACAGGGTCGAAAGGGCGAAAGTGCGCCAGGGCCGCGACTGGATATAGTCGTAGATCAAGACCCGCGCTCCGTTAAGGCCGTGAGTAAGGGCCAGGGTGAGCAGGATCAGGTCGAAAGTACGCCAGAGCGGGGAGGCCCATCGCTGCGAGATAAATTCGTAGTTTATTACGTCCACGTTGTTGATCAGATGCATAATTGCCAGGTGGCCGAGGGCGAAGAACAGCAGCAAAATGCCGCTGATACGGAAGAAATACCAGCTAAAAAGCTCGAAATTGTTGGTCGGACGCGGCCTGGCTCCGCTTTTATTGTAGCGTCGGCGTGGTTCACCCTTTGGCCCGACGGTCGGGGTTCCTTGCGGTTGCGATTCGGGTTGCTTTATTTCGATAGTCATTTCCTAAAATCCCTTCCCAAACATATACGAAATTCTTTTTGCTTTTGCTCTCAGGCGAAAAAGACCGGCTTGAGCATCATAAAAGAAGCCGGTAGCCACAGCAAAAAGAAGAGTATCAGCGTTCCCTGGAACAGGGCTTTATGATGGTTGATGCCTTTTTCCCAAAAGTCAAGAATGATAATTCGCATACCGTTCATGGCGTGGTAAAGGACGGCACCAACCAGCAGCACTTCCAGGATGCGGAAAGGTGGGCTGTGGTAGAGGAAGACCAGTTCGTTGTAATATTCCCCGCCAAAACCAACCAGATAGGTGTCGGCAATGTGGAGAAATAAAAACGCCAGGATGCCTACCCCGGTAAGCCGGTGTAACACCCAAAGCCACATGCCCGATTGACCTCGATACATACTGATGTCCTCCTCCTTGAGTCCCTCAATGGTGCGATGCACCTATTCTTTTTGGTTAAGGGCCACAAATTAGTAAAAGATTGAGTGCCAGGGTCTAAAAGAAAAAGTCGCCGAAGAGCGGTTGTTTGATGCGTTGAATGAGTGACAGGTACGGTTTCTTTCTAGGTTTTGCAGAATTTCCTAAACTTCACTATGTGAGAATTATAACACTGGCCTGTACCCATTGCAAGAACGGGCCGAATGAAGCCTCGATTAGAAAGAATTAGGATTGCATATAAGTCACATTCACCCTGGTTATAGCGGGTTTAACTTTTCGGCAGGAGCCAATAGTTTACTAAAAGTAACTATAGCACTTCTTTGTAACTACTTTACAAAGCTTTCGTATCCTTCTAAGATACCACCCTGATGACCTTTACTTACTTTAAGTAGCTGGACCGCAGAACAGGTATTTTCTCAGGGGTTGCCCTCGAAGGGCTTCAGGCCAGTCACAAGTTAAAGGAAAGAAGAGAGAAGAAAGAAGAAAGAAGAGAGAAGAAGGAAGAAAGAAGAAAGAAGAAAGAAGAAAAGAGGTTGGAAATATAATTATGAAGCTGGCAATCTTTGGCGCGACGGGTCGCACCGGGCGACCTTTGCTGGAACAGGCTTTGAGCCAGGGCCACGAAGTCGCGGTGCTGGTGCGCGACCCCTCTAAATTAAGCACTCGGTCTGAACGATTAAGGGTAGTACAGGGTGATTTGCTCGACTCCCAAAAGGTGGAGGAGGTAGTGGCCGGTACGGAGGCAGTTTTAAGTGTGATAGGTCGCACCAAAGGCTCTCCACCCGATTTAATGACAAACGCGACCAAAAACATTCTCGACGCAATGCGAAAGCACGGCGTGCGACGCCTGATTAGCCTGACCGGAGCAGGTGTCCCCGACCCGAACGACCAACCCAAACTGGTAGATAATTTATTCCGGGCCGTGTTTAAGTTACCGATTGGCGGAATGAAGGAGACCATGCACGATGCGCTCGGCCACGTCGAGTTGATCAAAGCTTCCGACCTGGATTGGGTTATCGTGCGCGGCCCCCGACTGGTCGAAGAGCCACGCACGGGCCAGTACCGGGTGGGCTACGTCGGCAAGGACAGCGGGATCAAACTGGGCCGGGCAGACCTGGCTGAGTTTATGCTGAACCAGTTAACCGAAGACAAATACCTGCACAAGTTGCCGGTAGTTAGCTACTAAGATTACGAAGCAAAGATTACGTGGCAAAGAAAGGCAAACAGACCCCTATGAAAGCTATTCGGATACATGGGCCAGGTGGCCCGCAAGATTTAAGGTTGGAAGAAGTCGAGACACCCGTGCCGGGTGAGGGTGACGTGTTGATCAAAGTGGCGGTGGCCGGAGTTAATTTCGCCGACCAGTTAGCCCTGATGGGGCCGCCACCGGGCATGGAAGGTGGGCCGCACCCGGTTACATTCCCCAGCACTCCCGGCTTCGAGGTAGCCGGAACGATAGCCGCGCTCGGTCGGGGCGTAACCGGGCTGGCCGAAGGGCAGCGCGTGGCGGCAATCCTACCGACAGGCGGTTACGCCGAGTACGCCCTGGCCCGCGCTAACACCCTGGCTTTTATTCCGCAGGGCGTGGAGGACAGTGCAGCTATTGCCCTCCTGCTGGTACAGGGCCTGACTGCTTACGGTCTTCTGCACGAGGCGAGTCGCTTTCAGGCCGGTGAAAGCGTGCTGGTCGAAGCGGCAGCCGGTGGAGTGGGCAGTCTGGCGGTTCAAATGGCTAGACTGGCCGGAGCAGGTAAGGTGATTGGCCTGGCTTCGACCCCTCAAAAGCTCGAACTGGTCAAGAGCCTGGGGGCCGATTACGCGATTGACTACACCCAACCGGACTGGACGAAGCAAGTCTACGAGGCCACCGACGGACGCGGGGTGGACATCGTGCTGGATTCGGTGAGCGGGCCGGTGGGCGGTCAGGCTTTTAGCTGTCTGGCCCGGCGGGGGCGCATGGTAATGTTTGGTGGAGCCAGCGGGCAGCCTCTACCGCTTCAGAATTTGCAAGGTCAGCTCTCGATGAAAAACCTGACCCTGACTGGCTTCGGGATGCAGGCTGATTCGGCCCAGGCCGGACGGGAAGCGATCTCGCAATATTTGAAAGAAGGCCGCTTGCGGGCAGTGATCGGTCAATCTTTCCCGCTAGCTCAGGCCGGTGAAGCTTTGGTTGCGCTACGTTCGCGCCAGACCGTCGGTAAAGTTGTCCTGACAGTTTAAGCCGACGCCACGAACAAAGAGGCTGGAAATTCAAAAGATTTCCAGCCTCTTTGTTTTCCGCTCATCGCTTACTTGTACAGGGCTGCTTTGGAGGGATTTTTGCACTAAGTTTGAAAAGTTGGCAAAAGCGGTCAAATATTGCTAAAATAGAGACGTTGTGAAATAGTTATCGAGCAGCCAGGGGAAGAGGAACTGAGCAGTAATTGTATGGTAGTAATTGTATGGTAGTAATTGTATGATTGTAGTAAAAGTCGGCGGGGGCAAAGGAATTAACCTGGAAGCCGTAACGAGCGATCTGGCCGAATTGCACCGGGCCGGAGAACGAATCGTGTTAGTACACGGCGGCTCTTACGAAACGAACCTGTTGAGCGAACGGTTGGGCCACCCACCCCGCTTTGTAACGAGTGTTTCCGGCTACGAAAGCCGCTACACCGACCGCGAGACGCTGGAAATCTTCGAGATGGTTTATTGCGGCAAGATCAACAAAAGCATTGTCGAGATGTTGCAGGCCAAAGGTGCTAATGCAATCGGCCTGAGCGGGATTGACGGGCGGCTTTTGGAAGGCACGCGCAAAGATGCGATCAAGATCGTGGATGCCGAGGGACGGCGGCGCGTGTTGCGCGACGATTTCACCGGCAAAGTCGAGCGAGTGAACCTCGAATTGTTGAATTTACTCCTGGGAGCGGGCTACCTGCTGGCAATCACTCCTCCGGCGATTTCTTACGCGGGAGAGGCGATCAATGTAGATGGCGACCGGGCCGCGGCGGTACTGGCGGCCTCTCTCAAGGCCGACCGACTGATCATTCTCAGCAACGTGCCGGGCCTTTTGCGCGACGTGAAAGATGAAACCTCGCTTATTACCAGGGTTAAAAAGAACGAAGTAGAAAGCGCGATGGCTTTTGCCGAGGGACGCTTCAAGAAAAAAGTAATGGGCGCGACTGAAGCTCTACAGGAGGGCGTGGGGCAGGTGGTTTTCGCCGATGCTCGGATCGAGCGGCCTATCAGCGCGGCTCTGAGCGGAAAAGGAACGGTGATCGAATAAAATGAGTATCGAAGAACTGGAACTGACCGAGAATGTAACCTCCCTGCCGGAAGATTTCACGGCTCTGAGTGTGCGAGAGGCCGAAGACCGCCTGGAAGTGGGCGTATATCCCAAGCGTGAAATTACGATTGTGCGGGGCGAAGGGGCGCGACTGTGGGACGATACCGGACGCGAGTACGTGGACTGCGTGGGCGGGCAGGGCGCGGCTAATCTCGGTCACTGCAATCCTTACGTGGTGGAGGCTATCGAGCGGCAGGCTCGGACGCTTTTGAATTGCCCCGAAATTTTCTACAACGATACGCGTGCCGCTCTGCTTAAAAAGCTGGTCGAGGTGGCTCCCGTCGGCATGAACCGGGTCTTTCTGTGCAATAGCGGCACCGAAGCGGTCGAAGGAGCAATTAAATTTGCCCGCTTGCTCACCGGCAAAACTGATATTATTGCCACCGTGCGCGGCTTCCACGGTCGCTCGATGGGTGCGCTCAGTGCGACCTGGGAGAAGAAGTACCGCGATCCGTTCTACCCGCTTATTCCCGGCTTTAGCCACGTTCCCTACGACAATATCGAGGCGATCCGTAAAGCGATTAGCCCGCAGACGGCAGCCATTCTGGTCGAGCCGATCCAGGGCGAAGGCGGCGTGCGGCCTCCCTCGGAAAATTACCTGCCCGCCCTGCGCCAGGTCTGCGACGAGACGGGTGTGCTTTTGATTATGGACGAGATTCAAACTGGCTTTGGCCGCACCGGGCGTTACTGGGGAGCCGACCATTGGGGCGTCAAGGGCGATATTATGACCGTGGCGAAATCTATCGCGGGCGGCATCCCGATGGGCGCGGTTTTGATTGACCAACGGTTTGGGCCGCTCGATAAATCCACCCACGGCTCGACTTTTGGCGGCAACCCTCTGACGGCGGCGGCAGCCCTGGCCGCCCTGCGCTATATCGAGGATTACCATTTGGATGAACGGGCCGCCGAAATGGGCGAATATTTTCTGGGCCTTTTGCGGCCCCTGAGTGAAGGCGGAGTGGTGCGTGAGGTGCGCGGGCGCGGCCTGATGATCGGGCTGGAGCTAAAGGTTAAAGTAGTGCCGTACCTGCGGGCTTTGATGGAGCGGGGCGTGCTGGCCCTGCCTGCTGGCCCGAACGTGCTGCGCCTTCTGCCGCCTCTGGTAATCGAGAGAGAACAGATTGATTACGCGGCTAGTCAGATCGCCGAAGTGTTAAGCAATCCTCTGTCGGGTGGCGCAGCAAAGGGGGCGGGCGAAGAATAGTTCGGCGCGAGAGCCAGATTGAACAAGCACACCAGGCCCGGTTAAAGTTGGGCCGGTGTGCTTATTCAAATTCCAGCATTTTCTTTTTATTGCCTCTTTTATTGGCTTGCCTGGCTTATTGCAAGAGCCAGCGCGGGTCAACTTCGTGCAGTTGGTCGCGCTGAGTGACTTTCAGCCAGACTTTGCCAAACAGTCGGTAGACCAGATTTGTTACTAATGCCCCGAAAGCGAGACCCGCTACGCTTCCGATCAATACCCCGGCGATAAGACTATTATTCATTTTCTTTGACCGATTCTGCATTTTAAATTTTCCTGGCTGGCGGCTCAATTACCGCTAACTTATTGGACGACCAGCACGGTCTGGGCACCGCTCCACAGCTTTTCCAGGCGGTAGTAGTCGCGTTCGGCGGGGGTGAAGATATGGACGATCACATCGCCAAAATCCAACAACACCCAACGTCCCTGGTCGTAGCCTTCGCGGGTACGCGGGCCAACGTCTTGCTTATTGAGTTCGTCCTCAATGTCTTTGGCGATTGCCTTTACCTGGCGTTCGCTGTTACCACTACAAATCACAAAATAGTCGGCAATTACCGAAACTTTGCGAATATCCAGCAGAATGATATTGCTGGCCTTCTTATTTTCGGCTATTTCTACAATTGCCCGTGCCAAATCATTAGGTTCGATAGGTAGCTCTCCTTGGCTCTAATCTACATTTTACTAAAATTAGCTTACGAATAGAATTACGAACTACATCCAGTTTACCGGCCAAAATAGGAATGGGCGAGCCAGCCTTCTTGTGCCGCCTCGCCCATTATCAAGGCACTCCGCCGTCAGGGGTAGGAATGCCGGGCAGGTTAGCTCTTGGTTCCAGCGTCCGAGGATGGAGTAGTCGGGCTGGTTGGCTGGCTAGAGCTTTGCCGGTAGAAGGCGTAACCCGCTCCCCCTACGATAGCTAGAAGCCATAGTAGACGCGGCAGACCCAGAATGCGGCCTCCCTTTTTCTTGCTTTGCAACTGGCCCAGTGTCTCGCTCAGCTTAACTACGTTTTCGGTCGTGGCGGCCATGTTCCGCAAGATCAGCGACATGGTGCCTTCGTCTTCGGCTTTCTTGAGCAAATCCTTGTAGTCCACCAGGGATTGCCGTTCTTTTTTCTGCAACAGCTTGAGGGCGTCTACCGAATTCTTGGTCGAAGCAACCGCTTCCCAGCCTTTTTTAAGCTGGTCGCGCAGACCAGGGATGGGGTATTTGCCCCCGGCATTTTGCAACTCGGTACCCGCGACTTCGACGTTCGCTTCGTGTACATCTCGAATCTGGCCGAGTAATTGCTTGATATTGCTCTCTTTGACCTTGCCAATGGCTACCGCCAGGGCGTTCGAGGCCAGATGTTCGCCTTCGACTACCTTGCGAAGCGTTTTTTGTGATTTACCGTTTGCCATTCCTTTGTTTGCCTCCTTTAGCCGGGCGGCTTTGCTACTACCTGCTACCCGGTTCGCTTCCGTTTCTTCATCATGTGCCGATTTTCGGGCTGTTCTGGCACTGCCGGTCTGCACTAATTTCCAAATCCAGCTTAGCCTAAACAGCCTTAAATTGCAACTCACAGGGTATTTATCAAGTTTTATTCCACCAAAACCCCTTGACAAGACTCCAACTCGAATTATAATAGCTTTATGACGCACTGCGTTATAAACGGGAACAACCCCGCTAAAAATGTTTAAGGAGGAAATGCTATGATGGATGATCCAAGCATCAAGGTCAAGGCTACCGATGACGGAGTTAAAATCAGGGTTAACGAGCCGGGAGTACGTGCCACCGAGGAACCCATCGAGGAATTTTCGACGATGGATTTCGACCGAGGCCGGGGCGGCGTGGGCGGTGTAGGAAATCTGGTCGGTCAGGTTGGACGACTTTATTTCAATGTGCTGACTTTGCCGCTCAATCTTCTGCCGCGCCGCTCGCGCTATCACGCTAAAAACTCGATCCGGGAAGGCTTTTTGTCCTTCAAGACCCTGATTGACGACGTAACCGGCTCGATTGACGACGGGTTGAACCGCTCTTTGCAGCGTGACCGCTTGCGGATGGACGACTACGACGATGTGATCCGCCCGGCGGACAACGTGGTACGCCCCGCTTCGCCCTATGCCACCCCCTATACTACAGCGAATGACCCGACTACAATCGGTGGCGGTGCGATCTAGCTTCCTGGCCGTCCGCCCCTTGCCTTAGAATTTTAGTTTTCGCGTTTAATAGTCAAAAAGCAGCCTCTTGTAGGCTGCTTTTTGATTTTCAAAGCAATCAGTTCTTTCTGAGCTTTCTGAGATTATCCACCTTTATAATGGCCCGGTTCTAAACCCTTCCAGGAGAATGTTGTAAGTTGAAGTCAGGGCGGAAAGGTCGGCAGTTTTGGCTTGCAGCGTCACAAAGTACGTTACGCCTTTGCGCTGCATCAGGCTGACTAACAATTGCTGGTCGCCCGGTAATTGATAGACATATTGACTCCAGTTAGAACCATTTGGTAGGGCTAGATTTTGGGACGACTCGATCAGGGCGTCAAAAGCCGGATCGAGCTTTTTCACCAGCCTTAACAGGCTGGCGGTTAGCTCCTCGCTATCGGTTTGAATTGCTCCTAACCTGACCAGGGCCGGGGGATTGGCGGTGTAGATTACGCCCATCTCTGCCTGGGTTTGTATCTCTAAGCCTGACCCTGCGGGAATTACCAGGCTAAAACGGCCCTGGCTGTCCCGATAGTCTGCGACCTGTGCGGCCAAAACCAGACCTTCGCGGTAAATCGTAAGCAGGCCGGATTTGTCGGGCTTAAATTCAAAAGTTTGATAATTCAGCGGGACGTTGCTGGCTATGAAGCCGTCCGGTTTGAAGGGAGTTAACTCGTAGGTTTGCTCCGCGCCAGCCGTCTGGCTTTGTAAAAATAGCTTACCATCACGGCTGGTAACTTTTAGCTTACCCTGTCGTCCGGTATACTCACCCAGCAAAGAGCCAAACGAAGCCGGGTCAACCGAATAAGTCCGAGCAGTATCCAGGTCGGCCTGATGCCGGGCCAGGTCGCCGCCTGCTGCCTGGTTGAGCCTGACCGGAAGTTCGAGATCAGGTTTAAGGCCGAGTAAGCCTTCCAGCAGGTAAAGACTGGCGGCGGTAGCAAAAGTTTCGGTAGGTTTGGTTGCCTGTAAGTTGGTTAGAATCACTACCCCGGCCCTGCTCGAAGGAGCCATTACTACATCGGCGTAAAAGCCATTGATCAGGCCATCGTGTGTAACGATTTTATTACCCCGGTATTCCCCGGTAGCCCAGCCAAAGCCGTAACCCCGGTTGGTGAAAACTCCATCATCGGGCAGCTTAAATTGAGGGCTAATCAGTTGGGCCAGCGACGAGGCTTTGAGCAAGCGTTGTCCCTCCGGCGTCGAGCCATCGCCCAGCCAGAAGTTCAGGTAATGGGCCATCTCCGTGACCGAGGCATTGAGTCCGCAGCAGGGCGCGACCCCCTGCGGGTCGGCAAACACAAACGATAAAAATTTGCCAAGCAGCCCAATGACGTGGGGTGTAGCGTATTCGGCGGCTTTTTGCAGCCCGTTCAAGTTGAAAGAAGCTTCCTTCAAACCAAGTGGAGTTAGTACCTGCTGTGCCAGGTAGTCCTCCCAGCTTTGGCCGCTCACTCGTTCGATCACGGCACCTATCACTACATATCCCTGATTGCTGTACTGCCACAATTCACCCGGTCGAGCGGTCAGTTTGATCTGGCCTATGTCTGCTAACACCCGGTTGCGGTCTTTAATCTCGAACAGTCCCTCATCCAGGCGCGGTAGGCCGCTAGTGTGCGTCAGCAGATGGCGCAGGGTGACTTTCTGGGTCGCCTGCGGGTCGGACAATTTGAATTCAGCCAGGTACTTTATAACCGGCGTATCCAGATTAAGCTTGCCCTCTTCCACCAGACGCATAACGGCCAGGGCTGTAAAGGATTTAGTAATAGACGAAATCGGAAACTGGGTGTTTTCAGTGACCGGCGCGTTTGTAGCGGCACTTCGTACCCCATAGCCTTTAGTCATGATCACCCGGCCATCTTTGACCAGACCGATAGCCGCCCCTGGTATGTCGTATTTTGTCATTAACTGTCGAATATAGAGGTCAGTTTCACTTAAACCTTCGTTCGGGTTGGCCGGAGGTTGAGGCAGAGGTGTTGGCGGTAAGGGTGTTCTGGTTGGGGCTATTGTTGGAGGTAAGGGTGTTCTGGTTGGGGCTATTGTTGGAGGTAGAGGCGTACTGGTTGGAGCCAGCGTGGGCGGTACAGGGGTGGGTGGGCGGGTTGGGAGCGCAGTATTTACTCCGAGGGTGGCAGAAGCCGTAAGAGTTGGAAGAATCTCCACCCCATTTGTTTTGGGCAGGGTTGTAGCAAGGACGGGAGAAGTTGCTTCTGCTTTTGCCAGGCCCGGTCCGGCAGGCGGTGGAGTTGAAGTAACACTCTCAGCGCAAGCGACCAGCCCGCAAGCCAGCAGTGTTAGAACCAGGAAGGTGTGTAGTTTATGCAGCCACGTAATGCCGTGCGACGATTTCATCAAAAGTTCCTGATCTTAAACAAAAAGATTTACCTGGATAAATCTATATTACCACAGCCGAATCGTTGCCGCACCTGCGGAATTCTACACGAAGCGCGATGCCACTCTCTTAGAACGACCAGGCTCTCCACCTGGATTAATTAAAACCGTTCGCAGTTGGGGCAAAAGTCCTATTTTGATTAGAAGATACTCCTATATCTACAAATCCAGGAACAAAAGTGATCTACGTAACGTATTAGGAAATGTAAGTGTTCTATAATAGGTTGGAACCTCAGGATTTAAAGATTTTTCTTAGGGCTGTTTAGCCCACCGTAGGCTTAGAAAGGACAAGAGAGGCAAAGAATGTTGAAACGCTTTTCTCGATGGAGTTTATTTCTGGTGGCTTTGTTGAGCATTTCGCTCGTGCTGGCTGCCTGTGGAGATCAAACGACCCCGCCCACGAATGACCCCGCTCAAAACCAGGGTGGTGTTAAGGCGGCTACCGGCGTCAAGAGTGCCGTAGCGTCGAGCTTCCCCGATACTACTTCCTTCTATCTGACCCTAAATACCAATACTAACAGCGATCAGATCAAAGGCTGGCAAAGCATTGTCCAGTACATTTCGGCAGTTCCCGAAGTCAAAAACGTTTTCCAGAACGTAGATGTCCTGGCTTTAGCAAAGATTGGTACTTATGATGCCGACATTAAGCCCTGGATTGGCGATGAGTTGGCAATTGGCCTGACCGACGTAAACGCGGCGGTCAACCTTTTCAGTGGCGGGCAAGCCGCACCGGGTGAAATTCCGGTTCTGGTGGCGGCTCAGGTTAAAGACGCGGCTAAGGCGAACGCTTTTGTGGCCGGTCTTGGCTCCAAACTAAAAGGTATGGGCCTGCAAGACCCTACCAAGACGACTGAGGGCGATGTTACTTACTACAATTTCAACCTGGGCTTTTTAAGCATCGTGGCCGGAGTTGGCAAGGACAAGCTTTTTATCGGCGGTGGGCCGAAGATCGTCAAGGATGCCTTCACCCGCACCGAAGCGACGAGCCTGGCCGGTTCCGCTCAGTACAAGACTGTTACGGGCAAACTGCCCGCCAGCAATCTGGCTTTTGTCTACTTCGATTACCAGGCGGTAGTCAAGACCTTACAAAATAATCAGCAGGTCAAGAGTGCTTTGGACAGCCTGAACGCCTCCAACCTGGACTATACCGGCAGCATGGGCCTGACCTTTGGCACAGCGGCGGAAGGCTTCCAGGTCGAGAGCTACCAGACTATTCTGCCCGACAAAACCCCGGCAGCGGTATCGGAGTTACTCAAGAAGGGCGCGAATCCTAACAAGATTTTGACGGCTCTGCCCGAAACGACGCTGGCTTTTGCCAATATGCGCGATGCCAGCAAAAACTATGACCAGCTTGTTAGCACGCTCAAGACGATGGGCGGTGCCGCCGGTACCAGCGTTAATTTCGAGCAGGGGTTGGCCGATTTCGAGAAGCAGACCGGCTTGAACCTCAAAAACGACGTGGTAAACCTGTTTAGCGGTGAATTTGCTCTATTCGTCACGCCTTCGACGGTCAAGGAGTTCCCGATAGGGATCGGCCTGGCGGCGGATGCTACGGATAAGGCGGCTACTCAGGCCAAGCTCGACAAGATTGCGGCTGCCGTTGAAAAGACGCAGGGGAGCGAGATCAAGTGGGCCTCCAAAACTACCGGCACGACGACCTATCGCACCGCTAGCCTTGATTCGGGCAAGGTCAAGACCACCCTCAACCTGGGTATTGCGGGCAATTACGCCTTCTTCACCGTGGGTGATGAGGTTACGGCGGAACTGATCACGGCGGCTACCGGCGGTAAGAACTTTACCAACGGGGCCAATGCAGCCAGTTTCAACAAGGTCAAGAGTACGCTGCCGGGCGACAATCAGGGTTACACCTACCTGGATGTACAGGCGGCGGTCAAACTGGCAACGGCCAATCTTCCGGCAGGCCAGGCCCAGCAGGTCAAGGGCTACACCGACCGCTTGACCAAGCTCTACTCGGTTGGGGCCACCAGCCGCCAGAGTACGACCGAAGCAACCAACAGCATTTTCATCTATTTCCCGGTTACAAAATAAGCTTTTACGGTTAGAAGAAAGGCCCGCCGACAAACGTTTGTCGGCGGGCCTTTCTTTGTATCTATTTCCAGTTATCTATTCCCGGTTATTTTTCCAGGCTAGAAAATTACTCGGCAGTATTTGCGGTGGAGGAAAAGGTAAAAATTACTACGACTGCCAGCACCGTGCCGAAAACGACGGCGGCGGCGATGCCGAGGGCAATTCCGATAAACAGAGAATCGAGCAAAGCTCCGATTATGCCGCCGGTAGCAATCAGCATCAGGGCTACTAAAGCTCCAACTGCCCCTATTACGGTCGGGTTTAAGTTTGAATCGTTGTCCAAAGCCCGGTTTTCTCCTTTCAAAATGAGTGTTCTTGGTGTGAGCTAAACCCCAGGCCGCTACATTCTGGCCCAAATCTCACTCTTATTTTACCACATTCGGCCCCTTCCTGGCGAATTGGCGAGCAAAATAGCAAAATAATAGGCTATTGACGAAACCGCTAGATTAGAACTATAATTTAGAAACCAGGCCGCAATTTCAAAGCGTTAAATTGAAATTTCCAGTCTCAAGGCTCAATCGGTTCGGGCCTTTACCTCCTATTCCAAGATGCCGTTTGACTACAATCAAGCTAACGTTTTCGAGAATAATTTTGGAGACCCTCTCTATCAACCTGATTAATCTACACGTAGATTTACCATTTCTTCCAACCCAATATACTTTATCAGGTATATCTAAACGTTTACGAGGTTATCAAAATGTCGCAGCAAGAGTATAATTCCACCTCCCTTCAGACCCTTCTCAATGGGCAACTTATAGAAAGCTCTGATCAGCGCAAACGCGAAGCTCTTGAGCGGCGGCTTGCCGTTATGCGGTGGGTGGCTAGCATTCTGGCCGTCGGAACGCTGGCAGGCGGGCTACTATGTGTTGCTTCATTCGCAATCGGGTCTGAAAATAACCTTATAACCGTTTCGGGTATCATAATCTGCCTGATGGCTACCCTGGTTTACGGCCTGAGTTACAGGCTGGCCCGGCCCGGAACAAGCCCGGCACAGGCCGGTTTTGCCTGTTTTCTTTTACTTGGAACGACTTTAATTGCAACCTGCGTTATTCAATTGCAGGGAGGTGCGGTGAGCGGTACCTTG
The DNA here is from genome assembly GCA_038206175.1 of Chloroflexia bacterium. GTDB lineage: Bacteria > Chloroflexota > Chloroflexia > Chloroheliales > Chloroheliaceae > 54-19. Next base: position 28,810 of record JBBRBE010000025.1, read on the forward strand.
TTAGCGTTCGTGACTGTGCCTGTGATGGCGGCTTTGTTACAGGTCGGGCAAGCGGGTCTGAAGGTAAGTGTGGGGCTGTCCGGGGGATTATTAGGGTTGTTTTTTGCCCTGGAGAAAGTTTTCAAGCTTTATTCTCCTGTTTTGGATACCAACAAGACTCCCTGGATCGGGCTGGCTAGCTGGCTAATTGTCTTTGCGGTGATCGGTTTATGTCTCCTAATTTCCAACCAGCGTTTCAAAGAAACTATCACGCTTTCGGAGGAGCAAGCTCAAAAGCTGACCGAACTTTTGACTGCCCTCAATTCCAGCACCGAATTTGGAATTTCGCTTAGTCGTGAGTTGAGCGGCGTCACAACCGAACTGGACGAAACTTCGCGTGAACAGGCCGATAGTACGCAGGAGCAAGTAGCGGCCCTGACCGAAATAACGGCCAGCCTGGAAGAACTAAACGAAACTGCCGGGCAAATCGCTCAGAGTGCCAGTGCCGCCACGATTTCGGCCAACCAGACTGTGACGATTGCGGGTGAGGTCAAAGAAGCGGGCGAACTGGCCCAGGCGGTGGCCAGTGAGGGCGACGAAGCGGTAACTCAGGCTCTTTCCAGTGTTGGCCGGGTGCGCAATCGAATCGAGCTTCTGGGCCAACGGTTGCTCTACCTGACCGAACAAACTCGCAAAGTCGGGGTGATCATTGATATTATTGATGAAATTGCCGATGAAACCCACCTGCTGGCCCTCAATGCCTCCATCGAAGCGGCTGGTTCGATTATTCCAGGGGCCGACCAATCGAGCAGTAATATGTTGCGGGGAGACCGCTTTGCCGTAATCGCGCAAGAAATCAAAAATTTATCCGACCGTAGCCGGGAAGCGACCGAAGAAGTGCGCGGTACTATTCAGGAGATGCAAGGTGCCGTCGCGGCGGCGGTGTTGGTGGCTGAGGAAGGCAAGAAGGAAACTGCCGGGGCATTTTCACGCTCTCAGATAGCCGGAACTGTAATCGAAAAACTCAATGCTGTAATTGCCGCCAGCGCAGGCCGGGCCGAGCAAATTCTAACCGCCACCCACGAGGTAAAGCTGCGTTGCGAGGAAATCAGCATGGCAACCAGTCAGCAACGGAGTGCCAGCCAGCAGATTCTAGGAACTATGCGTGGCGTCGCCCAGATCTCGCAGGAAAGCGCAGGAGCCGTCTCGCAGCTTTCTCACACTGTCTCGCGGGTCAATCAACAGGTTGCCGCCCTCAACAGTGTGCTAAATCGCTCCAGCCAGTCGGCTCGGACGGCGGTCGCCCTTTGACCTGGGCGACCGTCGCTGGCCCTTAAATAAACTCCCGACCCTGGTTTTGCCCCATTAGAGGTATCTCATTCTAAAGCTCCCGCGATCCGCAAAAGCTGCCGCAGGATGGTTGCAAGTTGATCGGTGGCTCTGGGTGAAGGTTGGAGCGGAAGTTGGCCGAAGCGAAACTCGTCGTGTTCGAGGCGGGAAGGTTCATCCGGGTAGATTGCCCAGGCCGCCACGACAGGCCGGGCTAACGTGCCGGATTGAGCGTCGGTCTTGGTAAAATCGCGGATCGAATCGCGGTACTCGTATTTGGCGTACAGCGTGCGGCGGTCGCGGCTGTAAGTCGCATCCATCACGATTATCTTTGGCACGCGTTCGCCTTCGCTAAAGACTTCAATAGCCAGGTCGGGTTTACGTTTGGTTGAACCCATCCCTAGCGGCGCATAGTAGCCGTAATGGGTCGGGCCGCCAATCGCTTCGACTCCTTCGTAATCGAAATCGTCGCCTTCTGCCGGGAGATAACTCCGGGTTCCTCGGAAGTTTTGATATTCCCGGTCGTAATAAATTACTACCCGCCGACCAAGCGGCGATACCAGTTCCATCGAACTGCCTGATTGTAGAATATAGTTGAAACGGGCATTCGTGGTGAGGTTGACCGGCTTGCCTTCTTTAGCCACAACCGTAAAGCCTAGCTTTTCCACCATCGTCTGCAAAATTACCACTGTTACCCAATACTCGTAAAGCTGGTTGACACTGCTGAGCCGGACGTTCTGGTTGTTTTGTTCGAGGCCAACCGTGCTGTTGACTACCTCCACTTCGTCGTCAATATCTTTTTCGATCTGGCGAATCTGGCGGTAGTACCGGTTTTCGCGCAGCACCACACTGACCCGGCGTGGCCCCAGTCGGCCTAATCCGTTCATGAACGAATTGCCTATGCTATCTTCCAGGCGCGCCCGAATCCTTTTGAGATTAAGTAGATAATCCTCGTTAATCTTTATCCGGGCGGCCAGAGCCTGAGCGCGGTTGCGGCTGGAGCGATTTTGTTCGCTTCGGGCCGTCCGAATTTCACCCTCTAATTGAGCCTGGGCCAGCTTGGAAAGCCCGATTAACTTTTTGATCGTCATTTTCAAAAAGCGGTTTTCGTAGGTGTCGAAAGACTCTTCCATGCGGGCCACTGGTACGCGAGTTGGTAAAGCTCGCACTCCTGCAACCTGCGGACGCCGGGCAGGTCGGGCTTTTTCAAGCTTGCGCTGGGCCTTCATAAGCTGGGCTTGCAGGCTATTGAGGACTACCGGCGGGGCCGCTTTCGCCGTGGAAACTGCGACATCCTCCAGTCCAGGCTCGACCAGGGCTTCTGCGGCTCGTTTCTCGTTGGGCAGGATTCTCCACTGCGCCCCACTGCGGGCCGCCAGTCGGAGCGAAGTAAAATTGAGGGCTTCGACTGTATTGGCCGGAGCCTGGGTAATGCGTTGCTTGAGATTATGATGCGGGTTTTCCAGGATCGGCGGCAGCACCTTCATCAACCGGGCGTAATAGGCCATTACAATATCGTAGCGGGCCGCGGCGACGCTACGCGCTCCGGCCAGCATGGTAAGTTCGTGGGTACGGCCCCGGTTGCTGTACAGCACTTTCTCGTTCTGCCGCTTGAGAATCTCGCGCATGTACTCGTAGTGCTGCTCGGCCAACCGCGTGACCTGAAGTTGGATGTTCGAGGTAAAGCCAGGCACTGGCAACCCCCGGTATAGCAGCGTAACCGAACAATCCCCGGCGTATTGTTCTTCCTGCATCCGTTGCTGCCACTCGCGGGTACTGATTTTGTAGTTAGCCCGCAAGACGTTCCACTCGACCGGAATACCCTGGCTGGCTTCGTCTCGTTCCAGTTCCAGCGTAAGCGAATAGATGTCGAGCGGCAAATCACCCGTATCAATTTCAAAAGTCATGCGGTCGCGTTCGCTCAGGGCCACCTCACCGCGCCAGGGGAGGTATTGCCGGTTTACCAGTACGCGAATTTGCCGCAGCATCTCCAATTCCTCCTGGCTGACCTCGCCGAAGGACGACGGACGACGCGCCGCAGATCCAGGCCCGGCGGCAGCAGGGTTAGGGTTAGCCCGGCCCAGGTTCCTCAGGTTCTGAACCATAAGGGAGCCTCCTTTTCCGGCTGGGCCTCGTCTTTAGCCCAAACCGAACCAAAAGCAAAACCGTTCGGGTTATAGCTGACCGATAACAACATCATCTTCATCCAATTTACTGGCGAGTTCGCTGATCACTTCGTGGCTATGCTCGAAGAGAGGTCGGTCGGTCTCCTGGCTGCGGGCTTCCTGCTCGAAATAAGTGGTTAGCTTTTCGAGCATCGAACGCTGGCGGCTGTGGTCGCTCGAAACTTCCAGCTTGACCAGCACTTTTTGGACAATCTGAATATCTAAAGCCTGGGCCATCGTAAAGTAACCGGCCCGGTACGCTTCGTCCACCCAATCCAAAATCTCGCGCACCGTGCGATAGCCAAACTGTTGTCCGGCCTCGGCCAGTCGCAAGTTAATTTCTTTGAGGTGCGTTCCTACAAATTCTAATAGGTCCGGCCCGTAATCCGTCCGCAAAAGGTCTAACATGTGTCCAATTTCGATTCGGTCAATCTTGATGATATTGGCCCGGTCGAGGACTTTGCGGCTAAAAGTGTGGGTCGTCTCGTCCAGGTTGACTGTGCCGGTAATGTACAGGTTCGGTGGGATAATCAAATCCTGGTCTACTTCGTCGTCCGGGCCTTTAGGTTGATCGTAAAGGCGAATTTTACGCAGATCGCCTTTGACTTCCATTCGACTGAGGAAATCCGAGAAGTAATATTCGGCGCGGGCCAGGTTCATTTCATCCAGGCAGACAAAATATTTTTTGGGAGAGCGCGGATCGCGCTGGTAATCTACCGAAGCGCGGTAGACGTGGAGACAAAATTCGGATGGCACAAAATGTTTGTTTAGAATATCGTAGTTGCCCAGCAAGCTTTCGTTTGATTGCCAGTCCGGTCGCACACTGACCAGACAGTAGCGGCCATTCATTGCTTCGGCGTAAACCTGGGTCAGGCGGGTTTTGCCGCCGCCACTCACGCCGGTCAGGATTACAAACGGTTTGGACATCAGGGAGATATGATACCGCCAGACCAACTCATCGGGATAATAAAGTTTTTCCTTTTTTAGGTGTTCGATTACCCGGCTGACTTCGGCACTGACTACTTTATTGGGTTTGGGGGCGGGTGGCTGCGGCACGACGACCGGGCGTGGTACGTAGGGACTGGTATAAACCGTGGTAAAGTTCCGGCTGTAGCCGGTCGGTTGGGGAGCATCTGCCGAAAGTTCAATAATTTTGTCCAGGCGGTTCACCACGGCTTCGCATTGTTCGGCTTCGCTCACGCGCCCGGCACTTCGCAGTTCGTTTGAACGCAATTCGTGCTTATCCTGGATACTTTGTAGAGCCGAAATAATATAGCTGCGGTCTATTTTGCGGATGTATTTGCTAAAGGTTTCGCTGCGTACCGAGCGGTTCCAGACCGGACTGCTATCAATCAGGCCGTCCATAAAACGTACCGACAGATCATTATTGCCACTGATTAAATAGTGCGGTTTTCCCAGAAGCATTCCATCCCGGCTATCTTTTCGCTCGATTTTTTCGACTACATAAGCTCCCACCAGATAATTAAAATTAGCTCGGTTTGTCCAGAAAAACATTACTGAACCAGGGCTTACACTTTGTAAGAACTCGCTATATTCGTCGTCGGCAGGCTTCCAGACCTTGAAACCATTTTTGCTAAAAAGCGATAAGTCGTAGCAGCGCGACTCGCCTTTATCGCAGTAGTTAGCGCGGAAATGTTCTTGCGCTCCACACATTACCCGCACCGGGTTAGCGCAGATCGAGCCGTCGAACCCGGCTATATGGCGGTTGACCTTTAATAGTAAGCAATTATCGAGGCTAAGTGTATAGGGTAGGCGGGCTTCCGGTTTTATTTCCGCTGGAATCGAACTTAAATCGTGATTAGAAAAAGCCCGGCTAAAGGCACTATCCGCGCTGGGCGGGGCTTCGACCATTTCGGTAGCGACCCTGCCAGGGTCGTGTAGCCCGTTAGTTTGAGCCGGTAAGATTAAGCTCTCATTTTCATTTTCGGTCGGTAAGAAACTCATGTCCTGGTAGACCTCCTCGTTCTCTTTCTCTTTTGAATTAAACAAATTTAAAATCATCTTTATCATTTCTTTCTTCCGGGACATAGCCGCACCCCGGCTACTTTTCAGCCCTCTAAAATGTGTTGGAAGTGCAACAAATAGAAGTCAGGCCAGGCCAGGCTATCCAGGAGGGGAAGCATCAGGCGTAAATACAGGCGACCTGTGCGCTGGGGTTAGTGTTATTTTTATTCCCGGTCGCCGCTGAACAGGATTAGTCAGGCTAAAATTGAAAAAAAGCCGGAGGGCTGTTCACCCCAAGTCTGGCGTTGATCTCTTCGCCGTATTCGGGCAGTGTACATCATTATAGCAGTCAAAAGCAAGCCTCAAAGCAAAAGCACCCGCCAGGGGCGAGTGCTTTTGAACTCCTTAAAAACCTTCAGGCTTTTAACTCAAATTTTCTGTATTAGTGCAACTTGCGGCCTTCCAGGTGGTCGTCAATGTCGTGGCGGTGAGAGCGCATATAGAGTACGCTGGCAAGCGAGATCACTCCCAGGATGACCGAGTAGATCATTAGCCCGTTGAAGCCGTCCCAATCTACAAAGATACCGCCGATAAAGACGCCAACGAGTTGCCCGACTCCGAGCAGCACCGAGTACAGGCCCATTACGGCTCCGCGTTTGCCGGGTAAAGTTTCGGAAATCGCCGCGAGATGGGTCAGGGCTGCCGGAGTGAAGCCGCTCATAATCAACACACCTACGATCACCAGCGGGGCGAGGAACCAGATGCGGGTAGCCATGTCCGCGCTAAGCGTCATCGGGTTGTTGCCCAGGTTGTTGATAAAGAACAGCCCGCCACAACTGAGGATCAACCCGACCAGGCCGATTAACATAACGGTAGTGCGGCGCATTCTTGGTACGATAAAAGTCCACAGAGCCATCCCAGCGATGAACAACACCCCGTAAATACCGACCAGCGAAGAAGCTTCAGTTGGAGTAAAGCCACCGTGCAAAAGCTGGTTCGGGAAGCGCACGTCGGCATCTACCTTGCCTGGCTCGATGATACAGTAGTCGGCCCGGAAAATGCTGACCGCCGAGCGGATATTCTCGCTGGCTTTCTCCGGGCTGATCCGGCACTGCGAGGTCGGGTAGGATAGAATGATCAGGCTAAGGGTTAGCCAGGCTCCGATCAGGGCCATTATCGCAAGCCAGGCCGGGACGAAAGTAAAGATGCGCTTGTTGGTTAAAATCTCGCGGTATTCGTTGATCGAGCCGTGGTGCTGGCTTTCGGCACTCCGGGTTAAACTTTCTTTCATCCAGACCGAAATAACCAGTAAACACAGACCGTAAATGGCGACGGCTACGAAGAACCCACCCCGGCCAAACAAATTCCAGACCTGCCCTCCAAAGGGAATCGCCAGGGCAATTCCGGCCACCGTCACGATCTCATAGGCCGTCATTACCCGCACGCGCAACTTGTCGTCGCCGACCGTCGAGTCGGTCAGGTAGCCCAGGTTAGACGGAGCGTTGAGGGCTGCCGAAACGCCTTCCAGAAGACGGCCTACCAGCACCAGCAAGAGGATTGCGACCAGTTCCAGGCTAAAAGAAGCTCCCAGGTTGGGTTTAGGAAAGAAGAAAGCGGTAATCGCCAGCATGGTCGCGGCGGAGGCTCCCGCTACCGGAGCGTACAGCATGTAACGTTTGCGTCCGTGCCGGTCGCTCAAGACTCCGATCAAAGGAGCCAGCAGCAGTTCGCTGACATAGAAAGCTTCGATCACGACGACTACCAGAGCCGCCGATTCGGATTCTTTGCCGACGTAAAAACTAAGAATGACAAAGCTGGTGCGGGCGGCAACCCGAATAAGAAGAGTGGAGATGATGCTGGCGACAATCGAAACCATTCCCACCTGCGCCGCCGCGCTCAGGGGAGGGGCCGAATCTAAAGCGACAGCCTGGCTAACTTTATCCTCAACGCTCATTAAAAACCTTCCTCAAAATAAAAATTTAGGTAATGGTTACTTACTCCCCTAAAATCAGGCTGTCTTGTGTGGTCAGGACCAGACCGGACAGCGCGACACTAGGCTCCGAAATAAACGGGATTGTAGGGTCTATTTTAACCGAAAAAAAAGCTTTGACAAGTGACCAGGCTCACTCTGTGCCGCTTCAAGCGGGCCGATTTGCAATATTGAGCTGATTCTAATATATTACCCTTACTAAAGCATCAGTGATTTGAAGAAAGTTCACCTCGGCCTGACTCTTCTGGCCCGGCACTCGGATGGCTAGAATAAGCTCGATATTAACTTCACCGAACTTTCCGTGCGCGGAACTTGGATAAGGTAAAAGGTAAGATTTTATGCTGACAGACCACGCTAGAGTGCGCCTGTTCGACCAGTACGATCCACAAACTGATCGGTTCTTTGACGAGATGTTCGCCGCCGATGGCACCGTGCGCGAACATTATCGCAAGTTGCTCCGGCAATTTAACGAGCTTAGCGTGAGCGATACGGAAGCCCGCAAGCAAATTGTTAATGTCTTTTTTCTAAATCAGGGCATCACTTTTACGGTCTACGGTTCTGACGAGGGCGTCGAGCGGATTTTCCCCTTTGACCTCGTGCCGCGCATTGTCCCGGCTACGGAGTGGAATTTGATCGAGCGTGGGCTGACTCAGCGTATTACGGCTCTTAATTTGTTCCTCCACGACCTTTACCACGACCAGAAAATCCTCAAAGACAAAGTTGTACCCAGCGACCTGGTACTGGGTAGTCGGCACTTCCGGCGTGAATTTATGGGCGTCAATCCGCCGCTGGGCATTTATATCCATATCACCGGCACCGACATTATCCGAGACGGCCAGGGAAACTACCTCGTGCTGGAAGACAACCTGCGTTGTCCAAGCGGAGTTTCCTATATGTTGCAGAACCGGCAGGCCATGAAGCGGGCTTTCCCGGTGCTGTTCAACAACTACCGGGTGCGGGCTATCGAGAACTACCCCCAGGAATTAGCCAGTGTCTTGCAGCAAATCGCTCCCAGCCAGATCGAGGACCCCTCGATTGTGTTGCTCACGCCGGGCATTTACAACTCGGCTTATTTCGAGCATTCTTTTCTGGCCCGGCAGATGGGAATTGAACTGGTGGAAGGCCGCGACCTGGTGGTGGACGATAACCGGGTTTACGCTCGCACGACGCGTGGCCTGAGCCGTATTGATGTGATCTATCGCCGGGTAGACGACGAGTTCCTCGACCCGCTGACTTTCCGCTCGGACTCGCTACTCGGTACTGCCGGGTTGATCAATGCGTACCGGGCCGGAAACGTGGCTCTTGCCAACGCTATCGGCACGGGCGTGGCCGACGATAAAGTGATCTACAGCTTTGTACCGCAGATAATCAAGTATTATCTGGGCGAAGACGCTATTCTACCCAACGTACCGACCTACCTCGCCAGCAACCCTACCGAGTTAACTTATATTCTGGCGAACCTGGATAAACTGGTGGTGAAGGCCGCTAACGAGTCGGGCGGCTACGGCATGCTGATCGGGCCGCACGCGACCGAGGCTGAGCGGGAAGAATTCGCCCGGCGACTCGTGGCCGACCCGCGCAACTACATCGCCCAGCCAACTATCGCGCTCTCGCGCCATCCGGCCTTCGCCAGCGACAATACTTTTATGGGTTGCCATGTTGATCTGCGTCCTTACGTTCTCTACGGCCAGCGTGTAACGATTGTGCCGGGTGGTCTCACTCGCGTCGCTCTCAAACCCGGTTCGCTGGTGGTAAATTCTTCGCAAGGCGGGGGTAGCAAGGATACCTGGGTTCTTTATGATTAAGGCGGGTTGGAAGGTTGGCAGCCAGGTTCCAGGTCATTTCAAGTTGAGGGCTGACCTAACGCCGGGCTGCCAGGCTCGACACCCCTTTGGAGTTTCGCTATGCTAAGTCGTGCTGCTGAATCAATGTTCTGGTTGAGCCGTTATATCGAGCGGGCCGAAAATACCGCCCGGTTTTTGGATGTCAATTTTCACCTCTTGCTCGATCTCGATAAAGTCCCCGATGTAGACCCGCGCAATTACTGGGAACCTTTGATTACGGCGGCGGACGAACGCGAACGCTTCGAGGAGTTGCACGAGCAGTATACCGCCGAAACGGTTAGCGATTTTCTGGTCTTCAATCGCCACAATCCGAACTCGGTCTTTTCCTGTATCTCGCTGGCCCGTGAGAACGCCCGGAGTGTGATCGAGAATATCAATAGCGAAATGTGGGAGCAGGTCAACCGGCTTTACCATTTTCTAAACAATGCCAACCGCGATGTTTTGCAGCGCGACCCCTACAATTTCTACCGTGAGATCAAAAACGGTTCGCACCTCTTTCAAGGCATCACCGATGCGACCTTTAGCCGTAGCGAAGGCTTTGACTTTATGCAGGCCGGGCGGTATCTCGAACGGGCCGACAATACTTCTCGCCTCGTAGACGTGAAATATCACCTCCTGGTGCAGTCTGATAAAGATACCGAGGAAGGCGTGGACAATATTCAGTGGATGGCCGTTCTCAAAAGTTGTAGCGCACTGGAAGCCTTCCGCAAGGTTTATCTCTCCCGGATCGATCCGCAAACCGTGGTGCAATACCTGGCCCTCGACCGGCAATTCCCGCGTAGCATCTATTCGTGCGTGGTAGGTTTGCAAGAGGCTCTGTGGCGCATTTCGGGTACGCGCCGCCGCGAGTACACCAATAACGCCGACCGACTCGTGGGCAAGCTCGAAGCCGAGTTAAACTACACTACTATCGAAGATATTTATGCTCAGGGCTTGCACGATTGGCTGGAAGATGTGCAGCGAAAGCTGATTCGGATTGGCGAACAGGTCTACCAGACCTATCTAACCCATCAGTTCGCTACGGGTGCAGCCAGTTCGGGGGTAGTCGCCTCTACCCCTCCCAAACCTTTCTACGTCGCCAACGGTCGCGCCCGCGCCGTGTGGAGCGAGGTTGACCGCTCCGGGCAGCAGCAACAGCAGCAGCAATAAGGCGCGACTGTCCGTTCCTCTCCTATCGCTTCTATTTATTCTCCTAAAGCTAAAAGTTAAGCTTGCCAGAAAAGGCTATAAAAGGAAAAGCTGCCGATTTCCTTTGGGAAATCAGCAGCCAATCCTGAGGGGATAGGGAAGAGATGTCGAGGGGCCTAGAGGAATGGCCCACTCAAAACTCTAAGATGGATAAGTGCTTATAGAATAAAAGTGTTTCAGATCAGCCTGATCGCCTAAGGCTGTCCGGTCTCTACACTTATAATATTAGCGCAGGGGTGTTAATAGGGCTTTAAGGAGTGTTTAAAAGGTTGTTATGGAGTAGTTAAATATTACCCGGTTCAAGAATTACGGGCAGAGATACTTTATTAAGCAAAGGCCGAGCGGTCTTCATTACCGCCCGGCCTTTGCTTAATAAAGTATCTCTGAGCGTGTGGTTTAGTCGCTCAAGGAGCTTTCTATATTTTGTGAAAAATTTAGGCAATTCCTGAGTTCATAAGAAAAACCCCTCCAATAAAGATATTGGAGGGGTTTTCCTTTTAGATCAGGTTTTACTTGACCCGCTTCTTTTTGCTGGCGACATAATCTACCAGAATGTACTCGCCCAGACTTTCGGGGCTGGAATAGAAGGCCCGGCCTTTGTTGATCTTGGTCATGTCTTCGATAAAGCGAGCCAGGTACTTGCTTTTCTCTAGCATGAAGGTGTTGATCACAATGCCGTCCCGCGTGCAGCGTTGCACTTCGCGCAGGGTTTCGTCGAAGGTGCGCTTGGTCGGCGGGTACTGGAATTCGGGCTGGCCGTCCTCGTTAAGGTGAGCGGTCGGTTCGCCATCCGTAATCATGATGATCTGCTTGTTACCGCTCTTGTGCTTGCCAAGTAACTGGCGGGCCATCATGAAACCGTGCTGCATATTCGTGCCGTAGACGTACTCGTTCCACTGCACCTGATTCAGCCCCTCGGCAGTCATCAGGCGGGCGCGGTCGCTAAAGCCGATAATGTAGAGGTTGTCTTTGGGGTACTGCGACTGGATCAACTGGTTGAGGGCCATTGCAACTTTCTTGGCCGCCGCCCAGCAGTTCCGCAAGATCATCGAGCGGCTCATGTCCAGCATCAGCACAGTTGATGACGAGGTGATTAGCTCGGTGCGATAGACCTCGAAGTCTTCGGGCTGAATATGGACGGGCGAACCCGGCCCTTCCCGGAAAACTCCGTTCATGACCGTTTTTTCCAGGTCGAGCAAGAACGGATCGCCAAACTCGTACTTCTTGGCGACATCGGTTCGTTCGCCACCCGCGCCCACGAAGCTCGTTTTGTGCTTGCCAAACGAGTCTTTCTTGAGTTGCGAGAAGATGTCCTTGAGAGCCTTCTGGCCGATCTTTCGCATACCGCGAGGGGTCAGGTCGTAGCGACCGCCTTTTTTCTCGATATAACCGGCGTCTTCCAGCACCTTTGCAAGCTGACTGAGCTGATCGAGTTGAGCCGCCGCTTCGTCGCCCATCAACTCGCGCACCTGTTCAGGGTCAATCTGACCCAACCCCTTGTTGCCATACTGCACATCCTTGAGGTCGCGTTCCAGGTTATCCATTCCCTGCAACTGGCTCATCAAGTCCATTGCCTCGCCCAGGCCCAGGCTTTCGTCGCCCTGGAAAGGATAACGCTGCCCCATCGGGCTTCGCATCGGGTAAAGCTGTTCCAGATTAGAAGCCAGTCGAGCCAGGTCAAGCCGCATGCGGTCGTCCCGCATCATCGCGCTCATCATGCTCTCAAGCTGGCGGCGTTGCTCCGGCGACATCGAGTTCATGAGTGATTGCATCTGGGCCATCTGGCGTTGCAGGTGCTTGACCAGTTCGTCCAGGCTGGTGATGCCGGGCGGGAAATACTGGCCGTACTTTTGCATAAACTGCTGAAATTTCGGCTCTTTACCCTGCGCTTTGTCCTGAAGCATCTGATTTAGCTCCTGGATCATCTCGCGCATTTCCTTCATCTGCTCCGGGGTGATGTTCTCCATCGCCTGCTTCATGCCCTGGAAGTAGCTGCCCATGATCTGCTGCTGCACCTGCTGCATAAGCTCCTGGAACTGCTGTCGGGCGTCGGCATCCATAAACTCGTAGTCGTTTAGCTGGCGAATTTGCTGGCCGGGGTCGCGGGGCAACTTGTCGAGGTGCTGCTGCTTTTTCTGAACCTGCTTTTCCAGCATGTTCCGCAGTTCCTTCTGGTCAGAGTCGGCGGTGTCGTCCAGCCGTTTTTGCAAGCCTTGCCGTTCGGTTTGCACCACCCGGTCTAGTTTCTCGCGGATGTCCTGCATCACCGAATCGAGGTCGTAGCGGCTCATCTGCTGCTGGCGTTTGGCCCGCAGTCGGTCGAGCATCTCTTGCAACCCGGCCATGCGTTCGCCCATCTGGTTATCGAACCCCCAGCGATAGAGCTTTTGCATCGCGCTCATCAAGTCGTTGTAGTTATCATTCATCAGGTCTTCGCTGAGGGCTTCCATCACCTCATCGGCATCAAAGGGGAAGACCTGCTGGGTTCCATCCCAGCGCGAATATTTATAAAGCATAATGTGTTACTGCTTTCTGATATGAAGTTTTCCCTAGAAGTTCTAGCGACGGTAGCGAGCTTTGCCCTCGGTGCGATCCTTGTTAAGCTTGCGGCTCAGGTGCAACCCTTCCAGCACAAACTCGACTGCACTGGCGACCGTGACCGGGCTACCCTGCGCTCCTAGCTTGGCGACGGCTTTCTTGAGTTCGTCTACCTCGGCGGCCTGATGCACGTACTCCATCGAGGGCATCAGTTCCGAAACTTCCATGTTCAGCCCGGCATCGAAGCCGCGCACCACCTGGTCGAACTCTACCACACTAAAGTAGCGATTGAAGACCGCCACGATAGCCTTCTGGATCAGCTTCTCGACTACCCGCTCTTCTTTGTTGTCCCCGACCGTCTCAAGCTCGATCTTACCGGCAGTGCTGCTGACAATCGCGTGCAGGTCGGAAATGCGCGGCGCGGCGGCACTTTCGCCCAGGCGGATCGCCCGGCGGAGCGAGTTCGAGATAATGTTCTCGTAGTTGCTGATAGTGACGCGGGCACTCACCCCGCTACGCTGGCTGACGTCGGCACTGCGGCGGGCTTCGTGGGTCACTTCGGCCACTACTTCTTTCATAAAGCGTGGTATGATCAAGTTGATGCCATCGGTCTTGAACTGCTGGGCTTCTTGCTCGATGATGCTGATTTCATGCTCAATCGTGCGCGGGTAGTGGGTGCGAATTTCGCTGCCGAAGCGGTCTTTGAGCGGAGTGACGATGCGGCCTCGGTTGGTGTAATCTTCCGGGTTGGCACTTGCCACCACGAACACGTCCAGGTCGAGCCGGATTTTGTAGCCTCGAATCTGCACGTCCCGCTCTTCCATAATGTTAAGCAAACCTACCTGAATTCGTTCGGCCAGGTCGGGCAATTCGTTCAGGGCGAAAATACCCCGGTTTGTGCGTGGGATCAGGCCGTAGTGGATCGTCAGTTCATCCGAAAGATAGCGGCCTTCGGCTACTTTGATCGGGTCAACCTCCCCGATCAGATCGGAGATTGTAATATCGGGCGTCGCCAGTTTCTCGCCGTAACGCCGTTCGCGTGGCAACCACTCAATCGGGGTTTTATCGCCGTGTTCGGCGATGATGGCCCGCGCCTGGGCTGAAATAGGGTTTAAGGGATCGTCGTTCAGGTCGCCCCCGGTGACGACCGGAACTTCGGCGTCCAGCAAATTGATCAAGCTGCGGGCAATCCGGGTTTTAGCCTGGCCGCGTTCGCCCAGAAACACAATATCCTGCCCGCTCAGGATTGCGTTTTCGATCTGTGGGATTACAGTCTCTTCGTATCCAATAATGCCGGGAAAAATATCATCGCCCCGGCGCATTTTCTCAATAAGATTTTTACGCATTTCCTCTTTGACGGTGCGAGGGGTATAGCCGCTCTCGCGTAATTCGCCGAGGGTAGTGGGTTTTGCACTCATTCTAACCAAATCTCCTTCAGGCCAGGTGCCGTCCGGCAAAGACATTTAATAGGAAAAAGGGCGGCAAAACGGCAGTCACACTAAAATAGTTATAAATTTTAACACATTTTATAGGCGTGGGGGGGAACAGGAGCAAACTAAGGTGTGCTGATGAACCCAGCGAAAAACAGCTCCCATAATCACAACGCCCGACATAATTCAAGGCCGGGACTGACTGATTGATAGTTCCACTTTACTCTTTTCTGGCTAAAAGTCAATACCTGGCGATTTACCTTTCTCCTTAAAAGCGTTTGTAACGCGCCGTTTTGGAGCCTCGAAAATACCGCCACGAGTTCAGGTTAATCTCCCTCTGAACGGGCGTTTCTCAGGCTGAACCACCTTCACCACCTTCATTATCAAAATCAAATTATCAACTAAACTCAGGCGTTGGACAAGCTTCTTTCTCCCTGCTAAGATACAGCCCATGAAAAAGCTCACTCCCGCCGATACTGATATCCCGCCGATTGCCCCTTCCGGCCTCTCTCCGGCTGCCTCTGCCACTCTATCCGCCCGTTCCAGCGTTTCCCGCCCTGGTTTCGGTTGGCAGGACTGGCTTTTGATCGGGTTGCTGCTGGCGGCAGCAATGCTGGGAGCCTGGTTGCCAGTAGACTGGACTCGCAATCTCAAACGCCCGGCCCAGGCTCCTAATTACGCCTGGCTGACGGCTGGGTTCGGGCTGCTTTACGCGGGGGGAGCCTGGTGGCTCTGGCGCAGACCGCAAGACGATCAGCCTTACCGGGGACGCTGGGCCGGGTTGGCCCTGGTCGGGTTGGTGCTACTACCCAACCTCTTGAATATCGTGTTGCGCTACTCGGCCCCGCTCGGCCCGACCGACCCGCGCCCGCTCTTTGGCCGGGACGAAGACATCGGGTTATTCTACGGTTACGGTCAGGCTCTGGTCGAGGGACGCTGGCCGACCAACCCGCAAGGCCAGTGGGCCGAATATCCGCAGTTAAGCTTGCCGCTTTTCTGGCTTGGAGTGGTGCTTGCTGGCTCTAACCGCGAGACCTTCTACTGGGTTTTCCCGCTCCTGATGACGCTGTGCGGAGTGGGGGCGGCTGTGGCTCTGTGGGGTCTGGGGCGCAAGATGGGCCAGGCACGGGCGGCTTTCCTGCTGGCGGCGTTCGCGGCGGGTTGCCCGGCCCTGTTGCGCTGGGGTTACACCCGCTTTGATATAGCTCCGACGGCTCTCTTGCTGGGAGCGGTTTATCTGGTGATGCCAGGCGATTGGCAGGGGGTGCGCGGTTTGGCCGCTCGGCGACGCTGGGGTTGGAGCGTCGCTGTCGCAGGAAGTTTTATTGCTCTGGGAGTGTTTGTCAAGTGGCTACCGGGCCTGATCTGGCCCTGGCTGGCGGCAGCATTCGGGCGGACGCGGCAATGGCCCGGCCTTCTACGCTTTGCCCTCGCCTCGGCCCTGACCGGCCTGCTCGTTACGCTTCCGGCCTGGCTCCTCAATAGCGAGGCTTTGCTCTACCCTTACAGGTTTCAGGGAAGCCGTCGGCTGATCGGCGAAAGTTTCTGGTTTTTGCTGCAAACGAGCTTCCTCGATCCGTTTCACGCCGTACCAGATAAACCCTGGGGTGAACCGAGCCGTATTTTCCTGGGCAACAATACGCTGCTCCTGGCCCAACTCGGCCTGACGGCCCTCGTCCTGGCCCTGACCGCCTGGCGGCTCTGGCCGGTGCGGGCGGCAACCCAGGCGTTTGGGGGTTGGACTGCCGCCGGACTGGTGGGAGTGGCCGTCTTTACCCTTGCCAATCGCATTTTTAGCCCGCAGTACCTCGTGTTGCTGGTGTGGGTCTGGGGAGCCTCGCTGGTGCTACGTCCGCTTGGCTGGCGCAGTCTGGCCCTGGCTTTTGGGTTGCTAAGTGTGGCTGCGGGAGCTAATTTCGAGGTTTTCCTTCTGGGAGCTTACCCCGACATCTGGGTGCGCGACTCGTACCTGCTTTTCGGAGCGTCTTTCGTCCTGAGTGGCTGGCTGCTCTGGCGGGCCTTACTCCGGCCCGCCCCGAAATAACCCTTTAGGCCGGGCTACTTTTCTTCTTGCCCTTGAATGACTGCGGACGGGCGTTGATCGCGCCGAACTCCTGGCTGTAAGTGACGAGGCCCGGATGCGGGCCTTTGACTTTGCGAATGTATTTTTGTGGCGCGTAGACCACTTCGACTTTTGTGCTGGTCTGACCCTTCGAGTAGTAAGCCGCCAGCGATGCCGCCATTTCGAGCGTGGTATCCGGCACATCGCGCCCGCCGGTTTTGATAATGACGTGTGAACCGGGGATGCCACGAGCGTGCAGCCAGACGTCCGGCTTTTCGCCTAACTCGAAGGTTACAAAGTCGTTATGCTGCGCACTTTTGCCCACAAAGATTGTGAAGCCGTCCGGCGAGGTGAAAGTCGGCGTTTGGGGCAACTTGCGCTTGCGAGGCCGAGACGTTTTTGCTTTAGCTTTAGCAATTTCCTTTTTGTCGGTCGAGCCGTAACCGTTCTCGCCTAGCTCGGCCTTGATCCCCGTCACATCCTCAAAGCTTTCGGCCAGATCGAGAGCGGTCAGCATTTCGTCGAGGTAACTATTTTCGTAACGAGCTTCTTCCAGAAGTTCCGGCACACCCGCCATAGCCTGACGGCTTTTCTCGTACTCGCGGAAGTAGTGCTGGGCGTTTTCGCTGGCGGTACGATCCGGGTCAAGCGCGATTTTGAAACCGTCCGCCACTAACATGCTCTGGCCCGGTTCGATTTCCCACAGGTGCGAATAGATCGTTTCGCCTTTGTGCTTGAGTTCGTCGGCTCCCTGGGCTTTCTTAATCGAAGCTTCCATCGAAGAAATGCGCCGCCGTAATCGCTCCTGATGTTCCTCGATCTGGGCGCGTACCTGGGCTTTGCGCTGCGACTGCCCGCCGACGGTTTCGCTCTGGCTATAGAAAAGTTCGGCAGCCAGACTGACACTTTCGACCGCTTCGGGTTCCAGGCTGCGCCCCCGGTACTGATGCAATTCGTAGGGAGCAAAAGCCACGATCTCCTCGTCTTCGTCTTGTACCAGCGAGGGCTTCAAAACTTCTTCACCCACCGTGTAATTCGGGTTGAGCGGTCGCAGCAGGACGCGCATTTCGCTGTAAAGGACTTCCCAGCGTTGGAAATCCCGCAGCTTTGGTTCGGGGGTTTCGCCCGTGCCGGTCATCCCCTTTGCTTCGGCCATCCGAAAGGCCAGTTCGCGGCCCAGTTGCGGCCCGACCCCGGCGAAAGTGCTGACCAGCGTTTGCCACAGGCTGGCTTCCGGCCCCTTCTGGGTCAGCCCATCCATCATTCGGGAGAAACTGGCCGGAGACTCCAGGTGAAAAGGTCGCTTTTCCTGGGGCGGCGGCGCGACATAGGGTTGATGCGGCAGAATCAGTCGGTAGCGGTTCTTGAAGGGCGCGACGCGCTTGATCGCGTCAATAATCACGTCCTCGTCGCTCAAGATCATGATATTGCTGTGCCGGCCCATCATCTCGCAGACGATTTTGGATTGATAAATTTCCAGGTCGGCGGCATTTTCGTCGGCCTCTTCGTCCTGGCCGTCCTCATCCTGGGTCGGGTCTTCCTCGGCGCGAGTGGGTGCGGCCCCGGCGGCTCCAAAGTGAGGCTTTTTGCCCGACGGGAATTTCTTCTCAATTGTCAACAGCACGATCCGCTCGAACGGCAGTTGCTCGATAGCGGTCAGGATGCCGTAACGCACGTACTTACGCAGGAGCAGCAAAAAAGGGGTCGGTTCGCCCGGTTGCTGGCTAACCTTTTCTTTTACCAGGTGCAGGCGGGCGTTCTGAGCGTCCGCCGACATCAACAGTTGTACGCGGGTCCGCCGGGTCGGGTTGTACACTTCCAGCACAATCGAAAGCGGCCCGGTCGGAATAATCTTTTGGATCCGGCAGCCCCTGGCAAGCTCCGTAACTTCGGTACGGATTGCCGCCAGAGCCAGAGCATCAATCGTCATACTTGCTTATTTTCCCAGTCTAACCTTTTAGCTCCATAGCTAATTTTATCCATGACGAGTAACCGTATAGCCAACCTGCTTCTTACCCATCTCCGCGCCGATGCATCTTGCGGAGGCGGGCCAGGTCGTGACGCGGCAAGGCTGCCGGGCCGTGGCGCACAGGTCGGTCGCCCACGAAGCCCACCAGCAGGTTCAAGACCATCAGGCCCAGGGTTGCCGATACCACCCACAGGAGCGGTGGCGGCAAAACCTGAGCGGCGTGGCAAATCACCAGAGCTACCAGGCATTCCAGCAGGGTGACAAACCGGGTACGATTAGTCTCTTTCATTTTATATTTATCCCAAAATTATTCCAAATAGCCGAATAAATTGTTGAGCGACTCGGCCAGGGTGGGGTGGGCAAAGACCGCTTCTTTGAGGCTGGTGTAAGGTAACTTGCCCATTACGGCAATTTGCAGCATCGCCATAACTTCGCCGCCTTCCAACCCCAGGATTGCCGCCCCTAAAATCTGGCTCGTTTCGGCATCCACAATCACTTTCATCAGGCCGCGGGCCTCGTCCAGTTCTAACGCTCTCGCCACATAATTCATGGGCATGCGAGCGATCTTGATATTGCGGCCTTCTTTACGGGCTTCCTGTTCGGTCAGTCCGACCCGGCCTAGCTGTGGGTCAATAAAAACCGTGTAAGGCACGAGGCGGTCTTTGAGGCTGGCGTTCCCGCCTTCCAGCAGGTTCGTGCGGATAATCCGAAAATCGTCGTAGGAAATATGGGTAAACTGCGGCCCACCCTTCACG